>JAGZLR010000030.1 GCA_018364635.1 Clostridiales bacterium | reverse complement strand
GATTGCATTGTTTGTTGTTACATTCTTAGTTCATTTAGCTTTTCCTGATATAGAATGGCTTTGGAATAGAATGTAGATATACTAACACCATATACAAGACAAAGGTGACAGAAGCATTACGCTGAAACCAGAAAGCACAGCAGGGGTAGCGAGAGCCTATATTGAGCATGGCATGCACAATCAAGTGCAGCCGACAAAGCTTTATTACATTGCACCTACCTTCCGATATGAAAAAATGCAAGCAGGCCGTCAGAGGCAGTTTCACCAGTTTGGTGTGGAAATGTTTGGTTCGTATAGTCCGGCGCAGGATGCAGAGGCGATTTCTGTGGCTTATGAATTGCTGCGTGAGCTGGGGGTAAAAGATATTGCGCTGAGAATCAATAGCCTTGGCGGGCCGGTGTGCAGACAAAACTATAATCAAACGCTGAAAAGTTTTATTGGCGCTCATATAGAGGATCTTTGTGAGGATTGCAGAGCGCGGTATCTGAAAAATCCACTCCGTGTGCTGGACTGTAAAAATGAGAAATGTCAGGCTGTGTTAGAAAAGGCGCCTTCGGTTTTGGACTGTCTGGACAAGGAATGTACAGAACACTTTGAAACATTACAGCGGATTTTAGATGAAATGGGCATTCCATATACCGTAGATCCAAAGATTGTTCGCGGTCTGGATTATTATACAAGAACAGTTTTTGAATTTGTCACTACAAGCATTGGCGCCCAAAGCACAGTTTGCGGCGGCGGAAGATATGACGGTTTGATAGAGGAATGCGGTGGCGCAAAGACAGGAGCTGTGGGATTTGGTTTGGGAATGGAACGGTTACTTCTGACACTGGAAGCGCAAAATGGCAAAGAGGAGTTTCCGCCGCAGCGGCATATTTATGTCGGCTCTGTTGGTGAGACAGGCTTTATCAAAGCTCAGGGGATTGTTTTTTCTCTGCGGCAAAGAGGGGTTCAGGCAGAGTGTGATACGGTAGGCCGAAGTGTCAAGGCGCAGATGAAATATGCCAATAAAATTGGGGCGAAATACGCTGTTATTTTAGGTGACGATGAAATTAAAAATGATGTTGCTTCTCTTAAAAATATGGAGACAGGAGAAATGGTCGAGGTAAAAGTTTCAGAGATTCACTCGAAAATACTTGAATTAATATAAAAAGTTTGTTATTCTGTTAGTTAACAATTTATTATTAAAGTTAGCGGCGTTGGTGGCGCTGCTATTGATAGGGGGATTTCAGTATGAATATCAGAATCGAGAGAGCAAAAACATTAAAAGAAAAGCCGGATATGAATAATTTGCCTTTTGGCGTTTATTATACCGACCATATGTTTATTATGGATTATGAGGAAGGAAAAGGTTGGTTTGACCCGCGGATTGTGCCTTATCAGCCGCTGATGATGGATCCAGCCTGCATGGTGCTTCATTATGGACAGGCTACTTTTGAGGGATTAAAAGCATATATGGGCGTTAACGGTGAAATTAGACTGTTTCGTCCAGAGAAAAACGTACATCGTTTAAATATTTCTAACGATCGTTTGTGTATCCCTCAGTTAAATGAGGAGGATGCTCTTGAGGCAATCAAGACATTAGTTTCTCTGGAAAGAAGCTGGATTCCAACAGCGCCAGGCACAAGTCTTTATATCAGACCATTTGTCATTGCTACAGAAGATCACATTGGCGTACACCCTTCAAAAACATACAAATTTATGGTAATCCTCTCTCCAGTAGGCTCCTACTACAAAGAGGGAATTAATCCTGTAAAAATTTATGTGGAAGACGAATATTGCAGAGCAGTAAAGGGTGGTATGGGCTTTACAAAGACTGCGGGAAATTATGCCGCTTCCTTAAAATCTCAGGAAATCGCACTGGAAAAAGGATTTACACAGGTACTTTGGCTGGATGGCGTGACAAGAAAATACATCGAAGAAGTAGGTACAATGAATGTTATGTTTGTCATTAATGGCGAGGTGGTAACACCGGAATTAAATGGCAGCATCCTTTCCGGTATTACAAGAATGTCTTCGATTGAACTTTTGAGAGACGCTGGATATAAGGTGACAGAAAGAAAAGTTTCTATGCAGGAAGTTTTTGATGCAGCGAAAAATGGTACTTTAAACGAAGCTTTTGGCACAGGTACAGCTGCTGTTATCTCCCCAATCGGCGAGCTTAGCTGGGAAGGGGAAGATGTGGTGATCAATAACGGGGAGATTGGTCCAATTTCTCATAAAATTTTTGATACCATTACAGGAATCCAAAGTGGAAGGCTGGAAGACAAGTATCATTGGGTAACTGTCATTGAATAAAATTGTGGAACAGGACCGGCGAAATGCCGGTCTTTTTGTATTAAAGTATTTACTTTTTTTTCGAAAATGATATTATATTAAGAGTAATATTAATTAAAATCGTTAAGGAGATAGGTATGGGCGAATCAATGACAGGCTTAAAAAGAAGCCATATGTGTGGAGAGGTTCATGAGAATCTGATCGGTCAGTCTGTTACTGTCATGGGATGGGTACAGAGAAGACGTGACTTGGGTCAGCTGATCTTTATAGCGCTGCGGGACAGAACAGGGATTGTCCAGGCAGTGATTGACGGAAACAGTGCGGATAAAGAATTATTTGCTAAGGCAGAGACGATCCGCAGTGAGTATGTTGTAGCAATCGAGGGTGTTGTCTCAGCTAGAACAGAGGAAAATATAAACAAAAATATGGCGACAGGTAACATTGAGATTATCGCCAAAAATTTAAGAATCCTTTCGGAGTCTGAAACACCGCCGTTTCATGTGGAAGATGACGTGCAGGTAAAAGACGATCTGAGATTAAAATACAGATATCTGGATTTAAGAAGACCTAGCATTTTTAGAAATATACAGATCCGGCATAATATTGTGCGTACTGTAAGGGAGTTTTTGAGTCAAGAAGGATTTCTTGAGATTGAAACGCCGATTCTGACAAAAAGCACACCGGAAGGCGCGAGGGACTATCTTGTGCCAAGCCGTGTGCATCCAGGAAATTTTTATGCACTGCCTCAGTCACCACAGTTATTTAAACAGCTTTTGATGGTATCCGGTATGGACCGGTATTATCAGATTGCAAGATGTTTTCGTGATGAGGACCTGAGAGCTGACCGTCAGCCAGAATTTACACAGATTGATATGGAGCTTTCTTTCATTGACATGGAAGAAATTATGGACCTTAATGAGCGCCTGATTCAGAAGGTGTTTAAGGATAATTTAGGCGTAGACATCAAAACGCCATTTCGCCGGATGACTTATCGGGAAGGGATGGAGCGTTTTGGTTCGGATAAACCAGACCTGCGCTTTGGTATGGAGCTAAAGAATATTTCTGACATTGTGGCAGGAACAGAGTTTGTTGTCTTTAAAAGTGCTTTAGATCAGGGCGGCAGCGTTAGAGCGATCAATGCAAACGGCTGCGGGCATTTCCCTAGAAAACAAATTGACAGTCTGGTGGAGTTTGTAAAGACATATCAGGCAAAAGGTTTGGCATGGATCGTTGTCAATGAAGACGGAAGCCTCAAATCTCAGATTGCAAAGTTCTTTACGCCAGAAAAGTTACAGGAAATTGTAGAGCATATGGAAGGAAAACCAGGAGACTTGATCCTGATTTGTGCTGATGCCAAAAATAAGGTTGTATTCGACTCTCTTGGCGCTCTTCGTCTGGAGCTTGCCAGAAGACTGGAGCTGACAAAGGCTGACGACTATAATTTCTTATGGATTACAGAGTTTCCAATGTTGGAGTGGAGCGAGGAAGAAAACCGGTTTGTTGCGGAACATCATCCGTTTACCTCTCCGATGGATGAAGATATTCCGTTATTGGAAACAGATCCTGGCGCTGTGCGGGCAAAGGCCTATGACATGGTGTTAAACGGCGTTGAGTTGGGCGGCGGCAGCATTCGTATTCACAGAAATGATATCCAGAAGAAGATGTTCAACCTGTTAGGCTTTACTGATGAACAGGCCCAGGAGAGATTTGGTTTCTTGCTGGATGCCTTCCAATACGGCGTGCCTCCTCATGGCGGGCTTGCTTTTGGTCTGGATAGAATCGTTATGCTGATGACTGGTGCAACTTCCATTCGTGACGTCATTGCATTCCCGAAAGTGAAAGATGCCTCCTGTCCGTTGACAGACGCACCAAATATTGTAGAAGAAAAGCAGTTGAAGGAATTAGGAATTTGTATTGAGATAGAAGAAAGCAATCAAGAGGAGAAAGAGTAATTTTTTCTTCATATAAAAAATATCTGAATCTGTAAGAGATAAGGAAAATACAGAAATTTTTAATAAAAAAGCAGCGGAAGAACTCCGTTGCTTTTTAAATTTGAAAAATCAGATTTGATTTAGAGTTTTATAGAGATATGTAAGAGAGCTTTTTTTCATGCTTTTGAACAAAGTGGTGTCGATAAGGAAACAACAGTGCTCTCATTTTTTTTCATTACATATGCAGTGATCAAGTACAAATTGATGGAACCGGTGTACAGAAGGCGGCATAAATACACTATTATCATTTACCATAAAAAGAGCGCGTTCACAGAAAGGCGAGGTAATCTGCAAAATGTGGATATCTAGTTTTAATAGCAAATCCATATAGGGAACAACCGCAATTCCGAATCCTTGTGCAACCAATCCGGCAATGACCTGATCTTCTTCTGTTTCATAAGCAATTTTGGGTTCTATCTTTATTTGTGTAAACATCTGGTCTATGATAGCTCGTATTCCTGAGCTCTGTTCAAAAAATATTTGAGGGTATGGAGCAGTTTCCGCTAAATCAATGGTATGACGGCAGGCAAGAGGGTGATTTTGGGGAACAATTAAAACCAAATCCTGTCGTTGTATGCGGATTGCAGTAAAATTAAATTTTTCTGGTGGCTGAGAGCAAAATACTAAATCAAACTTTCTGGAGGAAAGCCCATCTAGCAGAGTCTGGGTGACTCCAGTGTGAAATGTAAATTGGATGTCTAATTTTGAATTTTTCTTTAGAAATTCTGCGGCTAGATGGGGGATAAATTCTACGCCTAATGTTCGGAGTAGTCCTAGACGAATGAGTCCCTCTCCGCGGGCACTGCGTTGAATAGACTCGATTCCGGCATCTAATGTGGACAAAGTCTGTTCTGCGCAAGCTAAAAATTCTTCTCCAAAACGAGTAAGTGTTGTTTTTCGACCGTTTTTTTCAAATAGGGGAAGCCCTAGTTCCTTTTCCATTTGAATAATTGCATGACTTAAACTTGGCTGTGTAATACAAAGTTGTTCTGCCGCTTTTGTATAATGCTGCATGTGGGCTAACACAACAAAATAACGTAAATAAAACAGATTCATTTTGCGATCCTCCTTCTAACAAAATGATTATACGTCAAATGATAGATATTATCTATCATTTGATCTAAAATATTTATTTGCTAATTCACAGTGTAAAGATTAAACTAATTCTATGCAAATTTATGAGGGGGAACTATGGCATGAATGAAAGTTTAACTGACAATAATAAAATCATTTGGAGAGGGGAAGCGGCGCTTGCCTTTGCAATTATTATCAATAGTTTGGGCGTTGTTCTAATGTTATATTCCGGCTCTGGAATTTCTGCTATTTCTAGTGTGCCGTTTGCTTTTTCAAAAGTACTCCCCAATTTTTCTTTGGGGACATGGACTTATATTTTTCAAGGGCTTTTGATTGCAAGTCTGATGGTTTTAAGAAAACGTTTTGTTTTTCAGTATTTGTTTAGCTTTTTGGTAGGGTTTGTTTTTGGAGAGCTATTAGATGTTCATGAATTATGGATTGGTGTTTTGCCTGAAACTTTATTTTGTCGTGTAGTTTATTTTATTGTGAGTTATCTTCTCATCAGCTTGGGAATTGCTCTTTCAAACCGCTGCTGTCTGCCAATTATACCGACAGATCTTTTTCCACGAGAGTTGGCTAATATTACCGGTATTCATTATACGAAAATTAAAATATCGTTTGATGTTATCTGTTTGGCTATTACAGCTGGAATGACTGGAATTTTTTTGGGGCATTTGGAAGGATTGGGCGTAGGAACAATTTTGGCAGCATTTACCATGGGAAAAGTTGTTGGGATTGTTGGGGATCAGTTAGATCAAAGATTTCAATTCGTCTCATTTTTGACAAACAAGGAACAAAACAAATAGTTTGCTTTTTATTTGGTGTGAGTCTGCAGTGGTTAGAACGATAAAAAGAAAGACAGATATCTCGCTTGAAAAATCGACATTTTCGGATGTAAGATTAAAAAAACGGCGGAAGAAACAGAAGCTTTTTATGGCCTGTTTCTTCCGCCGTTTTTTATGTAAGAACTTTTTTTAAATAAACCATATCCACCAGCTGTTTGCCAGCCTCTATGATAGGATGATCGTAATGCAGAAGAAAAAAGTTTTGGAGGCGATGGGATTCTGTAAAGCCCATTTTTTTATAAAATGGGACTGTCAGAGGGCTGTCGCCAGTGCCTACAAGCAAGGTATGCGCCTGAGGCTGATAGATGGTTTCTATTTGTTGGAGCATTTTTTTGCCATACCCCTGCTTTTGGCAGGAAGGGGCTGTGGCTAGGTTTTTGATTTCGTAAATACCGTCACCTTCTTCTGTCACAACACAGACTGTTTTTACGTCAGGGTCCAATAAGACGTACAGTTCACCTCTGTCAAGGTATTGATCGATCATAGACTCCTGTTCATCTCCCAGCAGCAGCAGATCTAAATAAGCTTTTTTGTTTTCTGAAATTTTTTTTATTTCCATCTCAATCCTCAACCAACTTTTTGAGGGCAGCTAAAAGGGCTGCATTTTGTTCTGGCAGCTGAAGACAGAAACGAAGAAAGGTTTCGTCCAGGAAAGGAAAAGAGGCAGCGTCACGGATAAGCATTTTTTGATGAATCAACTGTTCAAAAATTTCGGCTGCATCTATTTTTTTGGTCAGAAGTTTTAACAGAATAAAGTTGGAACTGGAAGGGTAGACACGGACGTTTTTCCAGCGGCTCAATTCTTCCATAAGAATTTGTCTTTGGGAGGAGATGAGTTTTTTTGTCCGCTGGATGAAATCCAGATCCCCAAAAAGCCGCTCACCGGCAAAGCTTGCAAGAATATTGACAGACCATGGATCCTGAATGGTTTTTAGGAGATCTAAATAGGTTTGATTTTTGCAGATACCATAGCCAAGGCGTAAACCAGGCGCGGCAAAAAATTTCGATACGCCGCGGATGACGAAAAGGTTCTCGTATTTTTCAACAAGAGGAATCGAACAAATTTCGTCTAGGGAATCGCTAAATTCAATATAGGTTTCGTCAATCATAACGGAAGTGCCATTTTTTTGGCAGTGGTCTAAGATACGCTCCATTTGAGAGACGGTGATGGCTGTTCCAGTTGGGTTGTTTGGGTTACAGGCGATAAACAAATTTACCTGTGGTGTTAGTGCCTGCAGAAGACCCTCTAGATTAAGAAGAAATCCTTCTTCTTCCTTCAGTGGAAAATAGGAAAAAGAACCTCCGGTAAGAGACGCTTCATGCTCGTATTCCGAGTAGGCAGGACCTAGAATCACTGTTTTTTTGGCATTTACAGATTTGATAAAAGTACTGATGAGCTCTGTGGAACCGTTGCCAACGACAATATTGTTGGCATCAGCGCCAGTGTAAGCGCTAATACTTTCCCGCAGAGCAGTATAGTTTTTATCTGGATAGGTACAGACGATATCAATATTTTGTGACAAAGCATTTCTTATGCTTTCAGGAAAACCAAAAGGATTGATATTCCCACTGAAATCTATGATCTCGTTTTTTGGTATTCCATATTTTCTTTCTATGGCGTCAAGATCGCCGCCGTGCATATGAACTGTTGGTTCCATGATGTTACCTCCTGACTAAAATGTAATAAAGTCTTCTTCCTGCTTTGCCTGCAGACTTTGATGTGTGATACGTGGGTAAAGTAACCCTTTATATTTCGGTTGATGGCCTAAAAATTCCACTTCAATGGTCAGACAGCGATCGAAGGAAGAGATATAAATAAATTTTTTACAGTGATCCAGTGGAAGATCCTTTAACACAGAACATTCACTGTTTTGTGCAGTTTGGTTGGATGAGAAAGTGTAGGTGGAATTATTTTGGTCTGTCAGAGAAAAGGTAAAGTCAGAAAACTCGTCCAAACCAAAAAGCAGGGCAATCTGTTGATGGAGCTCATAGATTGCTGCATTATCCTCTATTTCTATGATTTTCCAGTAACTCTTATCATTACTAAAGCATATTCTAAAACAACAAACTGTCTCTGTATGTTCTTTCGCCTGCTGTAGTGTTTCTTCCAGCCGTTGTGCCACTTGTTCTTCTCGAAAGGAAAGAAGTATTTGCTGATGGGGTATACTTTCAGGGAGAAAAGGATCTTCTGCTTGTTCAGACTGAAATAGGCATCTTCCCAACATTGTGTAGCGAAAGGCTGTGCACAGAGAATAGATGGAGGGTGACAAGTCGCGTTCCAAATTCAAGTCAGTCAGCACAAAATTAAGTTCTTCCTTTAAATCCATTGTGCTGGCGTAAAGAACATGAATGAGCCCCATATAACTGCCAAGGGGAGTGAATAACCATTTGTCTAGAAGGACGCCTGCAGTAAAGATATAAGGAAGATAAATTTCGTCCTCCTCTGTCAGCGCTTCTTCCTCATATTCTGCCATAATTTTTTCTGCATCTATGTCAATCAGCTGGAAGAGAGCGCTGAGAAGGTCAGCTGGTTCTGTGCTGGACAAGAACAGTGTCCTGAGAAGGTCTTGGTCCAAATGATGAAACAGTTCCGGTAGCTTCTCTGTTATTTTTTCAACAGCAATGGCTAAGACAGAAGAAAAAGCGTTTTGCAAAAATGCTTCCGACGGAAGATCAAGCAAAAAACACTGTTGCATATTGGTTTGGGCGCGAAGTGCGTGGATGGATGGTATTGGTGCCAGAAGTCCAGTTTTCAGAGCAAATTCTGTTAGAAACTGTGCATAAAACGGATCTTCATAGCTTAAATTTGGCAGGAGCCTTGACATGGCTTCCCCTGTAAGGCTATGGGCGGAAGCCATTGCCACATCCGGCAAACAAAATGCAGCCAAAATTTTTAAATCCTGCTGTAAAATACTTTCTTCTGAGAGAGAAGGAAAGACAGGCTGAATTTTGGCTTGATTTTTCTGTTTATGGTCTATTTTTAGTGTCAAAATAGGTCCATCGCTACCCTTTTTACAGCGGCTGGCTGCATCTAACAAGTTGATCGGCGAAAGACTGGTTTCATTCACCAGGGCGGTGTGATACCAACGCCGAAAAATTGCGGCAGTATAGAGCATTATATTTTCTCTGTCCCGTTGTGGAAAAGAATGGATGATATGAAAAAAGGCATCTGAAAATAATTTTTCCACTTGTTCAATTTCAGATTCCAATATAAGATTAGGTTCCATTGTTAAACTCCATGATTTTATTTGTTCTTTTATTTTAGCAGAATCTTAAATTTTTACAAGAAGTAGGGAGTTGAAATTTTCTGTTTTGCTGGTAAAATAAAATATTAAGCTTTTGTAGAAAGCAGAAAAGCGATAATGAGGGAAGGTGGCGCAGGATGAAAACAGCGGCAATTTTTGATCTGGATGGAACAATTTTGGACTCGATGGGTGTGTGGAGTGAAGCAGATGCCAAATTTCTTGGAAAATATGGTTATGTGCCAGATACAGCGTATATGGAGAAAATCGTTACGCTGCCCTTTACCGATGGTGCCCAATATATTCTGGAAAGATACGGCCTTCCGTTGACAGTTCAGCAGGTGAAAGAAGAATTATTTCATCTGGCCTACGATGCCTATGCCTATCATGTGCCTCTCAAAGATGGGGTGAGGGAATATTTGCAGAGATTACAGGATAAAAAAGTGCCTATGGCTGTCGCTACATCAGGGGTAAAACAGATGTGTGAAGCTGCAATGAAAAGGCTAGGGCTGGAGCAATATTTTGATGCTGTCGTTTATACGGAAGAAATAGGAAAAAACAAGGAATTTCCAGATGTTTTTTACAGGGCTGCCAAGGAGATGAAATGTGCGCCGGATTGCTGTTTGGTTTTTGAGGACTCCCCTCATGCAGTTTTAGGAGCACATCAGGCAGGGATGGGTGTCATTGGCATTTATGATGATTTTTCCAAAGGCTCGGAGCAGTTTATGCGCAAAAACTGTCTCAGGTATATTCGTTCCTATTATGAGTTGATGGAGCAGGATGTGTTTTAGCCCAAGATAAGAATTGAAAAAAATGTATTTTTCTCTTGCAAAATGATTGCTACTGTGCTATATTCTTTGTTGCAGAAACATATGTATTTGTAACGCATACATTCGAAGGTGATTCTATGAAAAAGGATAAAAATTTTTATATTGTTGATAAAAGCGTTTTACCTGAAATTTTCCTAAAGGTCATGGATGTAAAAAATATTCTGGAGAGTGGAAAAAAGAGAACCGTTCAGGATGCAGTCAATGAGGTTGGAATTAGCAGAAGTGCTTTTTATAAATATCGGGACGCGATTTTTCCTCTCTATGAAAATACCAGAGGAAAGACGGTTACCATGTCTGTTAATTTGGATGATGCTAAGGGTCTTCTCTCCAGCGTTTTAAACAGCATTGCAGACGCAGGGGCAAACATTTTGACAATCAATCAGACAATTCCGATCAATGGCGTGGCAAATGTGACAATTACCATTGAGACCAACGCAATGAATGAAGAATTAGGGATATTGATGAAGAAGATTGAAAACCTTGAGGGGATACAAAGTTTTCATATTGTTGCAAGAGAATAAACTTAAGAGGATGGAAGGGCTAGAATATGTTACACGTTAGAGTACCGGCAACATCAGCAAATATGGGGTCTGGATTTGACAGCATAGGAATCGCTGTAAAGCTTTATAATCATGTATGGGTTGAGCCAATGGAAAAAGGACTGGAAATTTCGTTTAAAAGAAAACCAGAGCTCCCGATTCCAGCAGATGAGAAAAATTTAATCTATAAAACAATGAAAAATTTTTATGAGATGATTGGAAAGCCTATGCCTGGTATCCGTATGATTCAGGAAGACTTTATTCCTACAATGCGGGGCCTGGGCAGCAGCTCTGCTTGTATTGTAGAAGGACTGATGGCGGCCAATGAGCTTTCAGGTACCCACATGACAAAAGAAGAGCTGGCGCCGATCGCAGCTAGAATTGAAGGCCATCCGGACAATTCTGATTCTGCTTTATTGGGCGGTATGGTTGTAGGGGTAATCGATGAGGGGACATTAAAGACAGTGAAAATTACAGTGCCTAAGCATGTTTCCTTTGGCGTCATGGTTCCAGATTTTCCGGTTTCTACGGCGATGTCCCGCGGTGTTTTGCCACAAATGGTGTCAAGAAAGGACGCAATTTTTAACGCATCGAGAGCAGGATTATTGGTGGCCTCAATGATGAGCGGTAATTTGGATAATTTAAAAATAGCGATGGATGATAGGCTGCACCAGTCTTACAGAGCAAAGCTGATTCCTCATATGGAAGACATCTTTGCGGCAGGCGAAAAGTTTGGTGCGAAAGCAAGCTATTTAAGCGGTGCCGGCTCCACGCTGATGGCAGTGCTTGATGAAAAAGATGCAGCGGATTTTGAGAAAAAGATGTCCGAGTTTTTAAGCACGCTCCCACATCATTGGAAGCTTCAGATTTTAAAGCCGGATTTAGAAGGCGCTGTTGTAGAAAGAGAAAAATAAGGAGGAAATCGTTCATGTTAATTGTACAAAAATTCGGAGGCAGTTCTGTTGCCAACGCGGAACGAGTATTAAATGTTGCAAGACGGATTATTGAGACTTATGATGCTGGAAATGACGTTGTCGTTGTTCTTTCGGCACAGGGAGATACGACGGATGAATTGATAGAAAAGGCAAACGAGATCAACCCAAAATGCAGTATGCGGGAACTGGATATGCTGCTTTCTACAGGAGAGCAGCAGTCAGTTGCGTTAATGGCAATGGCCATCAATAAGCTTGGCCGTAGAGCCGTATCTTTAAATTCTATGCAAGTTGGCATTGACACAACAGCGGCGTATGGCAATGCTAGAATTAAGAGAATCAATACAGAGAGAATTCAGGTAGAGCTTGGACGAAAAAATATTGTCATTGTCACAGGTTTTCAAGGAATTAATCAATATGGGGATGTGACAACTTTAGGCCGTGGAGGGTCTGATACGTCAGCAGTTGCCTTGGCTGCGGTGTTAAATGCTGATTTATGTGAGATTTATACAGATGTAGAGGGCGTTTATACGGCAGACCCACGTATTGTGAAAAATGCCAGAAAGCTGGATGAAATTAGTTATGATGAAATGCTGGAGCTTGCCAGTTTAGGTGCGAAGGTGCTTCATAACAGATCAGTGGAGATGGCCAAAAAATACAATATAAAACTGGTTGTTCGTTCCAGTATGTCGAAAGCAGAAGGTACAGTGGTTAAGGAGGAATGCAAAGTGGAAAAAATGCTTGTCAGTGGAGTAGCTTCAGATAAAGATGTATCACGGATTTCTATTATTGGAGTAAAGGATGTCCCGGGAATTGCGTTTAAGATTTTCTCTCTTCTCAGCAAAAAGGGAATTAGCGTAGACATTATTCTCCAATCTGTAGGCCGTGATGGTACAAAGGATATTTCTTTTACTGTAGCAAAGACTAGTCTGGATGCAGCTCTTCAAGTGTTGGAGGACAGCAGAGACATGATTACAGCAAAGCAGATTGTCCATGATGACACGATTGCAAAGCTTTCTATTGTAGGAGCAGGTATGGCTACCAATCCAGGTGTTGCAAGCATGTTGTTTGAAGCACTTTATAATGCAGGCGTTAACATTAACATGATTTCTACATCTGAAATTAAAATTTCTGTCTTGATTGCGGAAAAGGATATTGAAGTGGCAATGAACGCAGTGCATGATAAGTTTAGACTTTCTATGATCTGATGATAGAAAAAGCAGGGGATTTTTCCCCTGCTTTTTTTGTTTGCGTTTATTACTTTTGTGTTCTTATCATGACGGATTTCTGATGGGCATATAACCCTTCTTCCCCTGCAAGCTGCATACAAGTTTGAGAAAGATTTTGGCAGCCCTCTTTGGAGATATATTGGGTAAATGCTGTCTTTAAAAACGTGCCTACCCACAGACCGCTGCTGTAACGGGCAGAAGACATGGTTGGCAGAGTATGATTGGTGCCAGAACAATAATCGCCGAAAGCAACAGGCGTATACTCACCGATAAACAAGGACCCATAGTGGTCTAGTCTGCGGGCTACATCCTGTGGATTTCTGGTATGTACTTCCACATGTTCCGCAGCAGCCTCATTGGCAAAAGAAATGGCTTCCTCCATTGTATCGGCAATTAGGATCATACCGTTATCCTGCCAAGACTGCATTGCCAATTGTCCAGTAGAAAGTTCATCGGCATAGGTCTGGATATGCTTTAACACGGCATCTGCATAAGATTTGCTGGTTGTGACTAAAGTTCCACGGGCGTTTGGATCATGTTCACTTTGGGCCAAAAGATCAATGGCGGCAAAGGTTGGGTTTGTATGTCCATCAGCGATAATAAGCACTTCAGAAGGTCCAGCTAAGCTATCGATGCCTACATTTCCTAACACCTGGCGTTTCGCTTCCACAACAAACCGATTGCCAGGTCCGCAGATCAAATCAGCCTTTTGTACAGATTCTGTGCCGTATGCCATAGCTGCAATGGCCTGAGCCCCGCCTGTGCAATAAATTTCATCGACACCAGCAATATCCATTGCCACAAGAACTGCCGGATGAATGGTATCATAGCCATGAGCCGCAGGAGAACAGGCAACTACTTTTTTTACACCAGCCACTTTGGCAGGGATGGAAAGCATCAGAGCTGTGGATGGCAGAGGATATCTTCCCGCAGGCACATAAGCGCCTACTGTTTCTACAGGGACAAGACGATGACCCAAGGTAACGCCGGCAATGGGCGTTGCAGTTAACAGAGGCTGAAGTGTCTCCAGCTGTTTTTGTGCAAAGAAACGTATTTGGGCTGCGGCATTTTGGATGGCCTCCAACGTATCTGATGAAATAAGGCTATAAGCTTTTTCCACTTCCTGATGGTGGACACGAATGGTACGAAGAGACACACCATCAAATTTTTCAGCAAGGCGAAGCAGTTCTTGATCGCCATTTTTTTGTACATCCGATAAAATTTGGGCCACAAGATCAACAGTCTTTTGGTCCCGTTCATAAGTTTTTCTTTCAGCATCTTTATAAGTATACATGTTCATTCCCCAGTTCTATCCCTATGGTTTTTTGAGTTTAATTATAATTTTGATCTAATCTAATGTCAATAGATCGTAGGGCGGGGGAAGAATTTCATAAAAAAGTAAGATGGATTTTGTGGCTGTTTTCGATTGATTCAGCAGAAAAAGTCTGTCATAATGAAAAAATAAACGAGGGAAATGAGGCGATGGGATGGAAAAGGATGTATTAAAAGAACTGGAACAGAATAGAATTATCGCAATTATGCGTCATGTTTCGTTAGACAAAGTTGTTCCAGTGGCAAAGGCCTTATATGATGGAGGAATCCGTCTGTTGGAAATAACTTTTCAACAGGGGGAAGACCACTGTGAGGAGGAAACTGCTCAGGCAATTTTGAAGGTAAAAAGTGCGCTGGGAGAAAAAATGCTGGTGGGCGCTGGCACAGTGATGACACCAGATCAGGCAAAAGCAGCAAAGAATGCAGGGGCGTCTTTTCTTCTTTCTCCCAATGTAGACATCCGTGTGATTGAGGAGGCAAAAAAATTAGGGCTTGTCATGATACCAGGGGCATTTACACCATCAGAGATTGCAGCGGCTTACCAGGCGGGGGCTGATGTCATCAAAGTATTTCCGGCAGAAAATTTAGGGTTAGGATACTTTAAAAGTGTTATGGCGCCTATGGGGCACATTCCGATGATTGCTGTAGGAGGAATTGATGAGAAAAATTTGAAGGACTTTTTATCCATTGGCTTAAAAGGCGTCGGTATTGGGTCCAATATTGTAAAGCGCCAGCTGGTGGAAAAAGAGGATTATGCAGGTTTGACAGCTTTATCAAGAATGTATACATCTCAGCTGATTTAGGAGGGAAGAACCATGAAGTATATCATTACAATTGATGCAGGAACAACAAATACCAGAGTGGTTTTGCTGGATGAAAGTGGCAAAGTACAGGCAGTGGAAAAACGGGAGACGGGTGTGAGAAACACAGCCATCGATGGAAATAACCGGAAATTGAAACAGGCAGTCAAGGAGTGTATTGCAGGGGTTATGGACAAATGTGGGGTTACCTATGATGCCATAACAATAGTAATAGCAAGCGGAATGATTACATCGAATGTAGGACTGGTGGAAGTGCCACACATTCCGGCGCCGGCAGGAATAGAGGAATTGGCGAAACATGTAAAGCCTATCTTATTGGAAGAAGTTTGTCCTGTGCCTATTTGGTTCATTCCAGGGGTAAAAAATACAGCGGAAGAGATTTCTCTCCAAAACTATGAAAAAATGGATATTATGCGAGGAGAAGAAGCAGAGACCATTGCTGTCATAGAGGATATGCCGGCAGGGAAACCGATGGTTTTGGTACTTCCTGGTTCCCATACAAAATTTGTTGCTGTGGATGAGAACAAAAAAATTACAGGTTGTCTTACTTCGATTACTGGAGAGCTTCTGGCAGCTGTCACGAACAATACGATTTTAGCAGATGCGGTAGACAGACAGTTTGTGGAAAACTATGAGAAAGATATGGTGCTTGTAGGATATGAAAATGCAAAGAACAATGGTTTGGGCAGAGCTTGTTTTTCCTGTCGAATTTTAAATCAGTTTGTGATGAAAGACCCGCAAAAGCTTGCCAATTATCTGTTAGGAGCGGTGTTAGAAAGTGATCTGAGGGCGGTTCAAAATTCCCAAGCTGTACATGCTGACAAAACTACGACGATGATTGTGGCGGGGAAAAATCCACTTCGTCAGGCGATAGTGGATATTTTAGAGGCAGAAGGCGCCTTTGGAGAAGTTATCGCCTTTTCTGAGACAAAGGAGATTCCTCTTTCTTGTTTGGGCGCATGTCTGATTGCCAAAAAAGGCGGACTAATGAAATAGGTATGAGAAAAGACACAGGATTTATCCTGTGTCTTTTATAAAATTTCTATGGCGTAAGAAAAAGTAAAATTTTCTTTTGGATGAAGACAAATAATTCCTCTTTTTGTTGTAAAATCTCCCTCATGATCTGCGGCATCTGCAATGCCATACCATGGTTCAATACAGACAAAAGGATGGGCAGGTTTTGACCATAAGCCTAAATATGGCACAGAGCCAAAATGAAATTTGATAAGTTCTGTGTTGTCAGGAAGAAGGAGTTTTAAATAGCTTGATTTTAAGTGAGATAAAATATGGACATCCTCTAAAAAAATGTCTCTGGTTAATACAACTTCTTTGCTGTGATTGAGAAAGGGATCTTTTCTGCCAAAGGTAAGGCCCTCGCTGTTTAAGCGCTCAGAGGTTACGGTCTCCTCTGTCTCAAACTCCAGGCGGCTTCCTATGGGACACTGAAACCCAGGATGAGCGCCAATAGAAAAATACATGTCATCAGTTCCGATATTTGTGACAATATTTTGTACAGTCAGTGTAGTTTCGTTGAGGCTATAGGACACAATAAAAGAAAACTCATCTGGATAGACAGATTTTAAGAAGCTGCTGCTTTCTAAAAGAAAAGAAGCCCGTTCCTCTTTCTTTTCAATGGGAGTGAAAGAATTTTTTCTAGCAAAGCCATGACGCGGCAGAAAGTAGCGTTTTCCTTTATAGAAATAACTGTTTTCTTTTAGTGCGCCGACAATTGGAAAAAGAATGGGGGAGCGGCCGCTCCAGACGTCAGGATTTCCTTGCCAGAGATATTCTCTGCCATTGTTTTTTTTCTTTAAACTGGATAATTCTGCGCCATACTCATTGATGGAAGCGGATAGTACCTGGTTTTCAATGGTAATCATAGGAAGAACACCTCCTGTCAATTCCAATAGAATTTTTATACTTTTAGTATATCGTTCTTTTTTGGGAAAAACAATGAAATAATAGTGAAGACTTTCCTAAGAAATCGAAAGAAAATGAGAGATTGTGAAAAGTCATTGACAATTTTTGTTTTTTATAGCATAATATATTTAAGAATAATTCTTAATTTAGAAAAGTTATTATTATGAAAGGGGCAAAGGAAATGGAATTAAAAGGCAGTAAGACGGAAGCAAACTTGAAGGCGGCTTTTGCAGGGGAGTCTGAGGCAAGAAATAAGTATACTTATTACGCCAGCAAGGCAAAAAAGGATGGGTACGTTCAGATTGCGAATCTCTTTGAGATGACAGCCAACAACGAGAAAGAGCATGCAAAAATTTGGTTTAAACTGCTGAAGGACGGCATAGGCTCTACTGCAGAAAACTTAAAAGACGCAGCTTACGGCGAAAATTATGAATGGACCGAAATGTATCCAACCTTTGCAAAAGAGGCGAGAGAAGAGGGATTTGAGGAAATCGCTCGATTGTTTGAAGGCGTCGCTGAGATTGAAAAAGAGCATGAAAAGCGATATAAAAAGCTGTTGGAAAATATTGAGGGCGGCATTGTTTTTTCAAGGGATGGAGATACTATTTGGGAATGCTCTAACTGCGGACATATTCATATTGGAAAAACTGCGCCAATGATTTGCCCAATTTGTGCACATCCTCAAAGCTATTTTATGGTGAGAGCTGAAAATTATTGATAGGATAGACAAAATCCCTGAATTTTTCAGGGGTTTTTTTATATATTTATACTGATTTTGTAAAAAATAAGAAAATTTTTAGTAAAAAACACTGTGATGGAACTTGTTTTATTCGTACACTAAGTATGATATAATAAAATGGACTATTTACATTTAGGGGAGGGTATTATGAAACAAGAAAACAGCAATTTTTCAAGCAAGATCGGTTTTATTCTTGCGGCCGCTGGTTCTGCAGTTGGATTGGGAAATATATGGCGCTTTCCTTATCTTGCAGCAAAATATGGTGGAGGTATTTTCTTAATTATTTATTTAATTCTCGCTGTTACCTTTGGTTTCGCGCTGATGATTACAGAGATTGCCATTGGACGAAAAACTGGTAAAAGCGCATTGGGAGCATTTCGTGATTTGGCAAAGAAACATGCGTACATCGGTTATCTGGCATCCATTGTGCCGATCATTATTTTCCCATATTATTGTGTTATTGGTGGATGGGTATTAAAGTACTTGGTGGTTTTCCTTACAGGTCAAGGCGCTGCTTCCTGTGCAGACGGGTATTTTTCCAATTTCATTGGACAAGTCAATGAACCTCTGATCTGGTTAATTATTTTTATTCTGCTCAGTGCCTTTACGGTTATGATGGGCGTAGAAAAAGGTGTAGAAAAAGTAAGTACCTTTTTGATGCCTATTTTAGTTATTCTGACAGTGATTATTGCTGTATACTGTATCACAAGAGAAGGTTCTGGTCAGGGTCTTGCTTATTATTTGATTCCTGATTTTAGCAGATTTTCTTTCCAGACTGTTTTAGCGGCTATGGGGCAGCTGTTTTATTCTATGTCGCTGGCTATGGGTATTATGATTACGTATGGATCTTATGTCAGCAAAAAAGATGATGTGGAATCTGCAGTGCGTCATATCGAAATTTTCGATACAGCAATCGCTTTTCTTTCCGGTTTGATTATTATTCCAGCAGTATTTGTATTCTCCGGCGGCGATCCATCTGTATTAAGCTCTGGTCCTAGCCTGATGTTCATTACTTTGCCAAAAGTATTTGAGAGCATGGCTTTTGGTGGCTTGATTGGAACAATCTTTTTTGTTTTGGTATTGTTTGCAGCACTTACCTCAGCGATTTCTTTGATGGAGACGGTTGTATCTATTGTGATGGAAAAAACAAAGATGACTCGTATCAAAGCGTCACTCCTTGTATTAGGCGTTTCTCTTATTTTAGGCGCTGCTTCCTCATTAGGATTTGGCGTTTGGAGCGATATTACGCCTCTGGGATACTCGATTCTTGACTTCTTTGACTTTATCAGCAATAGTGTTCTTATGCCGATTGTGGCATTTCTTACCTGTGTATTTGTTGGGTTCATTATTAAACCAAAAACCATTGTGGACGAAGTAAAACTTTCCGGTCCATTTAAGTCAGAAAAGATTTACACAGTGACCATTAAATATATCGCGCCTATTTTAATTTTATTGATCCTTTTCAGTTCATTGTTTATTAAATTATAAAAACGAGAGAAGCGACACATAGATAAAATTCTATGTGCCGCTTTTTTGCTTGTTCCAGATAGAAATGCATGGAATTAGGTGTGGGCAGATATGACTGCTTTGGATATGGTATGTGCTTCCTGTATGATTTTTTGATATAGAGAAAATTTTTTATGTGATTTGATGTAAAAGGTAAACTTTTTTCTGTTTTTATTTATCTAAATAATGTCATACGAATGGAAAAAAATGGAGAGTATTTAAAAGGTATGATCAATAGTCTAAGAAGCGTCGTTTTTTTGAAGATGAAGGGGATGATTACTGTTCAATGAATAGTGAGAATGATTTATGACAAAAGCTTCTGCCCTTTTATAGCATTTTTTGTTAGAAATTTGAAAGAAATTGCATTCTAGATTGAATTGACAAGTGAAAAATATGTATTATATAATAATTTTAGGAGTTTATAGGAGAGAAATGCTGGATGAGAATGAGATCAATACTGCATTCCACATCCGGCATTTTGTGTGTGCAAAAAAAGAGAAAAAGGAGGCGTTTAAATTTTGGTTTTCAGCAGTATGGCTTTTATATTTTGGTTTTTACCTATTTTTTT
This sequence comes from Clostridiales bacterium, assembly GCA_018364635.1. Classification (GTDB taxonomy): domain Bacteria; phylum Bacillota; class Clostridia; order Lachnospirales; family Anaerotignaceae; genus JAGZLR01. The sequence goes on along the minus strand of JAGZLR010000030.1, from coordinate 5,575 downwards.
ACTGATCTATTATTTAGCGCCTTCTAGATGGAAGAATGCTGTATTGTTGGCTGGAAGCCTATGGTTTTATGCCTATGGGGAAACAGTATATGTTTTTTTGATGATAGCGTCTATTTTGGTCAATTACTTTTTTTCCTTGCAGATGCGCCGACGGACAATACGAGCGCGTCAAGTTTTGTTTTTTTTCGCCTTGGTTTATGATTTTGGAATGCTTTTTTTCTTTAAATATATCAATTTTTTTATTGGAAATCTCAACTATCTTTTTACATATTTGGGTTTAGGGAATCTGCAGGAAGTGGGATGTACACTGCCGCTGGGAATTAGCTTCTATACCTTTCAGATTGTATCTTATGTGGCGGACGTTTATTTGGGAAAAATTAAGGCTGAAAAGTCTTTGATCCGTTTGGGAACCTATATTTGTATGTTTCCTCAGCTGATTGCAGGGCCCATTGTTTCCTATTCGGAAGTCTCAAAAGATTTGAGACGCAGAAAGATATCCCCTGAGCGGATAGAATGCGGCTTAAAATATTTTATTTGGGGACTAGGGATGAAAGTTTTGTTGGCAAACCAGTTGAGTCTTTTGTGGAAAGATTTGGAGACCATTGGCTTTGAGAGTATTTCCACACCTTTAGCTTGGTTAGGGGCTGTGGGATACAGTATGCAGCTGTACTTTGATTTTAACGGCTATTCCTTGATGGCGATTGGTTTAGGTGAAATGTTAGGATTTACTCTGCCAATCAACTTCAATCACCCCTATATCTCCAAATCAGTGACGGAATTTTGGCATCGATGGCATATTACGTTGGGACGCTGGTTTCGGGAATACGTCTATATTCCTTTGGGCGGCAGTTGGCATGGGACAAAAAAGACCATCCGAAATCTTTTGATTGTATGGACTTTGACAGGGCTATGGCATGGGGCTGCATGGAATTTTGTTCTTTGGGGCGGGCTGTTATTTGTATTTTTAGCTTTAGAGAAGTTATGGCTGAAAAAATATTTGGACAGGTTTCCTGCCATTGGACATATCTATCTTTTATTTTTTATCCCTGTGACATGGGTTGTGTTCGCCATCACTGATTTTAGAGAGCTGGGAATTTATCTTACAAGACTATTTCCGTTTCTGCCGGCAATTCAGGAGGGGAATGTGAATCCTGCCGATATTTTCTTGACGTGGAAAAAGTATGGCGGATTATGTAGTATTGGTATTCTTTTCTGTCTGCCGTTGTCAGAAAAGATATTTCATTTTTGTGAGAAAACCAAAATAGGAACTGCTTTATTCCTTCTTATTTTTTGGTATTCTGCATATAAACTGTCTATTGGGATCAACAATCCCTTTATGTATTTTAGATTTTAGGAGGAGTGGAAGAGATGGGTTTTTGGAAAAAATGTCCGTTGTGTTTGACTGTTGTGGGGACAAGTATGGCGTTGACGCTGGTTGTATGGGCTGGGAAGAATAATTTTTATAAGGAAAACCTGGAGACAACCAAGGGGGAACCAATGGTTACAGCCGCGCTGGAAGCAGCTGGAGATGGAAAATTTCCGTGGCAGATGGCGCAGTCTGTGGAGACCGTAAGTGAAATTGAAAAAGAAGAACCGCCAAAAGAACTGGAGCCTATTTTTACAGCGCAGGCGCAGACAAAACCTGTAGCAACACCGCAGCCGCCAAAGGAAAAGACCTATTCTTTTCAGCAGGTAGAAGATAGCTATTTTAATGATGCGCTGTTTATTGGAGATAGCCGCACTGTGGGATTAGGGGAATATTCAGGGCTGGATGGAGCAACCTTCTATGCAAGTTTAGGGCTCAATGTCTATGATGTGATGGATGACCCATGGGTAGAAGTAGATGGAAAAAAGATTACTCTGAAAGAAGCGTTGAAGTCAAAAGACTTCAAGAAAATATATCTTATGCTGGGAATCAATGAAATTGGAACAGGTACGGCAGAAAAGTTTGCAAAGAAATATAAAGAAGTTGTGGATGAACTTCAGGTGTTACAGCCAAATGCAACAATCTATATTCAGGGGATTATCTATGTGTCAGAAAAGAAAATGAATGAAAATCCTGTTTTCAGCAATTGGATTGTCAATGAGAGAAATACAGAGCTGAGAAAAATTGCAGATAATAAAAACGTATTTTATTTAAATATCAATGAAGTATATCAGACAGAGCAAGAGCACTTAAATCCAGAGTATACTTCTGACGGCGTTCATATTAAAGCGGTCTACTACAACAAATGGGTGGATTATCTGAAAAGTCATGGTATTGTGAAATAAAAGAACTGGAGAGAACATAAATGTATCTAGTAGGAGTGGACATTGGGGGAACATCCATCAAGTTTGGGGTTATGGACGAGGATGGAACGCTTTATGATAAGTGGAGTATTCCTACAGACAAAACAGATGACGGCGCTTATGTTTTGCCTGAGGTGGCAGCGTCTATTTTAGAAAAACTGACAGAAAAAAAGATATCCCCAAAAGAAGTGAAAGGCATTGGTGTCGGTGTGCCTGGACCTGTGGATCATGTTGGACTGGTTCAGCGATGTGTCAACATTGGGTGGGGCGTCATGGATGTGTCAAAACAGTTGGAGGGCCTAACAGGCATTCCGGTAAAAACGGGAAACGACGCCAATGTGGCTGCTTTGGGAGAAGCGTGGAAAGGAAGCGGCCAAGGGTTTCAAAACTTGGTGATGGTGACCATTGGCACTGGGGTGGGCGCTGGAGTGATTTTTCATGGAAAGATATTTTCTGGAACTCATGGCATTGCTGGAGAACTGGGGCATATTACAGTCAATCCAAAGGAGACAATTGCTTGCAACTGCGGCAGATATGGCTGTCTAGAACAATATGCTTCGGCTACAGGGCTGTGTCATACGGCCCATAGGTTTCTTGCGGAGGGAATGGACTCTCCTTGGTTATTAGAAAAAAGCAGCTTTACAGGGAAAGATATTGTGGACGGTGCAAAAGAAGGGGATGCGCTTTGTCTGACAGTGCTGGAGGATATGGGCAAGTGGCTTGGTTTGGGATTAAGTCATATCAGTTGTATTTTAGATCCTGATGCATATGTCATTGGGGGCGGTATCTCAGAAGGAGGGGATATTGTCCTGAAATCCATCGAAAAGCATTATCGCTTTTTTGCGTTTCAACAGACAAAAAAGACGCCTCTTTTTTTGGCACGTTTGGGCAATGACGCTGGAATTTTCGGCGCAGCTGGTCTGTGGCTTTCCTAGAAGAAAAAAACCGCTATGAAACATTGGTTCAGGCGGTTTTTTTTATTGTATGGAAGAATTGACAGATAAAAAAACAAACGGTATGATGGAATTAAATATTTGATTGCGGGGGTGTTGGTTTTGAAAAAAATTATATTATCTGGTGAGCCAATGGGGCTTTTGATTGCAAGGCAGCAGGGCAGGTTGGAGGATGTGGACCAGTTTCAGCTGGCAGTCGCTGGAGCGGAAATCAATGTGGCTGTAGGGTTAAGCAGGTTAGAGCATGCGGTGTCCTATCTTACAAAGTTAGGCGATGATTTGTATGGGAAAAAAGTGATGCATTTGTTAAAAGAAAATCACATTGATACGTCTCTTGTATCCATCAGTGACAGCCGTCCTACAGGGTATATGTTTAAGTCCTGTACCAGTCAAGGAGACCCTGACATTTTTTACTGTCGAAAAAATTCAGCGGCGTCGACGATCAATGAAGAGGATATTGACAGGATTCCAATGGAAAATTATGGCGTGATTCATGTGACGGGCATTTTTCCGGCTCTTTCTGAAACAACATTTCGTGCCACAAAGAAGATGATTCGCCGCGGAAAAGAATTAGGTATGCCGGTATTTTTTGATCCCAATTTACGTCCACAGCTTTGGGGCACTACAGAACGGATGGTGAAATGCATTAACGAATTGGCAGCAGAGGCGGACTATGTATTGCCTGGAATTGCCGAGGGCAAGATTTTAACTGGTTTTGATACACCAGAAGAGATTGCAGCGTTTTACCATGGTTTAGGTATTCCTAACGTTGTTGTCAAGTGCGGAGCAAAAGGGGCTTTTATCTCTGAAAAGGCAGAAGATGGTTTTAAGCAGGTTATGGTGCCTGGATTTTCAGTGACTGTCGTAGATACAGTAGGGGCAGGCGATGGGTTTGCTGCCGGAGTAATCAGTGGTATCAATGAGGGGCTCTCCCTTCCAGAAGCAGTAAAACGGGGCAATGCCTTAGGCGCCTTCCAGGTACAGTCAGTGGGGGATAATGAGGGACTGCCTACAAGGCAACAGCTGGAAGCTTTTTTGAAAGAGAGGGAATAAAATGACAGAATTTTATGAGAAACTTCGGAAAACAGGGATTGTTCCGGTGATTAAAATTAACCGCGAGGAGGACGCCTTTCCTTTGGCACAGGCGTTGTCGCAGGGGGACATTTTGGCAGCAGAGATTACCTTTCGGTCTTCGGCGGCCGCAGGGGCAATTGGCGAAATTTGTACTCATATGCCTCAGATGTGTGTCTGCGCAGGGACGGTGCTGTCGGTTGAGATGGCAAAGGAGGCAGTTGATGCAGGTGCAGAGGCAATCATTAGTCCTGGTACAAATATGAAAGTAATCGATTGGTGTTTAGACCATGAAGTGCCTGTCATTCCTGGATGTGCTACACCGACAGAAGTAGAAGCGTGTATGGAACGGGGATTGCAGGTGGTCAAACTGTTTCCAGCAGAGGTTGTAGGCGGAGTAAAGATGCTCAAAGCGTTGGCAGGTCCTTACAGTCAGATGAAATTTATGCCGACAGGCGGCATCAGTGAAGCCAATGCAGGGGAGTATTTATCCCAGCCGAATGTCATTGCCTGTGGCGGCAGCTGGATGGTTGCAGAAAAATTGATTGATGCAGGGGCATATGAGGAGATTACAAGACTTGCGAAGCAGGCCAGTGAAATTGTGACACAAATAAGAAAGTAAATAGAATATGATGTGGAGCAGACAAAAAAGGGATTGGAGTGAAACCCAATGGAGTTATTTTCGCTGAAAGGTAAAAATGCTATTGTTATCGGCGGCAGCCGAGGTTTGGGAAAAGGGATGGCAGAAGGATTAGCCTTAGCGGGGGCACAGGTAATTCTTTCCAGCCGTGATCAGAATGCACTGGATACAGCGGCAGAAGAACTGTCTCAAAAGACAGGCAACAGAGTCATTGGAATTGCGGCAAATGTGACGACAAAGGAAGGCGTAGAGGAACTGGTAAACAAAGCGGAAGAAGCCTTTGGTCACATTGATATTTTGCTTAACAGCGCTGGAATCAATATTCGAAAGCCAGCGTTGGAGTATACAGTTGAGGATTGGGATCAAGTACAGAATGTACAGCTGAAAGCTGTATTTTTAGCCTGTCAGGCAGTGGGGAATCATATGGTAAAAAAAGGAATTCGCGGAAAGATCATCAATGTGGCTTCTGTCAACAGCAGAGTTGTGGCGGCGCAGAACATTGTCTCCTATGTCTCAGCTAAAGGCGGTGTGATGCAGCTGACAAAAGCTCTTGCTGTGGAATGGGCACAGTATGGTATTTGCTCCCCTGCGCCCTTTTTCAGCCCTGAAGGCCGCCAAATGG
>JAGZLR010000124.1 GCA_018364635.1 Clostridiales bacterium | reverse complement strand
AGATCAAGGAATTGAAAAAGAAGAAAGCAAAGCGGATACGGGAAATCCATCTGGCGGAGTCCTACGAACAGCGGGCGCAGGCTGTGGACGGCTATATAAAGAAAACCAGCTACTTAAAGCGAGAATTTGATGATGACCTTGTCAGGAGGCTGATCCAGAGCATCAAGGTCATCAATGAGAATAAAATAGAAATCCAATTTAAGTCGGGCATTGTGATGAAACAGGATATCCTGTGCGATGACTAAGGCGTCAGCGGAAGCTGAAAAGAGAGTGGCTTCCGCTGGCGGGTACATATCACTGGTAAGAATAAAATCCTCAGACGGTGGGCTGAGGACTTTATTGTTAGCAGTGGCTAAAACAGACAACATATTGCTCGGTAGTTGGCTAAAAGACAAAAATGTGGTAAAATACAAACAAAGCAAACATATGAGGCAATGGGTTTAATCAATATTATTAAAAACTATAAGTATGCTATAATCTTAATGTTAAAGATTGAAATATGATTTCATATGATAAAATATGCTGTGAAGGGACAATAACCACAATGGATAATCAGCTTCATAATTCGATAGTAAATTTAATATGGGGAATTGCGGACGATTGTCTGCGCGATGTATACGTGCGCGGAAAATATCGTGACGTCATTTTACCAATGACAGTGATACGCCGACTGGATGCTCTGCTGGAGGACTCAAAGGAAAACGTCCTTAAAATGAAGGAAAAAATGGACGAGGCCAAGATTAACAATCAGTGGCCGGCACTTTGCAATGCTGCGGGACAAGCGTTCTGCAATGCGTCGCCTTTCCTGCTTCGTGATCTTACGAGTCGTTCCAAAAAGCAAACACTGAAGAAAGACTTTGAGGAATATCTGAACGGCTTTTCTCCAAATGTTCAGGAAATCCTTGACAAGTTTAAGTTTCGTAATCAAATTGCTACTATGGTAGATGCGGATATCCTTGGCGCGGTTATAGAGAAATTTGTATCGCCAGATATCAATTTAAGCCCCAATCCCGTTTACAAGGATGATGAGAAAACCATCCTTCGCCATCCAGGACTGGATAACCACGGAATGGGTACGATATTCGAGGAACTTATCCGCAAATTCAATGAAGAAAATAATGAAGAAGCTGGAGAGCACTGGACACCAAGAGATGTGGTAGAACTCATGGCAGACCTCATTTTTGTTCCTGTGGCTGACCAGATCAAGGATGCCACCTACTCCTGCTATGATGGAGCTTGCGGCACGGGTGGTATGCTTACGGTAGCACAGGAAAGACTTCTCACACTCGCCGCAAAGCGCGGAAAGAAGGTCTCCATTCACCTATTCGGTCAGGAAATCAATCCAGAGACTTATGCTATAGCAAAAGCGGATATGCTACTAAAGGGGGATGGGGATCAGGCGGAGCATATCGGATTTGGTTCTACGCTCTCCACCGATCAAAATCCGTCCCGTCAATTTGATTTCATGCTGTCTAATCCGCCTTATGGTAAGAGTTGGAAAACAGATGCGGAAAAAATGGGTGGAAAAAAGGAAATCCTCGACACTCGATTTAATACATATCTTGAGGGTGGAGAGGAGATGGCAATGATTCCTCGTACCAGTGATGGTCAACTTCTGTTCCTGTTGAACAATGTATCCAAGATGAAGAAAGACACTGCTCTTGGCAGTCGTATTGTTGAGGTGCATAACGGTTCCTCTCTTTTTACTGGGGACGCAGGATCGGGAGAAAGTAATACCCGTAGGTTTTTGATAGAAAATGACATGGTAGAAGCTATCATTTCATTACCAGATAATATGTTTTATAATACTGGAATTGGAACTTTTATTTGGATACTGTCAAATAAAAAAGAAGAACAGAGACGGGGGAAAATCCAACTAATAGATGCATCAAGAATGAAAAATCCTCTCCGCAAAAACATGGGGAAAAAAAATTGTGAATTTACTTCTGAAATACGTAAGGAAATATTGCGAATATATCTGGAAATGGAAGAAAGCGAGGTCAGCCGAATTTTTACCAATGAAGAATTTGGTTATTGGTCTATTACAATCGAGAGACCTCTTCGTCTCCGAATATATCCAGACCGGGAAATTCCTGTGGGTATTTTAAAAAATGCAGATGAAATGAAAGCTGTCAGAAAAGCGATCGCATCTGTTCCAATTGGCACACCTTTAGATGATTGGACAGCATTCGCTAAAGAGACAAAGTTAAAAGTCGCTATCCTTAAAAAAGTACGTCCGTTTATCACAGAAAAAGACCCAGCAGCACAGCCAATTGATGGTGAACCAGATGCTGATTTGAGGGATACAGAAATCATTCCACTTTTGTATGAAGGAGGTATTAGCTCTTTTATGCAGAATGAGGTTCTGACCTATGCTCCTGATGCATGGATTGATGAGAAAAAAACATCTATTGGTTATGAGATTAGCTTTAATAAGTATTTTTATAAACCAGTCAAGTTAAGGGAAATGCATGAAATTTTAGATACGTTGCATAATCTTGAAAAAGAAGCTAATGGAATGCTTTCAGAGATATTAGGGGGGATTGTATATGTATGATGATTATCCTTCCTATTCTACCATAAAACAAAAATGGGTAGATACTATACCATCACATTGGAATGTAAAACGTTTAAAGGCTATTTTTGCGATGCGCAAAGAGCGAAACAATCCTGTCATAACAGACAACATTCTATCTTTGACCGCAAAACAAGGAGTCATTCCTTATGCAAAAAAAGAGGGAACTGGAGGAAATAAACCCAAAAGTGATTTAACCCAATATAATATAGCACATAAAAATGATCTTCTTGTAAACTGTATGAATGTTGTATCAGGGGCTGCTGGTGTTTCTCGATATTTCGGAGCAATTAGTCCGGTTTATTATGCTCTTTATCCTCATGATGACAATAACGTATGGTATTACCATTATATTTTTCGGTTGATGACGTTCCAAAGAAGCTTAATTGGACTTGGAAAAGGTATTCTTATGCATGAAAGTGAATCTGGTACACTAACTTCTGTGAGAATGCGAATATCAATGGATTACTTAGGAAATGTCCTATTGCCAATACCTCCGCGTTCCGAACAAGATCAAATAGTTAAATTTTTGAATTGGAAAATATCGAGAATTAACAAGTTGATTTCTATAAAGCAAATGCAAATAAAAGAACTTGAGGAACAGGAAAAGAAAATTATTAGTGAGACTGTATTACATGGTTTGCATAAT
>JAGZLR010000029.1 GCA_018364635.1 Clostridiales bacterium | reverse complement strand
ATCAATACCTCCGATTACCGTGTTGGTATTGCCCATGTCGATTGTTAAAATCATATGGAAACTCCTTTCCATCATATTGGAATTATGTTATGATGGAAGCAATTGTAGCATAGGAAAAGTCGGCTGTAAAGCAGACCGGAGGAGGAAATTGCCATGAATTTACAAGGAAAAACTGTGCTTTTAGGAGTAACCGGAAGCATTGCCGCATATAAAATGGCTAATGTAGCAAGTATGCTGAAAAAATTAAACTGCGATGTCCATGTAATTATGACAAGAAATGCTGTTAACTTTATTAATCCAATTACGTTTGAGTCATTAACAGGAAATAAATGCTTAGTTGATACATTTGACCGAAATTTTCAGTTTCATATCGCACATGTCTCTTTGGCCAAAAAGGCGGATCTTCTTTTAGTTGCTCCAGCGACTGCAAATATGATTGCAAAACTTGCCTATGGTATTGCGGATGACATGCTTTCTACTACGGCATTGGCCTGTCAATGTCCGCTTTTTATAGCGCCGGCAATGAATACTAGAATGTTTCATCATCCAACAGTGAAAGAGAATTTGGAAACGCTTCGACATAGAGGTGCGACAATTATCTCACCAGAATCGGGATTACTCGCTTGTGGAGATATAGGTGATGGGAAGCTTGTGAAAGAAGAAATTCTTTTAGATTATATTATAAAAGAGCTTGCTTTTCCGAAAGATATGGTTGGTGTCAAAGTTTTAGTGTCAGCGGGACCGACAAGAGAGAGTATTGATCCAGTTCGCTATATTACTAACCATTCTTCAGGAAAAATGGGGTATGAGATTGCTAGGCATTGTATGCTTCGTGGTGCAGATGTGACATTGGTAAGTGGGCCTACAGCCTTGGCGCCTGTACCTTTTGTGACGATGGTACCAATAGAAAGTGCTGACGATATGTTTGAAGCTATAAAAGCAATTTCCGATGAACAGGATATTATTATTAAAGCGGCAGCTGTAGCAGATTATAGGCCAACGGAAACTGCCACAGAAAAAATAAAGAAAAAAGATGATGATATGAGTATATCTCTAGAGCGTACAAAGGACATACTTCAATATCTTGGTACAAATAGAAAAGAAGGGCAGTTTATTTGTGGTTTTTCGATGGAGACACAAAATATGCTTGAAAACTCTAGAAAAAAACTGCAAAAAAAGCATATTGATATGATTGTAGCAAATAATTTGAAAGATCAAGGCGCTGGTTTTGGTACTGATACTAATATTGTGACAATTATTACTGATAAGGAAGAAGTCAAATTAGATCAAATGAAAAAGTCTGAAGTGGCTAAAAGGATTATAGATTATATTTTAAAAAAGAAAAATTTCCTTTTATCATTGGATGAGGATTAAATATAGAGTTGCGAAACGATGGTGTTTTACATCATAAAGTTAGAAAATCTTATCCTTGTATTCATGCCTCATACGTATTATAATTAATTTACCAAATGAGAGAAAGGTGGTAATTCCAATGGCATTAGTAACAACAACAAAGATGTTTGAAAAAGCCTATGAAGGAAAGTATTCAATCGGCGCTTTTAATATTAATAACATGGAGATTATCCAGGGCATTATAAATGCGTGCAAAAAACAGAATTCAGCAGTGATTCTCCAAGTTTCTAAAAGTGCTCTGAAGTATGCCCATCCGAAATATCTGAAAGCTATGGTAGATGCAGCCATTGCAGAAACAGGCTTGGATATTGCACTTCATCTGGATCATGGTCCTGACTTTGAAACTTGTAAAGAGTGCATTGAAGCAGGGTTTACCTCTGTTATGTATGATGGTTCCAAGTATCCTTATGAGGAAAATGTGGCAAAAACAAAGGAGATTGTAGATTACGCTCACAAAAGAGGAATTGTTGTTGAGGCTGAATTGGGGAAACTAGCTGGTGTTGAGGATGAAGTTGCAGTGGCAGAAGGCCACGCTACTTATACCGATCCAGATCAGGCGGTGGACTTTGTGAAAAGGACAGGGGTTGATTCTCTAGCTGTCGCCATTGGAACAAGTCATGGTGCATATAAATTTAAAGGAGAGGCGAAACTAGATTTTGATCGTCTTCAAATGATAACAGATAAATTAGAAGAAGCGGGATTCCATCACTATCCAATTGTACTTCATGGGGCTAGTTCTGTAGATCCAGCTTGTGTCCAGATGTGTAACCAATATGGTGGTCAAATTAACGGTGCGAAGGGAATTCCGTTGGATATGCTTAGAAAAGCAGCTTCTATGGCAGTTTGTAAGATCAATATGGATACAGATATTCGTCTTGCAATGACAGCGGCGATTAGAAAAGCTTTTGCAGAAAAGCCAGAGGCCTTTGATCCTAGAGGATATCTGGGTGCGGCCCGAGATTATATTGAGGAAATGGTAGAGACAAAAATAACACAAGTTCTCGGCTCCACGGACTCTATGAATCACTAAAAATAGACAGGGTGCGCTATATGTACCCTGTTTTTTATTTTTACTCTAAGGGAGGAATGAGATGTTCGTATTTCTTCTTGTATGCGCTATTGTTGCAACGGATCAGCTGACAAAATGGTATATCCGAAAAACAATGGTGCCTGGTGAAAAGAAAAATTTGTTTCCACCAAAATTAATTTTGTGGAGAATAGAAAATACCGGTGTGGCATATAATACTTTTAAAGAAAAAACAAAAACGGTTCTTTTTCTATCTAGCAGTCTTTTCGCAGGGCTAATAGGTAATTATTTTTTTATGGAACGTGGAAAAAAACAAGTGACAGAGAAGCTCTCTTTTTCTTTTTTATTGGGAGGAGCTTTGGGAAATCTGCTTGATAGAGTTTTTAGAAAGAGTGTGACAGATTTTATTTTTTTTAAATTTAAATATGGTCCGATATTTAATATCGCTGATATCTTTATTGTAGTTGGAAGTATTATGACATTAATACACAGAATTAAGTCAGAAAAATAAGTTTTTCCTTGCTAAATTTTAAATCGTGTAATATAATATCAGTAAAGAGAAAAGAATAAAAAATTTCCTGGAATGTTCGACAGCCTGTTATTTTGAACCTACATTTGATATAAGGGAGTCTGGTAGCAAAAACTATGTCAGGCCGCAACATAATTCCCTTTGGGCAGCGGAAGACAAAGGTGTAGCTTATGGCACCCACCTAGCGCGGGCTAGGTGTCAGAAGGCAGGAACGGCATTTCGGGAATTAAGATGACTGGAAAGCAGAGGTTTTTAGAACCTCTGTTTTTGTTTTACACAACAAAATATGGATGTACAGGAAAAGAAAAATAGAAGAAATATTTATGATAATCATCAGAAAAGAGTTATAGTTGTAAATTATCCTCTTTACAAAGAAATGGTGATAAATGAGCTTGGATTGTACACCTCGTAACCTATAAAAATGAAGTTCTATTTTTTTCCTGTGGGCATAAAGTTTTTATGGGAGGGAAAACAATGGACAAGTTGAAGCATATGTTACTTTTCGTTATCGTAATAATGATTGCTATGACAGAGTGTCATGCATTCCAGGACACCAGGCTTACTGAGATTGAGGAGATAACAGAAACTCCTCAGGAAAGCTTTCAAAAACTTCCGGTAAGCCGAAGTCTTGCAGCAAAGGATGTGCTTCTTTTGAAATACACAAAAGAAGAGCTGAAAGAAATGCAATCCAGTGCAGTCTTTGATGATGTTTCCAAGGAAAGTTGGTATGCACCTTATATATCAGCCGCTGCGGGAGAAGGATATATGACAGGTGATGGTTCAAATTTTCGACCGTTAGATCCATTGACAATGGAGGAAGCGGATATATTACTGCGCAGAGCTTTTTCTGATACGTTTTATGGATTAAAACTGACAGATCAAAACAGAAAAAAGCCAGTTTCTATGATGGCATGGGAAAAGTTACTGCGCCACAGCATAGAAAATAAAGAAAGACAACCAAAATCTATGGAGCTGACAATTTTTGCTCTTCCTTCAAATGCAGAGATAGAGAGCTGGACTGTAATGACAGATCAGGGAAAGTTGGGATTTGGTGGTGTTATGTTAGATAGCTTTTGCGATAAAAAGTTAGAGGCTACCGTGATAGATGGCGAAATATTATGGTTGAATCGTGTGGTAGAGAATCAGGCAATTTACCATTCAGCACTACTTTATGAGTGTGATGATAAAACTGTAAATGTTTTTTGGGAAGGAATTTATCGTCAAATGAGTATGTCTGAGCCAATCAGTGGAACACAGGCAGGAGATATTACTGTAAATAATGGTGCTATACAAAATATCGATTTTTTTGAAAAAGATACTTTTGATAAGGTATATGCTTATGGAGACGGAATATTGGAGACAGAAAAAGGACAGTTTCCAGCTGCTGAGGAAATAAAAGTTTACAGGTATATGGAAGATAGACCAGAAGTATGCACGGAAAACGATCTGATCCCAGCAGAACAGGAGGGCTTAATCTTTTCTGTAGGAGGAACAGCAGAATTAGTAGTACTATTTGAAAAACCATTACCAACCCTTATGAGAGTAGCAATTCAGACTTCCGATTACGAGGGATTTTATCACAAAAACTTTTCAGTTACTTCGTTGGAAGAGATGACAGCAATATTGGATGGAGAAAGTATTTTGATTCCTGCGGAACATACTGTAACAGAACAGAGCTTTGAAAGCTTTACTGAGGGAAAAAGGTTGATTCTTTCAGGAAATGGATTGACATTAAATTCTGTAAGTCGTGCAAATGGCAGTCCTTGTTACAAGGGATCCCTTGAAATAGTATTAAAGTCAGGAGGGTATGTCATTGTCAATGAGGTGCCGATGGAAAATTATATTTCATCTGTTACTTCCGCAGAAATGCCGGAAAGTTTTGGCCTGGAGGCTGCCAAAGTACAGGCGGTGACTGCTAGAAGTTATGGATGGAATCAATTTTATGAAAATAGATTTTGTCAATATGGAGCCAATGTTGATGATTCGACTGCATCCCAAGTTTATCAAAATACGAAAGAAACTGATATTTCTAAAACCGCAGCACAGGAGACTGCTGGACAGTGTATTTTGTATGATAACTCGGTGATTAGTGCAAACTTTTATTCTACATCTTGCGGCGTAACTGCTAGCAGTGGAGAAGTATGGGCAAAAAATGGAACTTTTCCATCGGAAACGTTACCTTATTTGGCAAGTAGTAAGCAGTTTCGGGGAAAGAACTATACAAATTTTACAGATGATGCAACGATGTATGCCTATTTGACAGATCCTAATGTTACTGGATGGGATGATAAGTCTCCATGGTTTCGATGGAACTGTTCCATTGATGCAGAAAGTTTTACGGAGAGAATGGAAAAGGAATTGGATGGAATGGCAGAAAGTGCTCCGCAGCTCATTCAAGTTCAAAAGTCGAAAGATAAGTTTGGAAAACTGATATCCATGAAAGTTAGTAAAAGAGGCCAAGGCGGCAATGCAATGGTATTGTCCGTTCAGTGGGACGGAGGGTCCTGTGAAATAGCAACAGAATATCAGATTAGAAAAGCTCTCTGCCCTGATGGCAAAGTTCAGTTGTCAAATAATAGCGCTGCTTCCACTAGTATGCTGCCAAGTGGATTTTTTGTACTGATGCCTGAAACAAATGAACAAAACCAGATTCAATCTATCAAAGTGATAGGTGGAGGCTTCGGTCATGGGTCTGGACTGAGTCAGTATGGTACGGCTAAGATGGCAGAGTCCGGTTTAGATTATAAAACAATTATTGAAAAATATTTTGCAGGTGCTCAAGTGGAAAAGATTTTCTAAAAAAAGTTTTTAAAAAATGTAGTTTTATGATATAATAACCGTTAAAAGTGGTACAAAAAAGCAGAGGAGATCTTACACAGGTCTGCTTTGCTTTTTTGGAGAACAATGATTTTGAGAGAGGATTGTACTATGACAGATAAGAATCGACTGGAAGAAATTCAAAAGAGAAGAATTTTCGGTATTATTTCCCATCCTGACGCGGGTAAAACTACATTGACAGAGAAATTACTTCTTCACGGAGGCGCTATCCGCCAAGCAGGAAGTGTAAAAGCAAGACGAAACCAGAAGTTTGCTAAAAGCGATTGGATGGAGATAGAAAAGCAGAGAGGTATTTCTGTAACTTCTTCTGTCATGCAGTTTGAGTATGCTGGAAAAATTGTATCTATTATGGATACACCAGGACATAATGACTTTGGAGAAGATACTTATCGGATCCTTACTTCTGTAGACAGTGCAGTTATGGTCATTGACGCAGCAAAGGGTGTAGAGGCTCAGACAAAAAAACTATTTAAGGTTTGTAGTATGCGTGGCATTCCGATTTTTACATTTATCAATAAATTGGACCGACAATCAAAAGATCCGTTGGAATGTATGGAGGAATTGGAAGAGGCTTTAGGTCTGCCGTCAGTAGCTGTGACATGGCCAATCGGAAATGGTATGTCATTTGAAGGAATCTATGACAGAATGGAAAATACGGTACAGCTGTATAAAAAAGATACAACAATTTCTTTGGGACCAGAAGGTGTATTTGACAAAAAATTAGACGAAGTTATTTCTGAGACTAATTTAGAAATTCTCCGCAGCGAGATGGAGCTATTGGATGGTGCAGGAAATGTTTTTGATAAGACACTAGTGGATCAAGGGAAGCTCTCTCCTGTATTTTTTGGAACAGCGTTAGTAGACTTTGGTGTCACTAGCTTTTTGAATCACTTTTTAGAGTGGTCACCGGCACCTGGAAAAAGAAAAACTGTAGATGGTGAAGTATCGCCGGAAGATAAGTTTTTTAGTGGGTTTATTTTTAAAATTCAGGCAAATATGAATCCAGCCCATCGAGATCGTTTGGCATTTTTGCGTATCTGTTCTGGCACATTTGAACGGGGAATGAATGTATGTCTTTCACGTACAGGTAAACAAATGAAGTTAAGTCAGTCGACACAGCTATTGGCAAACGAAAGAGAAACTGTAGATACTGCAATTGCAGGGGATATTATTGGAATTTATGATACAGGTAATTATCAGATTGGAGATACATTGACAGATGGGAAGAAAATTTTCTTTGAGCCACTGCCGACGTTTCCTCCTGAATTATTTGTTAGAGTGACACCAACAAATACACTGAAAGCAAAACAATTCCAAAAGGGTGTAGAGCAGTTAGCACAGGAAGGTGCAATACAGGTATATAAAAACGAATATAATGAAGTTATTTTAGGTGCTGTTGGCCAGTTGCAATTTGAAGTATTTGAGTACAGGCTAAATAATGAATACAACAGCGAAATCCGTATGGAACCGTTAAACTTTACTGTAGCACGTTGGATCAAAATGATGCCTGGTATGGAGATAGATCAGCTGAAAGAATATACAAATTCAAGAATTATGCTGGTATTTGATCATTTTTCCAGACCAATCTTTTTGTTCTCCAACCAGTATACTTTAAATACATTTGAGGAAAAGAATGAGGAAATTAAATTAGTAGAATCATTACAGGTAAATGATGCATTTCAATAAAGAATTTTGACATAAAAAAGACACGCTGGTGTCTTTTTTATGTTTGCAGATTTAAACTATTTAGATTAATATGTTGTGGATGAACCATATGCTGAAAAGTTATGTCATAGATCTGAGAAGTATTTCCATGAAAAAGAGCATCGTAAATATCTCTATGCTCCTGATAAGTTTCACGCATTCTGCCTGTTTGAGAGAGAGAAATACGGGCCAATCGTCTGATTAAATTTACACTTGTCTGAAATGTTGAAGTGAAAATACGGTTTCTTACAAATTCAACAATCAATGTATGAAATTCTATATCTACATCAATAAAACAATCAATATTCTCTGAGGAAAAGAGAATATTTTTTTGTTTTTCCAAGTTAAAGCGTAGTTTCAGCAGAGTTTCTTCTGCCTGGGAGGTATGACAGTGACGTGCTAGATAAAGTGCGCAGTAACCTTCTACTGCTGTCCTAAATTGAAAGGACTCCACAATATCTTGTTGAGTAATTTCGTGTACACGAAACCCTTTGCTGGGAATAATGTCAATCATGTTTTCTTGACTGAGACGCTGTAGAGCATCCCTAACAGGTGTTCTAGACATCCCTATAATTTCCGATGTTTTCGCTAGAGAATAGATAGTACCGGCGGTAAAGTGTTCTTTTAAGATTTGTTCTTTCAGATAGTCATAAGCTTTTTGTTGAAGAGGTTCCAATGAAATATCCTTCTTTCCAAAAAATTACTTTATTTTTTGTAGCGGCAAAGTTGATAACTTGAAAATATGATACTATTATTTGGGTATAAAAGCAATTGTTTATTTAAAAAAGTGTTATAAATATATATTCTATATTTAAAAAAATAATTATATCTAAATTTTATCTAATATCTTAGAAAATATTATATAATTAATATATTTTTTATATTGAACGATATACCGGTATATTGTATAATCAAAGTAAAGATCGACAGGAGGTAAATGTATGGGAAAAATAGGATTTATTGGTTTGGGTATTATGGGAAAGCCGATGGCGTTAAACTTATTGAGATTTACGTCTGAATTGTTGATTAATGACTTGAATCATGAAGCAATGAATATTTTAGCAGACGCTGGAGGACGGAAAGCAACTTTAGAGGAAATAGGAAGAGAATGTAAAATTGTATTTACGATATTGCCAAAGGGGGATGTGGTTAAGGATGTCCTTTTTGGTCTAGATGGTATAGCCCAGTTTATGGAAAAAGGATCGATTGTCTGTGATATGAGTTCTGTCACACCAGAAGAGTCAAAAGAATGTGAAAAACGGTTGGATGCCATGAGCATTTCTTTTGTAGATTGTCCTGTCTCAGGAGGAGAACCGAAAGCGATTGACGGGACTTTGGCAATGATGGCTGGTGGAAAAGAGGAAGTATTTTTTCAATTAAAGCCCTATTTAGATGCAATGGGATCAAATGCCCAGCTTATCGGGCCGGTAGGCAGTGGTTCTATTGCAAAGTTGGTCAATCAGGTAATTGTAAATTTGACGATAGCTACTGTTTCGGAAGGATTTGTGCTTGCTGCAAAAGCAGGAGTAGATCCTCAAAAAGTGTATGAAGCAATTCGTGGAGGACTGGCAGGCAGTGCTGTTTTAGATGCAAAAATACCTATGATTTTAGAGAGGAATTTTCAGCCTGGTGGGAAAATTTCCATCAACCATAAAGACATGAAAAATGTAATACAAACAGTACATCAGTTAGAGGTTCCAATGCCACTGACAGCACAACTTTATGAAATTTATCAGTCAATGATGGTTCATGGACACCAGAATGAAGATCATTGTGCTTTGGTAAAATATTTTGAAACATTAGCAGGAGTCACAGTAAAAAAATAAGGGATAAGGGGGAAATATGATGGAAGTAGGTAACATGGATGCTAAAAGGTTGATGGAGGTTCCAGCTGTTGATGAAAGAATCGTTGATGAGCTTTTACAGAAAGAACTAAAAAGGCTTGACAAAAAAATTGTTGTTTTAGATGATGATCCTACAGGAGTACAGACAGTTCATGATGTTTATGTATATACAGATTGGAAGAAAGAAACAATTCGACAAGGTTTTGAGGGAAAAGAAAGCATGTTTTTTGTTCTTACTAATTCCCGAGGATTTACTGTTTCACAGACAGAAAAGGCTCATCAGCAGATTGCTAAAAATATTGCCGAAGTATCAAAAGAGACAGGAAAAGATTATATTTTAATTAGCCGCAGCGATTCTACTCTACGTGGGCATTATCCTTTGGAAACAGAAGTATTGAAAGAAGAGATAGAACATATATCTGATAAAAAATTTGATGGCGAAATTATTTATCCATTTTTTAAAGAAGGCGGAAGATTTACCATTGAAGATATCCACTATGTGAAGGAAGGAGATCAACTTGTTCCAGCAGGAATGACAGAATTTGCTAAAGATAAATCTTTTGGATATAAAAATTCTTATCTTCCAGATTGGTGTGAAGAAAAATCACAGGGTAAGTTTTTAGCAAAAAATACAGTATGTATTTCATTGGAAAGTCTAAGAAATTTGGATTTTGATAGTATAGAAAAACAACTGATGTCTGTCAAAGATTTCGGAAAAGTAATTGTCAATTCTGTTGATTACATAGATGTAAAAATATTTACAGTGGCATTTATTCGCTCTATTTTAAAGGGAAAAGAATTTATGTTCCGCAGTGCCGCTGCAGTTACAAAAGTATTGGGTGGAATCAGTGATAAACCGTTACTTACAAAAAAAGAATTGGTACCAGAGGAAAATAAAAATGGCGGAATTGTTTTAGTCGGATCTCATGTAAAAAAGACGACAATGCAATTAGAAGAGCTGCGTCACTGTAAGTACCCAATTGAGTTTATAGAATTTAATGCCCATCGGGTGACTGAGGAACATGGTCTGGATCGGGAAGTAGAACGTGTCATTCAAATTGCAGAAGAAAATATTCATTCAGGAAAAACAGTTGCCGTCTTTACTAGCCGAACATTGGTGAATTTAGATACAACAGATAAAGATAAAATTTTAGAGGCCTCTGTAAAGATTTCTGATGCTGTGACAAGTGTGATAGGAAAGCTTCAGGTAAAACCGAATTTTATTGTGGCAAAAGGCGGTATTACATCAAGTGATGTGGGTACTAAGGCCCTTCGTGTGGTAAGGGCAAAAGTTATGGGACAGATTAAACCAGGAATACCTGTTTGGATGACAGGCGAGGAAAGCAAATTTCCTCATATGCCATATGTGATTTTCCCTGGAAATGTAGGGGAAGTAACTACTTTAAGGGAAGCAGTAGAAATTTTGATGGGAGAGTAAGAGATAGAGAGGTGGAAAGATTATGCTGATTTCGGGCAGTCAGTTATTAGAAAAAGCGCGAGAAGAAGGAAATTGTCTTCCGGCATTTAATGTATATAATTTAGAGACGATCAAGGCTTGTTTTGATGCAGCAAAACAGACAGCCCGTCCATTGATGATAGCTTTTGGAGAAGGATATTTGAAATATACTTCTTTGGAAATGATTGTGGCGATTGTGCGAGAATTAGATCGTTTTCATGATTTGCCTGTTGTACTGCATTTAGACCACTGTAAAACTGTCGATATTTGTAAAAAAGCCATTGATGTAGGCTTTACATCTGTGATGTATGACGGTTCTCATCTAAGTTTTGAAGAAAATATTAAATATACAAAAGAGGTCGTAAGTTATGCACATTTTCACCAAGTTAGTGTAGAAGGTGAGTTGGGATATATGAATCCTGAAGACGGAAGTGCAAGCATTGGGTTGGGGGAGGAGGCATATACAGATCCTCAATTGGCTCTTACTTATGTAAAAGAAACGGGGATAGATTCTTTGGCAGTGGTTGTAGGCAATGCCCATGGATTATATCATGGGACACCACATTTAGAATTTGAGCGGTTAAGAGAGATTTACCAGAAGGTTGGTATCCCTTTAGTTTTGCATGGAGCTTCAGGTATCGACCAAAAGCAAATACAAAAAGCAGTCAAGATTGCTGTTGCAAAAATCAATGTTAATACAGAAATCGCTCTTTCCGCTAGCAATACAGCTAGAAATCTATTAGAATCAGATAAAAAAATTCGGTTTGAAAAAGTGATGGAAGAAGCTGGGAAAAGTATGACAGAAGTTATGATAAAGTTTTTGGAAATGACAAGATAAGTTTCTAAATTTAGTAAAAAAAGCGAAGATAGATAAGATCTTCGCTTTTTTTGTTTTTTTATAAAATAAAAATACGAAAGGATTTGGGAATTAAGCACTGAATGTATTTTATGTAAGGAGGGAATATATTTATGGAAATCAGGTTTTATAAAAGAGATAGAACACTTATGGTTATGTTAAATGGAGATGTGGACCATCATACAGCCGAACAGGTTCGACTGAAAACAGAGCGGGAATATATGATTGCGGGTTGCAAGCATATTTTATTTGACTTTAGCGGCGTAAATTTTATGGATAGTTCTGGAATAGGCATGGTCATTGGCCGGTATAAGTTGGCAAGGTCCAATGGCGGAAAAACAGTGGTATCTGGTTTAAGCCGTGCTACAGACAGAATTTTTGAAATGTCTGGGTTAAAAAAAATTATTCATTGTTATGTTGATGCGAAAGAGGCTTTAGATTGTTTATCGCAAGAGAGGTGAAAAAATGAGATTTGAAAACGAAATGAGGCTTACTTTTCTAAGCCGTTCAGAAAATGAAGCGTTTGCAAGAGTCACAGCGGCAGCTTTTTTTGCTCGTTTGGACCCGCCTGTTTCTGATATTTCAGATATTAAAACAGCAGTCAGTGAAGCTGTGACTAACGCAATTATTCACGGATATGAAAGTAATAGGGATGGAATGGTTACGATTTTCTGTGGATATATTGGAAGCAGAATTTACATAGATGTTACAGATGAAGGCCGTGGAATTGAGGATATAGCCAAGGCACGTCAGCCGCTATTTACGACAAAACCGGAAGAAGACCGATCAGGCATGGGGTTTACTGTGATGGAGACCTTTATGGACAGTGTTTCTATCTGGAGTGAACCAGGCAAAGGAACAAAGGTATCAATGATGAAACAGTTAAGCATTCCAATGGTGGGCGGTGAGTCCTAGTGACAATGGAGGAAACCAAAGATCTGATTCGGCGTGCAAAGGAAGGCGATGAGAAAGCAAAGGAACGGCTTGTGAAAGAAAATGAAGGATTAATTTGGAGTATTGTAAAAAGATTTTCAGGAAGGGGATATGAAGAGGAAGACTTGTTTCAGACAGGTGCAATTGGTTTGATTCGATGCATTGATAAATTTGATTTTTCCTATGATGTGAAATTTTCTACCTATGCAGTGCCAATGATTATGGGAGAAATACGAAGGTTTTTAAGAGATGATGGGATGATTAAGGTAAGCCGTCCATTAAAACAACTTGCTGCACAGGCATCAGAAAAAAGAAAAGAATGGATGGCAGAATATGGAAGAGAACCAACAATCAAACAGTTGGCAGAAGCTTTACATACAGATATCGAAGAACTTCAATTGGCGTTGGATGCTTCCCTGCGGGTACAATCTATACATCAGCCAATTGGAGATGATGGAGGAAAAGAAATAACAATATTGGACCAGTTATCTGAAAAGGGCGAGACTGATGAAAAACGAATCGATTATATGTTATTGAGAGATTCCATCCGTTTACTGGATGGAAAAGAAAGGCAGATTATTCTCTTGCGGTATTTTAGAGATATGACGCAAAGCAAGGTTGCTTCCCTTACAGGTCTTACGCAAGTTCAGGTCTCTAGAACAGAAAAAAAGATTCTCAATCGATTGAAACAAAAATTTGGTTAACTGTAATTAGCTCCTTCTTAATTTTTTACGTGCAATTTTGTCGAATTTAAGTTATGATATAAATTACATGTTAAATCTTTGGAAGGAGTAGTATCATGAGTAAAATTGTAGTGCCGGATGAAATACTTTTGCAGGTGGACAAACCGGCCCGATATACAGGACATGAACTTAATATGGTGGAGAAAGATCCGACACAGGTCGATATTCGGTTTGGTTTTTGTTTTCCTGATGTTTATGAAGTGGGAATGTCACATTTAGGACTTGAAATACTTTATTATTTTTTAAACCGCCGGAAGGATACATATTGTGAGCGATTTTTTGCCCCGTGGGTGGATATGGAGGAAAAAATGAGGCAAAATAAAATTCCTCTTTTTTCTCTGGAAACAAAAACATCTGCAAAAGAGTTTGATTTTTTAGGATTTACATTACAGTATGAGATGTGTTATACCAATGTACTGAATATGTTAAACCTTGCAGGAATCCCTTTACTGCGTGAGGATAGGGGAGAGGATGATCCATTGATTTTAGCGGGAGGTTCCTGCGCTTATAATCCAGAACCATTAGCGGATTTTGTTGACTTTTTTTATTTAGGCGAGGGAGAAGTTCTGTATGACGATATCCTTGACTGCTACAAAGAACACAGGAAAAATGGCGGTTCAAAACAAGAATTTCTGGAAAAGCTATTAGACTTTGATGGGATTTATGTGCCAAAATTTTATCGTGTAACCTATCAAGACAACGGTCAGATTGCTTCCTTTACACCAACACATCCAAAAGCAAGAAAAGTGATCCATAAAGTAATTGTGAAAGACTTAGATCAGACATTTTTTCCTGAAAAGGAATTGGTGCCTCTGATTGAAGTCATCCATGACAGGGTGACGATAGAGCTATTTCGTGGGTGTATCCGTGGGTGCCGCTTTTGTCAGGCTGGTTTTGTCTATCGTCCTGTACGTGAAAGAAAACCAGAGACACTTTTACGTCAAACGAAGTCTCTTGTAGAGGCTTCTGGTCATGAAGAGATTTCCCTTGTTTCTTTATCGACAAGCGATTATACTTGTTTCCCACAGCTTGCTCAGTCATTATTAGATGAATATGCAAAAAAATCAATCAGCATTTCTTTACCTTCTCTTAGAATCGATGCTTTTTCTTTAGATCTAATGGAAAAGATTCAAGAAGTGAGAAAAAGTAGCCTTACTTTTGCAGCGGAAGCGGGTACGCAAAGACTACGTGATGTAATCAATAAAAACATTACAGAAGAGGACATTTTTCGAGGATGTAAAATGGCTTTTGATGGGGGCTGGAATCGTGTGAAGCTGTATTTTATGATAGGTCTTCCAACAGAAACAGAAGAGGATTTAAAAGGAATCGCGGAATTATCTGATAAAATTGTAGAGACTTATTTTGAGCTACCTAAGGAAAAACGGCCAAGACCGGTGCAGGTAGTTGCTAGCAGTAGCTGTTTTGTGCCAAAACCATTTACTCCATTTCAATGGGACGCGCAAGATACCTATGAAACATTTTTAGAAAAAGCACACTTAGTTAAAAATTCCGTGAAGAGAAAGCAGGTACGGTATCAGTACCATGATACTAAACTCAGTGCTTTAGAAGGTGTTACAGCCCGTGGTGATAGACGGCTAGGAAAAGCTATTTTACGGGCATGGGAATTGGGATGCCGGTTTGATAGCTGGAGCGATCAGTTTGACTATGAGAAATGGGTGCAGGCCTTTGAAGATACTGGAATAGATCCTAGTTTTTATGCAAACCGTGTCCGTAGTTATGATGAGATTTTACCTTGGGATCATATTTCTGTTGGTGTGACAAGAGACTTTCTCATACGAGAAAGAGAAAAGGCATATCTCGGTCAGGTAACACCAAATTGCCGAGAACAATGTTCAGGCTGTGGAGCACAGTCCTTTGGGGGAGGTATCTGTCATGGTGAATAACAATATGAAATATCGTCTGAAATATAAAAAGGGAGAAGAGATTAAGTTTATCAGTCATTTGGATATGATGAAACTTTTTCAGCGGGCTGTAAAAAGGGCAGGTTTGCCGATTGCTTATTCCCAAGGCTTTAACCCACATCAGCAGTTATTTTTCTCTCATCCTTTATCGTTAGGATTTACTAGCGAAGGGGAGTATGGAGATTTTGAAATGACAGAAGAAATCGCACCAGAAGACATCTTGCGTCGTCTTAACCAAACATTGCCGAGAGGGACAGAAATTCTTTCCTGCATAAAAATGAAGGAAGGACAAATAAATGCAATGGCTGCGGTACAGGCAGTAGGCTATGAGGTATTTTTGGATAAAGAGATTGATTTTGAGGATATAAAAAAAGGACTTCTGAAGTTTTTAAGTCAGTCAGAGATCATTGTGATGAAAAAGACAAAAAAACAGATGAAAGAGACAAATATTCGGCCTTTAATTTTACAGGCAAGTGCACAGAGAGATGAAGATATTGTGAAGCTACAGTTGTTATTAAGCGGTGGAGAGGCAAATTTGAGGCCAGATACCTTTGTAGAAGCATTTTTTTCCTATCTCAATAAGCAGCCTTATAATAAGTATGCTCTACGCTTTCATAGAAAAGATTTATACAGTAAAACAGATCGTGGATATGAAAGCTTAGATGGCAAAGTGGTGATAGAATAATGAAACGATTATTGGTTGATTCCTCTGTCCATGAAACCCGTGTGGCGTTAATGATAGATGGGGTATTGACGGAGGTTATTTGCGAAGAAAAGCGTCGAGCAAGTATTGTAGGTAATATTTACAGTTGTCGTGTAGTAAATATACTGCCTGGTGTGAAAGCAGCATTTGTGGATATCGGCCAAGAGAAGAATGCGTATCTTCCTTATGAGACAGAAAAACCGAAATGGAAGATAGGGCAGGAGTTATTGGTACAGGTGGAAAAGGATGCTTTTTTACAAAAAGGCGCTGTAGTTACAGAAAAAATTTCCTTTACAGGCAAATTTCTAGTTTTACTTTTAAAGGAGAAAACAGTGGGCATTTCGTCTAAAATTACTGACAAAAGGGAACGAGCAAGAATTCGTGAAATTATGGGTGAGATTCTTCCAGAAGGATTTGGAGTTATTGTAAGAACCAATGGCGAGGGAAAAGAAAAAGAAGACTTTGAAAAAGAATTTAAGAGATTATTGGAAGGAGCAGAAAATCTCCTGAAAGAAGGTGTATTTCGAAAAGCACCAGCACTTGTCAGCAGAGATATTCCGCCGGTATTAAAAGCGGCAAGAGAATTGTTTACATCTGATGTGGAGGAATGTCTCATCAATCAACAGGAAGATTTCAAGGATTTTTGCGCTTTGGAAGAAGAGTATGGAGAGGATATAAGTAGAGTAAAACTTTATGAAGAAAATATTCCGTTATTTGAAAATTACTTTGCAGAAAGCCAGTTGGAGAAGGCGTTGCAAAAGAAAGTATGGCTAAAAAGCGGAGGATTTTTAATCATTGAGGAGACAGAAGCCTGTGTAGTGATCGATGTAAATACTGGAAAATTTACAGGAAAAAAAGATCAGCAGAAGACAATTTTAAAGACAAATTTGGAAGCAGCATTGGAAGTTGCAAAACAGTGCCGATTAAGGAATCTTTCTGGAATCATTATTGTGGATTTCATTGATATGAAACAGGAAGAAGACCGTATTGCATTGAGGGAGACGCTGGAAAAAGCTGTGTCACATGATAGACTAAAAACGACAGTTGTCGGTATGACAGAGCTGGGGTTGATGCAGTTGACAAGAAAAAAAACAAGACCTAGCTTAATGCGTCAAATGATGATTTCCTGCCGGTGCTGTAATGGAAGAGGCTTTGTCTATGATTTGCCTATCATTGTAGGGAATATACGAAGAGAAATTATTTCTATTTTTACAAAAACAATATTTTCGACTGTTACTGTCAAAGCAGAGGAAAGACTTCTTATGGCGTTTGCAGGAGAGAAAGATCAATATAAAAATGAACTAGAAGAAACATATCATAAAACAATTCTCTTAAAACCAGATCCTCATCAAGGCTATGGACAATATACGATTGAACGAAAATAAAAAAATCCCCTCTGGTTATTAAAAATCAGAAGGGATTTTTCTTTATTTACTTGCCTTTACTTTGATCCATAACTCTGCTAATTTTTCTTTTAAAATCAAGTTATCCTGAAATACTTCATCTTTTTCATAGCCGGAACGTGGAAGATATGCTTCGTTTTCAAAGTAATCACCATCTTCGCTTGTCATATCTGCCAATACTTCTGCGTTGGAGGAAGCATATCCAACAGTAGAGGAATTATCATAAGATGGTTCATACTCTAAAATATAGTTGATAAATTCATAAGCTAATTCTGGATTTTCTGCATTTTTTGGAATAACCATAGCATCACACCAAATATTTGTACCTTCTTGAGGCATATAAAAACTCATATCCTCATTTTCAGAAAGAATATATGCTGCATCGCCACTATAAACAACTGCGATATCCTTCATTCCATTTGCCATATTATCGATAACTTCATCTGTGACATATACAGGTTCCATTGTATCATTTAGTTCTTTCAGCCAATCATAAGCAGCATTGATTTCCTCTTCCTTATCTGTGTTCATAGAATATCCAAGTGCTTTAAACGCACACATGAAAGAGTCTCGTTCAGAATCATACATATAAATACGACCTTTGTAATCCGTATTTTTTAAGATATTGTATCCTTCAGATTCTACAACGGCAGGATCCACAGTATTATGGTTGTATACAATACCTACAGATCCCCAAAAATATGGAACAGAATAGGTTTGGTCTGGATCAAAGGAAAGTCCTTTTACTTCATCACTAAGATTTGCAAGATTAGGGATTTTTTCTTTGTCAAGTTGTTGGATCATATCTTCACTAATCATTCTTTCAATCATATAGTCACTTGGAACACAAACATCGTAAGCATCACCTGCCTGCAATTTTGTGTACATCATTTCGTTGGAATCAAAATACTCTGAAATAACTTTTACACCATATTCTTTTTCAAAATCAGAGATAACATTTTCTCCGATGTATTCGCCCCAGTTATAAAATTTAAGCGTATCAGAACTATACTGCTTAGAAGCGTCAGGTTCAGATGTGGAAGAAGAACTGGAACATCCAGCAAGACCTGCCACAAGGGCTAAACTGACTGTAGTTACAATTAATTTTTTCATTTAGAAACCTCCTCTTTGTTTTTCAATAATGGAATAATATTTATTATCAGCAAAATCGCTGTAATAATTATAATGATTAATGTGGACATGGCATTAATAGAAGGATTTACTCGTTTTGACATTGTATAGACCATAATAGAAATGTTGTTGACTCCATTACCTGTGACAAAGTAAGAGATAATAAAGTCGTCAAATGACATAGTAAAGGCGATTAACGCGCCAGAAATAATGCCAGGCATAATTTGAGGAACAATAACTTTTGTTAATGCTTGCCATGGGGTGGCACCAAGGTCCATAGCTGCTTCCGCCAAGTTAGAATCCAAGCTTCTTAATTTCGGCATAATACTTAAAATAACATATGGGATGCAAAACATAATGTGGGCAAGAAGCATAGTAATATAGCCTTTTTTAACTCCCAAAGCGCTGAAAAACATCAGTAGTCCAATCGCAGTTACAATTTCTGGGTTCATAATTGGAAAATCGTTAATACGAAAGACAATATTCCTCAATAGCTTATTGGATTTTGAGAGTCCAATCGCAGTAATTGTGCCAACAACAGTTGAAATAAGAGTGGCTAGAACTGCAATGGTTATAGTATAAAAAATTGCATTCATCATATTTCTATCGCCAAACATTTTTATATACCACCGAAGAGAAAAGCCACTGAAATGAGTCAAGCTTTTGCTGCTGTTGAAAGAAAAAACAATAGTATAAAGGATTGGCAAGTAAAAGAAACCAATAATAACAGCCATATATAGTTTTGAAAGAATACTGTTTTTTGTCTTCATTGTCAATCCTCCTTTCTAGCCGCGGGATCTTTATCCACTTTTTTTGTAATATACATAGAAATCATAATAATAATAGCCATGATTAAAGAAATTGCACTTCCGAAGTTCCAGTTGCCAGTGGTTAAAAACTGACTTTCAATCACATTTCCAATCAAAACATATTGGCCGCCGCCTAATAGTTTTGGGATAAAGAAGCTGGATACTGCTGGTAGAAATACTAATGTAATGCCGCTGATTACTCCTGGAAGGGACAGGGGAAGAGTGACTCTTAAAAAGCACTGCAATTTATTAGCTCCTAAGTCACTTGCTGCTTCCAGATAGCTTTTATCCATTTTTGTCAAAGAAGTATGAATCTGTAAAATCATAAATGGTATGAAATTATAGACCATGCCTAAAATAACAGCAAAGTGTGTATAGAGCATCTCAAAAGGACCGAAGCCAAAAAATCCAAGAATCTCATTAAATAATCCTTTTTCCTGCAAAATACCAACCCAAGCATAAGTACGAACTAGCATGTTGATCCATGTGGGAACAGTGACTGCAAGAATAAGGAAAATCTTTTTTTTGCCATGAGCCTGGGCGATGATATAGGCGGCTGGATATCCTAAAAGTACACAAAGGACTGTGGTGACAGCTGCGACAATTAGAGACCGTTTTAATACATCCATAAAAATAGGATCGGTAATAAACTGTGTAAAGTTTTCCAATGTAAACTGAAAAGTCAGGACATGATTTCCCTTTACAGTCACTGCATAAAGGAAAATCATCAGCATTGGAATGACAATCAGTGCGGTAATCCATGCAACATATGGATAAGCCATGGTCCGAAATTGCTTCATCTTTTATCACCCTTTCTTAGACATAATGTGAAGTGCATCAGGCGTAAAGGTAAGACCGACGATATCACCAGTTTGGTATTCTTTCGTAGTATTTACCATATACTCATATCCTTTTGTACGGAAAGTTACTTCATACTCTCCTGGTATGATAGTTTCAGGATCAAAAGTATAAATAACATCGTGAATTGGCACACTAGAGCCATCTTCAAGGCTCCATGCAGATGCGTTTGCCCAGGTTTTTAAATCAGTTTCCAATGCAATACTCTCTGTAATTTCATCTGCATTTTTAAAGAAGTTCACTGCAAATATTTCTTCCTCATACTCCTGGTTGACTATTCTGTTTTCTTTTGTCACAATCATGTTAGCCGTTACACTTGTCCCAGAAGAAGTGGAGAAAGTAACTGGATAAACACCATTTTCTTCACTGATCTTATATTCTACTTTACTGATGGAGAGAAGTTCTTCTGTATCTGGTACCCATGCTTGGGCATCAGCACGGGCAATAATTTCTGCGTCTGTCAACTCTTTTACATCCTCTTTATCTAAATAAAAGTCATTAGCGCTCATTTTTTCATTGGCTTTTTCATTAAAGATCGGCTTATTGTCACGAACGATCATTTTAACTGTGATCCCTGTACCATTTTTCGTCTGCACCCATGTTTCGTAATGAACTCCTTTAAATAGAGTACTTTTAATGATGCCTTTTAATAATCCCTGGTCTTTTGGAACGATATGTAAATCTTCTGGACGAATTACTACATCGACATCTTCATTTTTTTCAAATCCAAAGTCTTCACACTCAAATTTTCGATTTTCAAAGATAACTTCCTTATCTTGTACCATAATACCGTCAATGATATTGCTTTCGCCAATAAAGCGGGCTACGAATTCATTTTTTGGTTCATTATAAATTTCAGTTGGTGTACCGATTTGCTGAATTTCTCCATCTTTCATTACTACGATTTTATCGCTCATGGTCAACGCTTCTTCCTGGTCATGAGTGACATAGATAAAAGTTATACCTACTTCCTGTTGGATTTTTTTTAATTCATGCTGCATTTCTTTTCTAAGTTTTAAGTCCAGGGCGCCTAATGGTTCATCTAATAAAAGAACCATAGGTTCATTTACTAATGCCCGTGCTATAGCAACACGCTGCTGCTGACCACCGCTCATCTCGGTAATCGCACGTTTTCCATATTCTTCTAATCCAACCAGTTTCAACATACGCATAACTTTTTGTTCAATAATGTCTTTTGGTTCTTTTTTTATTTTTAGACCAAAAGCAATATTATCATATACATTCATGTGAGGAAAAAGAGCATACTTCTGAAATACTGTATTGATTTCTCTTTTATATGGAGGTAGTCCAGAGATTTCCTGGTCGTCAAAGATGACTTCACCGCTGGTTTGTTCTAGAAATCCGCCTAAAATACGTAATAAAGTAGTTTTTCCACAGCCACTAGGGCCTAAGAGTGTGACAAACTCGTTTTCATAAATATCTAAATTAATACCTTTTAAAACAAGGGTTCCATCAAATTCTTTCACAATATTTTTAAATTGAATAAGTTTATGCATTTGTTATCCTCCCTTTATTAGAACACTGGCGGGGTGCATACCCATAAAACTTTTGCCGTTGTTTTTTTTATATTTTTCAGTTTATGAAAATTTTTTCCGGTGATATAGAAAGTTTCCCCTTTTTTGATTGGATATTCCTTATCACCGTTTTCTAGTATTACGCTTCCTTCTAGTACACAGCCAAATTCCTCACCTTCGTGGGGTCGTACTTGAAAGGATTCCCCGTGTTCTGGAATTTCAAGAAGTACTGGTTCCATTTGATTTTTTTGAGTATTGGGCACAATCCAATGAATTGTGCACAGATTCTGTTCATCAACAAAAAAATCTTTTTTCTGGAAAACAATTTTTTCCTCTTTTTCTTCTTTAAAAAAATCAGAAAGAGAACTTCCTAAAGCTTCTAAAATATCGTTGAGTGTGGCGATTGATGGAGAAGTTAGGTTTCTCTCTACTTGAGAAAGAAAGCCTTTGGTAACCTCGCTTCTGCTGGCAAGCTCTTCCA
The DNA here is from genome assembly GCA_018364635.1 of Clostridiales bacterium. Taxonomy (GTDB): domain Bacteria; phylum Bacillota; class Clostridia; order Lachnospirales; family Anaerotignaceae; genus JAGZLR01. The sequence goes on along the minus strand of JAGZLR010000029.1, from coordinate 3,899 downwards.
GTGTCAATCCCTGCATAGTTCTAAGTTGTTTAATTCTATGCCCTATATCCATAGCTGGATGCTCCTTTATAAATACTAAACTTTTCAATTATTTTTACTAAACCTAGATCATTATACTATATTCTTTTTAAATTGCAACTGTTTATTAAACAAAAAATTTCATTTATAAAACATGGCGAAATATGTCATAAAAAAACAGGTAATCCATGTGCAAGTTGTCAGGAATCTCCTTTTTTGTTTAAAAAATTATAACTTATCGTTTAGAAATATAAAACAACTTCCCGTAAGAAAAAATTAAGATCTTTGCATTTCATTTTTAAAAGAAATCTGTTATATTGTAAATAAGTTATGGGGATTAAGGAGGATAATTTATGGAAAAGTTAAATATTCTTGTTTGTGATGATGATAAAGCGATCGTTGATGCTATTGAGATTTATTTAAAAAATGAAGGATATCATGTGATCAAAGCATATAATGGACTAGAGGCATTAGAGGAACTGGAAAAAAATGAAATTCATTTAATTTTAATGGATGTTATGATGCCTAAAATGGATGGAATTAGTGCTACAGTGAAAATTCGTGAGAAAATGAATATTCCTATTATCATTCTTTCTGCCAAAACAGAAGATACAGATAAAATATTAGGCTTAAATTTTGGTGCAGATGATTATATTACTAAACCGTTTAACCCATTAGAGTTACTTGCTCGTGTAAAAAGTCAAATGCGTCGCTATACATCCCTTGGTAGTATTGCGGAAAAAAGTAATGTTATTACTATAGGAGATTTGGAACTTGATAAAGATGCGAAAGAAGTTAGAGTCAATGGTGAGTCTGTGAAACTAACCGCGACAGAGTATGGCATACTCCAACTTCTTATGGAAAATGCTGGAAAAGTCCTTTCTATCAGTCAGATTTATGAATCTGTATGGAAAGAACTTTCTTTTGCCCCAGAAAATACAGTATCTGTTCATATCCGTCGAATTAGAGAAAAGATTGAAATTAATCCGAAAGAACCTAGATATTTAAAGGTGGTGTGGGGTATTGGATACAAAATTGAAAAAATCTAATAAAAATGTTTTTTATTCCAGAGCTAGCAAAATGACAGCTGTTGTTCTGTTCTATGTCTGCGCTTTGATTGCTATAGGTAGCATGATTTTTTGTTATATGATTTATGATTATTGGGGGATATTTCCTGGAAAAAATACGACATACTATGAAACAACGGTTTATAAAGACAGGATATATGACTTGATGGACATGGCAGTAGACGTAGATATTGTCTATGAAAATGAGAAAAATATAGAAAATGGTGGTGCTCTGGATAGAGAGATGATCATCGAAGGATTCAAAAAGTATTATAATATTGCTGATGGTGTCATCACTTCTTCCACAGAAATCAATGAGGATATGAATGATGTTCTCATACAAAAGGATATTCCTGAAGAATTGAAGGATAATTTTGAGGAATATAGAGATTTGGTGCAAAATAGGCTTCCGAAATTTGCACGTATGTGTCGTAATGATCAGTTATCAGACTATAAAGAAAAACGTAGAATTTTAAATTCTACTGGAAATTTTCGATACTGTATTACAGATGAAAATGGAATTCGTATTGCTGGCAACACTTCGTTGGAAGAAGTAAAAGCAATGGAAAATTTGATTATTGCTGACGGAACTTTTTCTTCATCTTCAAAAAGCTTTTATGAATATAGCAATGAAAAAATCAACTCAAATAAATGTATTTTATATGCGGCCACAACGGGACTACTGGCGCCTGGAGATACCTTTTTTGAGGAAGAACATTCTTTTGAGTTATCCCAAAATATGACACCTATTTTTGGAATCAGTATTTTAATTTCTGTTTTTTTTGGACTAATTTTATTTTGCTATCTTCTTTATGTCGCTGGGAAGACACAAAAAAATGGCACGATACAATTGATGGCATTTGACAAAATTTTTAATGACTTACAGACTATTTTTGTTATCGGTGTTTCTTGTTTTTCTTACTATCTAGGCAAAGATATTCTTTATATGGTTTTTTGGTCTGATAGAATGAATAAGTACTTTTGGGTGACAGCTTTCTCGGTTTTAATTATTGTCATTATTACGGTGCTGTTAACATATATTTTGTCCATTGTGCGTCAAATTAGAGCAAAAAGGGTGTTTAAAAATACAGTATGTAACACAGTATTGTGTAAGATTGCTTCCTTCTTTTCTGAAAAGACATATCAGGGATGGATGGTTTCTATTCAATTTCTTTTTGGGGTTGGTAATATTATTTTAGGCGGACATTTGATGTATATGATACGAGGAGGATATTCTAAGACACAAATTATTCTTTTTGGAATTTTGGTGATTGTCTTAAATTTTTTTGCATGTTTTTTTCTCTATCGAAATTTAAAGAGTTTGCAGCAGATTATGCATGCTGCAAAAGAGACAAGTCAAGGGAATTTAAAACATAAATTGGATTTGTCAAAAATATCTCCATCTTTAATTAATTTTGCAACAGATGTACAAAAAATTCAAAATGGTTTTGAAATAGCGGTGGATGAGGCCGTTAAAGGGGAGAGAATGAAGTCCGAATTGATAACAAATGTCTCTCATGATTTAAAAACTCCTTTGACGTCTATTGTCACCTATGTGGATTTATTAAAGAATGAACATCTTCAAAACGAAAGAGCAGAAAGTTATGTCGATGTGTTGGCAGATAAAGCGGCAAGGTTGAAGCAGTTGGTGGAGGATTTGGTAGAGGCTAGCAAGGCATCTAGCGGAAATCTAGCAGTAGAAAAAGTAAGACTTGATTTTGGCGCGTTGTTAGAACAAGCAATTGGAGAATTTCAGGAACGCTTTGATGCAGCGAATTTAGATGTGAAATTGAATATTAAATCTCCTGTGTTTATTGAAGCTGATGGAAATCATATGTGGAGAATTTTAGAGAATTTAATTACGAATATTATCAAATACTCTATTTCTGGTTCTAGGGTATACGCTGACCTAACAAAGAATGAGCGGATGGGAATCTTAATTTTAAAAAATATTTCTGCTCAGCCAATTAGCGTCAATCCAGATTTATTGACAGAACGTTTTGTTAGAGGAGATTCTTCTAGAACAATGGAGGGCGCTGGTTTAGGATTATCAATTGCAGAGAGTCTGACAAAGCTTCAAAATGGTGTTATGAAAATTGATGTAGATGGGGATTTATTTAAAGTGAGGGTTATGATGCCATTATCTTTTGAGATACCTGGACTGGAAGAATTATAAAACTACAGGAGCTTTATAGCTCCTGTAGTTTTTTTTGTTTTTGTAGCAAATGGTGAAATACAAAAAGGAAACAAATAATATGCACTGTCAATGTTAGGCCCCAAGTAATAGGGTATGAAATGTATAGAGATGGAAGTGTGTGCATCACTCTGAAAATAGTGAATACCCACACAATACGTAACACGCAGGAACCGATAAAGGATACTATCATTGGCGTGACGGAGAACCCTAATCCACGCATTGCACCAGCCATCAAATCCATGAGGCCACAGAGAAAATATGGAACACAAAGAATACCCATACGGATTAAGCCATAGTTTACTACTTCTTGTTCTGGAGAGTAGATAGATAATAAAGATTGGCCAAAAAATAAAGCGCCTCCTCCAAGAACAAGCCCAACTGCGATGACCATACCTGCGCATTGCAGCAATATTTTAGGAATACGAGAAATTTTGCCTGCACCATAATTTTGGCCAATAAAGCAGGTTACAGTCATTTGGAAGGCATTCATAGCGATATACACAAAGTTTTCGATATTGCTTGCGGCGGTATTACCGGCCATTACAACTGAGCCAAAAGAATTGATGGATGACTGAATTAAAATATTAGAGATAGAAAAAACGATTCCTTGTACACCT
>JAGZLR010000123.1 GCA_018364635.1 Clostridiales bacterium | reverse complement strand
TGTGTTTAATTACTGGACAGGAGAACAGTTTTCAACATTAGTAAGTTCTGGAAATGTTAAAGATATTACCGAGATGGTGACAAAAGATACGGAATATAAAGAACAGTTTATAGATGGAGCCTTTGATGAGGTAACAGTTGATGAAAAAATATATGGAATTCCATCAAGTGTCACAGGACAGGTATTATATTACAATAAACAACTTTTCAAAGATGCAGGAATTGAAAAAGTACCATCTACGTTCAGTGAACTTGAAGACGCCTGTGCAAAACTTAAAGATGCAGGAATTACGCCAATTATGGTAGGTTCTAAAGATAGATGGCCTCTTTTAGGATGGTTTTCTTATCTTGCAGTAAGAAATGGAGGTACGGAATTATATAGGGAAGTAACAGATGGGGAAAGTGAAGCATCTTTTGCAAATCCTGAGTTTATTAAGGCTGGTGAGCAATTAAATAAATTAAGCCAGGAGTATTTTGTGAATGGAAGCCTCGCAATTGATTCCGCAATGGCACCTGCACAGTTTGCGGCAGGAAATGCAGCAATGTTTATTGGAGGAACATGGGATATTTCTACTCTTTCCAGCAATGAAGAAATGGCTGATAATATTAGTTTTGCACCATTTCCTTCAGCTGATGATGGCAAACCGGAAGATTCAGGTACAATTTATGGCGGCATAGCAAATTGCATCGCAATAAATGAGTCTTCTGAAAATGCTGATGATGCATATGAATTGATAAAAGAAATTATTTCAGTTGAAACGGAAACAGAGATGGTGAAAAAAACCGGAAGTTTAAGTTGTATGAAAGTAGAAGTGGAAAAAGAGGATATGCCTCTTTTAGGATATGAAATCACAGAATTTTTTAATAATGAGGTTACAGGATTTTTCCCATATACAGATCAGGCGCTTCAACCAGAACAGGCAGAGAATCTTTTGAACGCAATGACAGAAATTATTGCTTCAGAAGATGTTAATGTAGAAGAACAATTATCTACAATCAAATAAAAAAGAAAGGGTACTGCCGTAAAATAGAACGCTACTTTACGGCAGTATTTTTATACAGAGGAGAGATTGCCATGAAAAAAGCTAAACTTCATGTAAGACTTATATATATGTTGCCAGCATTAGTTTTATTTATTGGTATGGTAGTTGCGCCGGTAGGTATGTCGCTATACAATAGTTTTTTTGATTGGAATGGAATCAATGATAAAATATTTATTGGTTTAAGTAATTTTAAAGAGATAATACATGATGAAGTAGTAAAAAATGCACTGATTAACACTTTGAAAATGACGTTTGTATCTACTTGTCTGCAGCTTCCTATTGGAATGTTAATTGCGCTTGTTGTTTCGAGCAAAAAAGTAAAAGGGAAAAAATTTTTCCAATCAATCTATTTTCTTCCCGTAATATTGTCTGCCTCCATTGTTGGAATTTTATGGACACAAATTTATGATCCCAATCAGGGGCTTTTCAATGTTTTTTTGGGAAAAATAGGAATGGAGAATTTACAGCACGCATGGTTAGGAGAACCAGGGACTGCATTGGGAGCTGTAATGATAGTTATGCTTTGGTTTTATGTAGGAAACTATGTTCTGATTTATTATAGTTCTTTACAGTCAATACCTTCAGATATTATTGAATATGCAGAATTAGATGGAGTACCTCCTATTGTGCGTTTTTTTAAAATTCAACTTCCTTTAATATGGCCGACTATTCAGTTGACAACAATGTTGGTCATTGTTAATTCTTTGAGATATTTTGATCTTGTTTATATTATGACAAAAGGAGGCCCTAATCATTCAACAGATGTACTTGCAACGGTAATTGTGCAGGAAGCTTTCGACTCAATGAGAATGGGATATGGAAGTGCAATTTCTATGTTTTTGTTCCTTTTGGGTACAGTGTTTATTTTAATTGTAAATAAATTAATGAAAAAAGAAAGTATTTATTAAAGGTAGGGTGAGAACAATGAAGCGTATGAAAGCAGGTGGTTGGGCATTAGTGCATATTCTTTTATCTGTATATGCCTTGATTATTATTTTGCCTATTGTATGGATGATTATTTCTTCCTTTAAAGATAATATAGCCTATTTGACAGATCCCTGGAGCTTACCGTCAGTGTGGCATATAGAAAACTATATTAAAGCCTGGGATAAAGGAGTACAGCAATATTTTGCAAATAGTTTAATCGTGTCATGTATTACTGTTTTTTGTGTATTACTTTTCAGTACTATGTTTTCCTACATGCTGTCCAGATTTCCATTTAAAGGGGCGTCAAAAATTGTATTTTTATTTTTTGTAGGAAATATGATACCCATTCATTGTGTATTGATACCTTTATTTAGTATAGCCAATAAGATGGGAATGGTAAATAGTTTATGGTCATTGATTATTCCATATATTGCATTCAATCTCCCAATGGCGGTGTTTTTGACTTATGGACATTATAACCAGCTTCCAAATGAATTACAGGAGGCAGCTGTTATTGATGGATGCGGAATACACCAGATGTTTTATTATGTTTTTTTACCGTTGGCAAAGCCAGTGCTGGTGACAGTGTTAATTTTAACATTGGTAAGCGTTTGGAATGAATTTAGTTTTGCTCTGATTTTAATTAATGATGCTGAAAAAATGACGATTCCATTAGGGCTTATGACTTTAAAAGGAACATATCAAACTGATTATGCAGCAACAACGGCAGCGCTAACAATGGCATCGCTTCCAATTATTCTTATTTATGTTTGTTTGTCTTCGAAAATTCAGGCAGGATTGACTGCCGGTGCAGTGAAAGGATAATATATGAACCCAATATTACCATTAACGTATCATGTTCCGGATGTTGAAGCTAAGGTTTATAAGGATGGATATGTTTATCTGTACGGTTCTTATGATCTTACAGGAAATCCGGAATATTGCAGTAAGGATTATTATGTGTTTTTTTCTAAAGATTTTAAGACTTTTGAAAAATCTGAATTGGCTTTTTCGAACAGGAATGGTGAGATACCGTGGTCGGACGGTGATTTATATGCGCCTGATTGTATAGAAAAAGATGGAATGTATCATTTATATTTTTGTACTTCTGATGGCAGTGAAGGTGTAGCTGAAAGCAGGAATCCATTAGGTCCTTTTATTAATCCTGTGGAAATTCTCGGGGTAAATAGAACTGGAATAGATCCAACAGTGTTTATAGACGATGATGGACAAATTTATTATTTTTGGGGGCAGTTTGAATTGAGAGGTGCAAAATTAAACTCAGATATGCACAGTCTTGATTTGAATTCTTTTCAAAACAGTATTTTATCAGAAAAAGAACATGGTTTTCATGAAGGCGCTTCCATATGTAAAAGAAATGGAAAGTATTATCTAGTATATACAGACATTAGTCGAGGAAGAGCTACATGTTTATCATACGCTATTTCGGATTTTCCGCTTGGACCATATGTAAAAGGTGGCGTGATTATTGATAATACTGGTTGTGAATGATATTTATCCATCCAGCGGCTATTCTCACC
>JAGZLR010000122.1 GCA_018364635.1 Clostridiales bacterium | reverse complement strand
CGTTCTTCTGCTCTGGCTTCAAAAGCTACAGGATACCCAATTGCTAAAGTGGCAGCTAAAATTGCTTTGGGATATCGTTTGGATGAAATTCAAAATGCTGTTACAAAGAAAACATTTGCTTGTTTTGAGCCAACCATTGATTATGTTGTCTGCAAAATTCCAAAATGGCCATTTGATAAATTTAGAAATGCAAAAAGAAATTTAGGAACAAAAATGATGGCTACTGGTGAGGTCATGGCAATTGGCAATAGCTTTGAGGCAGCGTTGCTTAAAGGAATCCGTTCTCTTGAAATAGGTCAGTATACATTAGAAAGAAAATATTCTACTTCAAAATCTTTTGAAGAACTTAGAAAAAGAGTTGTTGTTCCTGATGACGAGCGACTTTTTGACTTGGCAGAGCTTTTAAGAAGAGGATATCTGGTTGATAAAGTTTGTGAAATTACAAAGATGGATAAGTTTTTTGTCCATAAAATTAAAAAGATTGTAGATATGGAAGAGGCTTTAAAGAATTTAACCATTAACGATCTTACACCAGAACTTTTAAGAGAATATAAAATGACTGGATTTTCAGATAAAGGGTTGGCTGATCTGCTGAAATGCGAGCCTCCTAAAATTATGGAATTAAGACAAGCATGGGGAATTCGTCCAGTCTATAAGATGGTAGACACATGCGCAGGTGAGTTTGAAGCGGTAACGCCGTATTATTATTCTACCTATGATCAGGAAGACGAAGTTGTGGTAAGCAATAATAAAAAAGTAATTGTAATTGGTTCTGGTCCAATTCGAATCGGTCAAGGAATTGAGTTTGACTACTGCTCTGTACACAGTGTACTTTCTTTGAGAAAAGCAGGCATTGAAACGATTATTGTCAACAATAATCCGGAGACAGTAAGTACCGATTTTGACACTGCTGATAAATTATATTTTGAGCCGCTGACAGAAGAAGACGCTTATAATATTATCGAAAAGGAAAAACCAGATGGTGTTATTCTTCAGTTTGGTGGGCAGACTGCGATTAAGTTAGCAAAATTCTTCCGTGAAATGAATGTGCCAATTTATGGAACAAGCCCAGAACAGATCGACGCCGCAGAGGACAGAGAAAAATTTGATGAAGTCTTAGAAAAACTAGGTATTTCAAGACCGAAAGGAAAAGGGGTCTGGACACTTGAAGAGGGAATTCAGACTGCAAATGAATTAGGTTATCCTGTTTTGGTTCGTCCTTCTTATGTTCTCGGCGGTCAAGGAATGGAAATCACTTATGAGGAAAAGCAGTTGGTAAAATATTTAGAGGCAGCATTTGCTAAAGATAAAAAGAACCCTGTACTCATAGACCGTTATTTATGCGGACGGGAAATTGAGGTTGATGCAATCTGTGACGGCGAAGATGTTGTTATTCCTGGTATTATGGAACATTTGGAACGAGCAGGTGTTCATTCTGGAGATTCTATTTCCATTTATCCACCGCAGCATCTGACGGAAGAAATGAAAGAACAGATCATGGATGTTACAAAACGAATTTCGCTTGCACTTGAAGTTATCGGAATGGTAAATATTCAGTTTATTGAGTATGAGGGAAGTCTAAATATTATCGAAGTAAACCCTCGTTCTAGCCGTACAGTTCCATATATCAGTAAGGTTTCCGGTGTGCCTGTCATAGACATTGCTACAAAAGTTATGCTTGGATCAAAATTAAAAGAGTTAGGTTATTCTAGCGGAATTTGTCCTGAACCAAGTGTCGTATGTGTTAAAGTACCTGTATTCTCTACAGAAAAACTGCCAAATGTAGAAGTTGGTTTAGGTCCTGAAATGCGTTCTACAGGAGAAGTATTGGGTGTAGGAAAGACATTTACGAGAGCCCTCTATAAAGGATTTGTTGCTTCAAACACTGTAGTTCCTAAGAAAAATGGTACAGCTCTTGTATCTATTAAGCCATATGACCAACCGGAATTTTTGCCAATTGCCAAAAGGCTTGCAGCATTGGGATACCGCTTCTTTGCAACAAAGGGAACTGCTGATTTCTTAAAGGCAAATGGTATTGACGGTATTACAGAAGTTAGAAAAATAAGTGAAGGCGTTCCTAATGTTCTAGATATTATTAGAAGTGGTATGGTTGATTTAATTATCAATACACCAAACAAAGGAAATAATTCTGCTAATGATGGATTTAAAATTAGACGTGCTGCCGCAGAGGCTTCTGTACATTTGATGACTACTTTAGACACTGTCAATGGTCTTTTAGATTGTATGGAGAGTGACACAAGTATAGAAAATCTTCAGGTTATTTCTTTGGAGGAAGTAAAATGAAAAAGATTTTAACAGCTAGAGTCATTGAGAATAAGAAAATAGCTGAAAATATCTATGATTTAACATTAGATGCTAAATCCATTGCCGACATTGCTCAGGCTGGACAGTTTGTTGAGTTATATCCAAGGACTGGGGTGATGATCCTCCCTCGTCCAATTAGTATTTGTGAGGCAGACAGAAAAAGAGGAACCCTTCGATTAATTTATCAGGTTGTAGGGAAGGGAACAGATCTGTTTTCAAAGAAACAGGCAGGAGACTACATTGATATTTTAGGCCCGTGTGGTAATGGATTTTTTATTAATGATTCAGATACAGAGCATGTAATAGTCGCTGGAGGCATCGGTGCTCCGCCAATGGTTCAGTTGGCGAAGCAATTGAAAGGGCATATTACAGTATTTCTTGGTGCAAAGTCTACGCCAATTTTAGCAGAAGAATTTCAGGAGCTAGGTGCAGAAGTCCATATAGCGACGGATGACGGCAGTGTTGGATTCCATGGGAATGTTGTGGAATTGTTAAGTGCCATTGATCCTAAAATCCATATGATTTATTCTTGCGGCCCTAAGGTGATGTTAAAATCTCTTTCTCAATGGGCAGAAATTCATCAAGTAAAAGCGCAGGTTTCTATGGAAGAAAGAATGGCATGTGGCATCGGCGTTTGTGTTGGCTGTGCTATAAAAATAAAGAAAGAAAATGAATCCGATTGGAGTCATTTAAAGGTCTGCAAAGATGGGCCAGTATTTTGGAGTAGTGAGGTGATTTGGGATGAATAATAGCATTGATACCAAAATCAATATTGCTGGAGTAGAAATGAAAAATCCAGTCACTACCGCTTCAGGTACGTTTGGCTCTGGGCGAGAATTTTCTGAATTTGTTGATTTAAACCTTTTAGGCGCTGTTACAGTCAAGGGACTTGCAGATACTCCATGGAAGGGAAATCATTCTCCTCGTATTGCGGAAACTTATGGCGGAATGCTAAATTCCGTAGGTCTACAAAATCCAGGAGCTGATTATTTTATTGAAAATGATATTCCTTTTTTGCGCAGCTATGATACAAAAATTATAGTCAATCTTTGTGGCCATACTATAAAAGAATACTGCACAGTTGCCGAAAGACTTTCGGAGGCTGATGTAGATTTATTTGAATTAAATATTTCCTGTCCCAATGTCAGTGCAGGGGGAATTACTTTTGGCACAGATCCTAAAATGGCAGAAAA
>JAGZLR010000028.1 GCA_018364635.1 Clostridiales bacterium | reverse complement strand
CGCCGCTTCTTTCTACGGCTGAGTGGAGATTATGAGATTCGAACTCATGACCCCCTGCTTGCAAGGCAGGTGCTCTCCCATCTGAGCTAAACCCCCATAAAATTTATCTTCACGGTGTTGTTGCTCACCGCTCATTTGCTTGACTATCTTACCATGCAATAACACAATTGTCAATAACTTTTTTCATTATTTTCTCATATTTTTTACATCAGGCCTGAAAAAGCTTAGAATTCAAGCTTTTTCAGGTGAAAATTTTTAATATCATAAATAATAATAAATTGCTGTCATATAATTTGCCGGCGATCAAAGACTGATTAAGCAAATCAAAAACGGGCGATAGAGGTTTACTACAATAATAGAAAATCAAAGCTAAATCCAACAGCCATACTACTCCTACGCCCTGAATTATCCCGACTAAAAGGCCAAAAAACTGATTCACCAGGCTTATTACCGGTAAATGGGCAAATAAATTTAGTGCAGCAAGCAGAAGTTTCATAATTAGAAGTAGAAGCAAAAAAGTTAGTATTAAACATAAAATATTTAACAATACGCTTGCAATGTATCCAGAAATATAATCTCCCAATCCTGAGACCTTTAATACATCATAGACAACTTTGTTATTATTTTCTATCAATGCACTTTTGATAAATTCAGGCAAACTCATTGTATTAATCAATTCTGCTTGACTCTGTCCTGCTCCTTGCGTAATTATTTCATTTAGATACAATCTGTCTGCCACCAGCTTTTTCAAGCTGTCATATAATGCTGTACTACGGACAGCGACGCTGAGAAAAGGATATATTTTATAAGTAAAAAATAGTGATGCTGCCATTGGCAAAAAACTAAGACAGGATTTAATGAACCCCTTTTTCCATGATATAATCGAAAAAAAACCAATCACAGCAATCACAGCAATGTCCAAAATATTCATTTCTTATACCATCCATTTATTTTTCTGTCGAACTGGACTCAGACATGTCCTGAGAAGACGAGGATGAAGTAGCTGCCGAAGCGCTACTTGTATCACTGCTAATTCTAGTTCGTTTTTTGTCTTTTTTATCTCTTGACTTTATTTTTGTGGATTCATTTTCTTTCATCTCCAGAATATTTGCGCTTACATTAGTTACACATAAAACAGTATTAGGATTTTGCATAAAAAGCATATTAACGACATCTTGCCCAGCACTGTAGCTCCATATAACTTTTCCTCCATTTGTCACACCATAGAAATCGCGTCCACATCCAACAACTATTTCACTATCGCCCGTTGTCAACATTGTCACATCCTCTCCCGCATGAAACAACATTTTTTCCTTTCCCTGAAGATCAAGTCTGACTACCGTTCCGGGTTCAATCCCTTCTTTATTACTCAATTCTTGGCCATACGAAAATACGATATACTTTTTATTATCGCAATTAATATTAGTCACTTCATTTGTCAAATCATATTTCCATCTTTCTGCACCATCGCTACCAAAGCTATAAATTGATTGATCTGTAAGCACTGATAGTACTCCTCCTTCCATAAAGTGAATCGAAGGTATCAGTTCATCTTCCTTTTCCACTGCCGCAAACATTGCATCCGTAAAATCTTTTCCTTCGGAACGATAAGCATAAAAGAATAAAATTTTACCTTTAAGCATCACATCAGAGGTATCTAAATAACTGACCGCCACAATCCTGTTATCATCAGAAATATCTACATCCAGTGGATAAATGTTACCTTGTTTTTCTTCCCTTTTCATCAGCTCAGCACCTTTATTATCAAATACCTGAACCCGATGATCTGGTGACAAATCTGTTATCACAGAAAGGTATCCGTTTGCATTTAAAGAAAATCTTTCTATAATGCCTTCGGTTTGAATAGAATAGATTTCTCCATCTCTATTATATACTTTAATAACTCGTCCTCCCAATTCACATACAGCTGTATATTCCCCTTCTCCAGTAATCACAGGAGATGTCATCGTAAATGTAGAGTTCCACTTTTGGCTATCCATTTCTTCAAAATACTTCACGCCATCTTTTGTACATTGAAGAAACTCCTGACCAAAAGTACGGAAAGAGGATCTGCTGTTGGCCTCAAATTTCATTGAACTAATTGTATCTTGATCTGTAATTACAGACTCTTCCTGGCCATTATTATCCTCAGATATTTCAGATGTGCTAACAATATCAACATTTTTCTGGGATGGTTCCTCAGAGGACTCTTTGCTATCTAACAGACCGACTTTAATCTGTTCCACCGCAGCAGGAAGAAATCCTTTTCCCCAAAAAGTATCATAAAGTACAACACTAGTAATCAAAACTAAAATAAGTAAGACAATAATTATCTTGGCAAAAAATCCCTGCCCATCTGAGTCATCAAATTCTTCCTGTTCATCGGTTTCGTATTCATCAAACTCGTCTATTTCTTCTTTTTTGGAATATTCTCTTTTATCCTTGTCTGTATTCATAAGGAAATCTCCTTCGACTTCATTGGTTATTCTTTATAATACTATATACAGTAAAGTTTTGTAAACAGCCATCCTTACTTTGCTGGGAATTTGATCATTTGGACAAAACGAACCCATAGAAGTATGAGCTGTATAAAGCCTAGAAATCCAAACATTCGATATCCATATCCAACAAAAAAAGAAAATGGAAAAAAGATTGAGATTACTGTTCCTAATATTAAATAAAAATATGCCTTCTTTTTAGAAAAACCTATTCGCTGAAAAAAAACAATGGACCCAGGACAAGTGCTAGACACCGTTGATAGAATTGCGGATAGAATAACAGTGGAAGCAACAAATCCAATCCCTCTTCCACAAGTGATAGCTGCTTGATACACAGGTAGCTCCATCAAGTGGGCCCCCTTTGTTCCTTCTAATACACATCCTAAGACTAATCCGCATATTCCTAAAAAACAGCCCCCTGTCATACCTGATAGGAAGGCTTCCTTACCATTTTTCCAACTTCCTCGGACACATTCTAACACTGGTACTACAGGTAATAAATTATAGGATACATAGAGCAGCGCTGATATAACCCATCCAGATTTTTGTTGCAATAAGACTGACTCTCGCTCTAAACAAAAAAAAGCACTAAATACAATTATTCCACCAAAAATCATAATCACCGTCAAAATACTGTTCACCAACTCCAGCGCTTTATGAGCCCATGACATCATCAACCCAAAAATCAAAACCACTGTCATACCAAGAAGTCTAGAAATCCCAAAGGTTTCCTCCGCTTGTGTGCCCGCAGCTGAAATCATTGCCCAAAATAAAATCAAAAGAAAACTTCCATTAATTAACTCCAACAAACTATTCCTTTTTCCATAAAGCAACGCTGATAAACTCCCGCCGCTGTAATAGGAAAGATAGTACAATATCCCGCCTGCAATAGAAAATAAAGCTGTGGCTAACAACATTGCCTTTATCCAATTAGAGCCAAAGGATACAAAATAAGTCATAATCTCCTTGCCCGAAGCAAAGCCTGCGCCCATCAATAATCCTGTATATACAGATGCCTCTGACAAAATACGTTTCAGTCTATCCATAAAAAACTCCCCACACTGTCTTTAAAAGACAATATGAGGAATCCTTTCTTAAAATGACATATCTTTATTAGAAATCTTTCGATACAACTGGATATATTCCTGAGCGGAGTGTTTCCAAGAATAATCACAACTCATACCATTTTTTATAATCTGCACCCAATCATCAGGACAATTCCAATAGGCATGAAGGGCCTCTCTCAATGCCCAAAGGAGTCCTTCGCTATTGTAGTCCTCAAAAACAAAACCATTTCCCTCTTTTGTATGATAGTCATAATGCTGTATGGTATCAACTAGCCCTCCCGTCTTTCTGACAATAGGCACTGTACCATATCTTAAACTAAATATTTGGCCTAAACCACAAGGCTCAAATAAGGATGGCATCAAAAACATATCACTTGCAGCATAGATTCTTTGTGCCAACTGATCATCAAACATTATATTGGCACTAATTTTTCCTGGCGCATGATATGCCATATGTCGAAACATTTGTTCATATCTGGTTTCACCTGTGCCAAGTACAACAAACTGCAGGTTTTCCTGCATAAAAAAATCAGAAAGCTGTGCAATGAGATCCAAGCCTTTCTGGTCAGCTAATCTAGACACAATAGAAATCATTGGCACATTATCCCGAATCTCAAGACCCAGTTGCTCTTGCAGTGCACGCTTATTTTCTTTTTTAAACTCAATATGATTCTTGTCAAAATTCTTCACAATTCTGTTATCTGTGGCAGGGTCATTCGCTTGATAATCAATACCATTTAAAATACCACAAAGACTATGGCTACGCATTCTGAGAACACCATCTAAACCATAACCATACCGTGGCGTCTGAATTTCTCTGGAATATGTGTTGCTCACTGTAGAAATCATATCAGCAAATATTAAACCGGCTTTCATATAACTGACTTGACCATAAAATTCAAGGTCACCATTGTCAAAATAATATTGAGGCACTTCCAGCATTTCCATCGTGTCCCGAGAAAAATTCCCTTGATATTGGAGATTATGGATTGTAAAGATTGTTTTAATTCTCTGATACATCGTAAGTTTTCTGTAATTCTCCTTTAAGATCAGACAGACTGGTCCTGTCTGCCAGTCATTGCATTGAATTACATCTGGAAAAAAGTCTATTAACGGCAGCATATCCAAGGCACTTTTACAAAAAAATGCAAACCTTTCATTGTCATCACCATAACCATAATATCCGTCTCTGCCAAAATAATAGTCATTTTCTATCATATAAAGAGGAAACTCTGTCTCTTTTAAAAGTATTGTCGCTTTCTGCCTTCTCCACCCAAGGCTTATGTCAAAAGAGCCGACGTACTGTAAATCCATGAAATACTGTTCCTTTATTGTCTTATATTTCGGCATAGCTACACGAACATCTACCCCTGCCGCAGTCAATTCCTTTGGCAATGAGCCTGCAACATCTCCAAGTCCACCGCTTTTTGCATAAGGAGCTACTTCCGAAGACAATATCAGAACCTTTAATGTATCGCCTTTACTCAACGACATCACCTCTCTCAAATAAATTATATATCGAAAAATAATCCTTTTTAACCTAGTTGTTAAAAAGGAGCACTTCTGCTGACATCTATTTTATTCCAGTTTTATGATACTATGATTTCTATAGATTATCAAGTTTATAATTAACACTTACTTAAAGAAATCTTTAAATATTAATACTTTTCTAAGAACTGATGGCTTCATTTGAAGAGATTTTCCTCTTCAAATATATTTCTCATCAAATTTGTCTATTTCCCATAACACCTTAATCGTCTCACAGGATATATTGAAATCCAGAAAATTTTAGAGTATGATTGCATAGGAATCCAGTTAAACTAGTTATATCTCAAACAATAAAGGAGGCTATTATGAACAATTCAACATCCATTGTCAAACGTCAGGATTCAGATCCAGCCTTTCACTGGAATTTAAAAGACCTGTATCAATCCGATCAGCAGTGGGAAGAGGCATATACCTCTGTCAATAAACAATTACCTGAAATCAGTTCGTTTCAAGGGCATCTAGGTGAAAACGGAAAAAAACTGTTAAACTGTTTAGAGACTGTAGATAAAATTTCTTCCATCGTTGAGCGTCTTTATGTCTATGCTTATATGAAATTTCATGAAGATAGCGCTAATGCTATCTATCAATCTCTTTCAAATAAAGCAGATATACTTATTGTGTCCCTTACTTCCACAACTTCTTTTCTTTTACCTGAGATTGTTTCTATTCCACAAAAAGACTGTGAGTTATTTTTGAAAACAGAAACTGGTCTTTTAAAGTATCAGCACTTTTTAGAAAACTTAATCAGGCAGAAGTCTCATACATTATCCGCAAAAGAAGAAGCGATTCTTGCTCAAACAGAAGATATCTCTTCTGCACCTCAAAGTATTTTTGCTATGATTAATGACGCAGATATGGTATTTCCTGATATACAGGACGAAAAAGGCAACAGCGTTCCATTAACAAAGGGGACTTATACTCTATTTTTGGAGAGCAACTGCCGCAGTGTCAGAAAGTCAGCATTTGATACATTGTATAAAACCTATGAAAAACAAAAAAATACATTAGCTGCGACTTATTATGCCAGTGTCAAAAAAGATATTTTCTACGCCAAAATAAGAAATTATCCATCAGCACTTTCCTTGGCTTTAAGTGATGACAACATACCAGAGAATGTTTACAGTAATCTCATTACGACCGTGCATAAAAATATCAGTCTTCTTCATCGCTACGTAGCACTGCGCAAAAAAGTCCTTAATGTCGATCAGCTTCATATGTACGATCTCTATACGCCTTTGGTCAGCGACCTTTCCATGAAAATTGATTATGAAACTGCAAAAAAAACAGTCTCTGAAGGCCTTACACCTTTAGGAAAAGAATACATTTCTCATCTGAAAGAGGGGTTCGAAGGTGGATGGATTGATGTCTATGAAAATCAAGGAAAACGTGGAGGCGCATATTCCTGGGGCACATATTCCTGTCATCCATTTGTTTTGATGAATTATAATAACACCATCAACAGTATGTTCACATTAGCTCATGAAATGGGACACGCGCTTCATAGTCTCTATACGTGGCAAACGCAACCATATATCTACGGAGGGCACAAAATTTTTGTTGCAGAAGTAGCGTCTACCTGCAATGAAGCTCTTCTTATGGAGCACTTATTGTCAACTTCAAAAGACCAGAAAACGAAATTGTATCTGATTAACTATTTTCTGGAACAATTTCGAGGAACCTTTTTCCGCCAAACAATGTTCGCCGAGTTTGAAAAGATTACTCATGAAAAAGTAGAAAAAGGGGAACCTCTTACCTGTGAACTTCTAAACCAAATCTATCATGATCTTAACGTTTTTTATTTTGGCAATGATATTATTGTAGATGGAGCTATTGATATAGAGTGGGCACGAATTCCTCATTTTTACAATGCCTTTTATGTCTATCAGTATGCGACCGGTTACAGTGCAGCCATTGCTTTGTCACGTAAAATTCTTTCTGAAGGACAGCCTGCCGTCGACCGCTATCTCAATTTTCTGAAAAAAGGAAACTCAGAATATTCCATTGATCTTTTACGCGGTGCTGGAGTTGACATGACAACCCCTCAACCGATTGAAAATGCCCTTCATGTGTTTGAAGACCTCTTAACACAAATGGAAAAAATAATATAAAAAAAGCGCGAATTCCGCGCTTTTTCTTATTCTTTTTCTTTGCTCATTTTATCCAATGAAAAGGTTGGTGTATATTTTGCTGCAACTAAAATTGCCTCTATCATGCTAACAGCGCTTACAACGCCCTGTCCTGCAATATCAAACGCAGTGCCATGGTCTACAGAAGTCCTTAAAATCGGCATACCTCCTGTAATTGATATCGTTCTCTCAAAATCTAATGTCTTTGTTGCTATATGACCTTGATCATGGTATAGAGATAAAACACTATTATATTTTCCTTTCAACGCCAAATGGAATACAGAATCTGCTGATACCGGCCCCACTACATCATATCCCTCACTGCGCAACTGTTCTACCGCTGGTACAATTTCCTTATCCTCTTCATCTCCAAATAATCCGTGCTCCCCACTGTGAGGATTTAAACCAGCAATCGCCATTGTCCCCTCCTTTACACCTAATTTTCTAAGCATATCAGTACATCTTTTGACATAATCAATCAATCGCTCTTTTGTCACCATATCACAGGCTTTCCTCAAAGGAACATGACGAGAAAGGAAAAATACTCTTAGCCCTCTAACCTCAAACATTGTCAGTGGATCTTTTGTGCCTGTCAATGCCCCAAAAATCTCTGTATGTCCAATATAAGGAATACCACCCATACGTAAAGATTTTTTATTGATCGGTGTTGTAGAAATCGCGTCTACTTTGTTCGTCTTGGCAAGCTCTACTGCTTTTTCAATGTATTCATAAGCAGCCTTTCCACACATACCGTTTACTTTGCCTACCTGATACTGGCTCATATCAATATTCTTCATATCAATTAGATTTAAAAAGTCTCCGCCAAATCTGCCATCCAAGGGATTTTCAACAACACGAATCCTTAGATCCGCTCCTGTCACAGCAATGGCTCGTTCCATTACGTTTTTGTCTCCAATTACAACACATCTTGTTGTGTTTTTTACCTCCTTGTTTACCATAGCTTTCGCAACAATCTCAGGTCCTACCCCTGCTGGATCACCAATTGGTACTGCAATTAACGGTTTTAATGGTATCATATCAATTCCTCCTTTATCAGAACAATTAAATTAAGTTAGATTTATTTTCTGTTTCAAATAACGAATACATTCCACAATAGCCTGCTTGTCACCAACCATTCCGCCTTTTGTCAGTAAATGGATTCCCTTTCGAGGGCCATCCATAATCTCACCACAAACAGCAAGAGGAACAACTTCCTCATGCAGCCTAAGCCCACTTGCTTCAAATCGTTTGCAGACAGCCACTGTAATATCGCCGCCACAGGTAAATAGACCACGGAATCTATCATCATTTTCTATAATTCTTGCCGTAATTTCTGCAAAAGCTGCGTTTATTCTTCTGGACAGCTCCTCTTCTTGGCAATGCCAAATCTCCTTGTAATAAGTAAAATTAATTCTGTTTTCTGGCAAAATTCCAAGTCCTGTGACAGCAAGTATTTCATAATCGTCAGCCTTTGATAAAATTTGATCTGTTACTCTACTAATCTCAATTTCACATTGCTTCTCGCTTTCTAAAAAACACTTCGCATCTACATAAACGTTATATACTGGCATAGTAACAAATAATTCTTCCATCTGTGCTTTTGCTACACCATTGACACTTCCCACTGTTGCTAAAACTTTCCCTTGATTTCTCTTATTGTTGATAGGTTTTACGATCTTTCCTGCAACAGTAGCAGTAAAGGTTCCTGGATCTACCGCTACAAAAGGAACTTTGCTTTGAATTACAGCATCTGAAATCAGATCAATATCTTCTTGGCTAATACAATCAAAAATTAGAATTCTTACCCCTCGACTTCTTTTTTGCTGTATGATCCGCACCACCTCATCCACGCCACCAAGAAGATCCTCTATATGTACAGAATCTACAAGATACTTGCTCTGTCGTTCAAATAATTTACGCGGTCTAGAAGTATCTATCGGATTTTTGGGATCTATAGCTGCTTCTGTCTTATGTAAAGCAACACCATTAACCAGAAGATATCCACCCACCAGAATTCGTTTTGCATCTGGGTAACACGGTACAACAAACGCCATATACTCTTCTCCTAAATAATCCAGCATGGCATCCGTTTCCCTTCCCAAATTTCCACGCAGCGTAGAATCAATTCTCTTTGCATAAAAAATCGTATCCGGTCTTTGCAACAGTTTAATTACTGAATAGACCCTTTCATAGGCAATCTCTTTAGATACTGCTCTGCTATCGGTGGGATACACAATGCAATCATATGTATTTTCGTCTACTGCTTCTGATAAATTCAACATCGTCATTGTGCTAAGGCCATTTCTCTTTAATAGAATTCCTGTCGCATTACCACCAGTCAAATCATCTGCAATTACAATACATTGCGGCATAAGCTCCCTCCTAACGCGCCTGTATGATTTTAATTTGTCTCTTTTCAAACTCCTTCTTTTCTTCCTGCGTAAAAATTTTCTCTGTAATAATTCCAGTATACTGACCTAATTCACAGACCTGAATCAAAGACCTTTTTCCAAACTTTTCCCCGTCAACAACCAAATAGTTCTGCGTCGCCTTTTTCATAACCTCTCGTTTAAAAAAAGCTTTTTCTACAGTAGGGGTTAGAACATCCATATTTTCATCAATACATGCAGCCCCCATAAACGATAGATCGAAGCGAATATGATGAATCATTTCTTCGGCAAAAGGTCCTATCACACTTCCTGTAGAGCGCTGTACCAGGCCTCCGCAAACCATTAACATCACATTCCCTGACCATAAAAGAGAGGCTGTCTTCAAATCATTCGTTACAATTGTCAAGTCTTCTCTATCACAAATGAGTTTTGCAATTTCATAAACTGTCGATCCTGAGTCTAAAAAAATTGTTTGATGCTCATTGATCAGTTCCAAACATTTTTTAGCGATTAACCCTTTTTCCCACTGATTTCTTATACTTTTTTCCAGAAGATCAACTTCTCCTCTGACAACAACACCTCCATGGCACCGTTCAACTTTTCCAGAATACTTCAACTTATCTAAGTCTCTCCGAATCGTCATTGCACTTACACCAAATTTTGCCGCTAACTCCTCCACTGCCGCAGTTTTTGTCTGGCTAATAAATTTTAATATCTCTCGTTGCCTTTCAGCTGCCAGCATTGTATCACCTTCTGTTCAAATATGATACTTTATGTTTTATCTTGTTTCAAGCGTAGCATGACCATCCCAAAAAATCAACGACTAATATAAACAAAACATAAGTACGATATCTTTTGGTCATTTGTTCTACAAAAACTTTAGACAAATTAGACTTTCTTACAAAAAATTCAACAGCCTTTTATGCATTTTTTTATAAACTATAAATCCTAACAAAATCCTGTACTTCTCAAACTTACCACCATAATGGAACAGGAATTTATAAACCATAATGAATAACAAATTTATTTTCAGCAAACGCCTCTGACAATAGCTCTTTTAATCTATAAAGCTCAGGCTTTTTTTCAATCATTTTAATAATTGTATATATTGATTTTGGAGAAATTAATGTAACACCGCAGTATGCTAATCCCTTCCCAGGTACGTCAATAGAGTGCCAAAATGTATCTACACAACTCAGTTTCGGAACAAGAGGACTAATAAAGTCATCATCAATAGAAATGAGTTTATATTTTTCTGGAGTGTAACTGTCATAACGCTGCCCACGAAGCGGAGCCTGATTCATAATTCCAAATTGATGCGTCGCCATAAATAAATATCCTCCTTTATTTCATTCTAAACACATAGAGTAATTTCTTTCTGGTGTTCTCTCCATCTATTATATTCTCTTTGAAAAAAAGTGCATTCATTCCTTAAACTTTTTATTTTAATTCTTTTTTGCCTCATTATGAGTAATACCATTCTCATAACACCGCCTATTAAATAAACATAATTTTTCTCTTTATATTTATACATATTTACGTATAATTTACATTTTTCTTAATAAAGATAGACAAAAAAAGAACCTTGCTACGACTAACAAGGTTCTTTTTTCTTATTCCTCTTCTGCTAACAAAGAATCAAATACATCTGCTACTTTGTCAAATTTATCCTCATCAACAGGATCCAACTGAATCTCTCCGCTTTCCGTTTCACAATACTGATAGAGTATCACGTTTTCTTCATCCTTTGGCAACAGAGCAATATACTGCTGGTCATCAACATCGAAGGTTCCTAAAATTTCACATTCCAGCTCTGAATCGTCCTCCATTGTCAGATAAATGATATTTTCATTTTCCTCTGTCATTGAAGCTTCGTCCTCATGATTGCAGCCACACATACATTTTGTCTCGTCCATCGTTTGTCCTCCATTTATTTATCTTTTTTTAATCTTGCTTTCTTATTCTTATGTTGATTCCCGATTGAAGAAGATTTGAATTCTTTTTTGTGCTGTTTTTCCTTTGTCTGTAAAGGAGATAAACCCTTCTTCTTAGGAATTAACGGCTTTTGATAGTTCATCTTTGCATCTGTCAGCTTTCCATAAGACATTTCTTTTTGCACCAGATGAATTCCATATACCTTTTCATATTTTGTCAGCCAACGCTTTTCTGATATTGTCACAAGAGACACTGCTATCCCTGTTTCTCCTCCTCTACCTGTTCTTCCTACACGGTGAAGATAGTGAACAGGTTCCTCTGGAATATCCAAATTGATAACACAAGTCACTCCTGGTATATCCAATCCACGGGCACTAATATCCGACGAAACTAAAATATCAGCCCGTCCTTCTCTAAAGTCATCCATAGCCTTTCTGCGCTCTAATTTTGTAGCTAAACCATAAATCCCTGTTGCCCGCAGTCCATGGTGATTTAATTTCTCTACTGTAACCTCAATATTTTCTGGGTTGTTGATAAAAATAATCGTTTTCTTTGGCTTTTGGCCAGCAATAATCTTACGGATCATAGAGATCTTATCTCTCCGATCACAGACAATAAAACAGTGTTCAATCGTATCTGGCATTTTTTCTTTTTTCGATACACTCATCAACTGTGGATCCTTCATGAAAGACCTTGCTACTTCCTGCGCTCGAAAAGACATCGATGCAGAAAAAGCCACAATTTGTCTTTCGCGCAGTGTAGTTTTTATCACAGCCTTAACGTAATCTAAATTCATGTCATCCAACAGACGATCAGCCTCATCAATTACAATTGTCTGTACTGTATGTGCAGCAATTTTTCTTCTTTTAATTAAATCCAGTATTCTTCCCGCAGAACCAACAATAATTTGAGGTTTTTCTTTCAGTTTCTCTATTTGACGAACAATATTTGCTCCGCCAATGATCAGCGCACATCGAATCGGCCGGTTAGAATTTTCAGCCAAAAGCTGTGCCTGGCGATATACTTGCGCGGCTAATTCATGGGTTGGTGCTAGTATTAAAATCTGTGCAGATCTAAGGGTTTCATCCACCATAGTAAATATTGGCAACAAATAGGCAAGAGTTTTGCCTGACCCCGTCTCAGATTGTACCAACAGATCCTTTTTCTGACAAAATGCTTGAAAAATCATTTCTTGAACACTTGTGGGCACAAGAATTCCTTGTTTTTCTAGCCCAATACACAAGTCTTCTTCTAATCCAATAGACTTAAAATCTTTTGCCATAATAAAATTATTCCTTCCACAATTCTATCTTCATAGGTATTCTAATAATTATATCTTGTTTTTCGTAACCTGTAAATGTATTTTCATTTTTTAGGCTCTAAATAATCTAAAATCCCCAAATAAATTGCCCAAGCAACTTTATTTTGGTATTGCTCATCATTAAGCATCTTCTCTTCCTGATAATTGCTCAAAAAACCACACTCTACAATGACTGCTGGCATCTGTGTATTTTTTAGTATATAGTAACTGGTATTTTCCTTTGCTTCACGATTCGTTCCTGTCGCTTGATGCAGGCTTTTTTGGACGCATTGAGCTAATCTTTTACCATCCTCCGATTCTCTATGATAAAATACCTGAGCTCCTTGCGCTCTTCCTCCAGGAAATGCGTTTTGGTGGATACTCACTAATAGCTCTGCCTCAGAATCGTTAATAATCTGTCGCCGGCTTTTCATATCCGTCTTCTTGTTCTCTCCTAAAGCTTCATCAATATTTCGCGTTACATATACAATAAAACCGCCTTGTTCTAGATACTGCTGCAATTTTTCTGTAATTGCCAAATTGATGTTTTTTTCATTTTCACCGACAGTTCCTGTTTTTCCTGGATCCCAGCCTCCATGACCAGCATCTAACACTACTGTTTTCGCTGTGTACGCTGAAAGCACTGGAACAGAGGAACCCGATGAATATAGGCCAATAGAGAGCCCCAAACTTAAAAATAAAAGCGTTAAAACTATCTTTTCTTTCTTAATTGCATAAAACATATCTTTTCCCGCCCTATAAATAGATTCAAGAAAATCTATTCAGAAATCAGAAAAAAATACATGCTGTCTAAAAATTTTTACGATATCTCTGCACTCTGCTGCATCAGACGGCTAAAAATAACCGCTGTCTGCCCTCTCGTTACTGGATCATTTCCACGAAAAGTGTTGTCTTCAAATCCCATAATCAATCCCTTTTCAATGGACATTGCCACAAAACCTGCCAAATCGGAAGGAATATTTTCTCCATCGGTAAATATCTCTAGCATTCTTTGATCTCCATCTGCCGCCTCAAATCCTAACAACATCACTGCAGCTTGGCACATTTCTGAGCGGCTTACAGCCCAATCCGCATGAAAAGCTCCATTCTTTGCCGGAATATACTCCTTTGCTGCCTCCACATAACCACTGTACCAATCTGTTGTACTGACATCAACAAAACTGCTCTTTTGTACAGTTTCTGGTACTAGTCCCGCCGCTTTACACACCATAACTGCAAGCTCTGCTCGAGAAATTGTTTTTGCAGGACGGAAACTTCCGTCAGCATAGCCGCTCAATAACCCTGCCGATACACAATCTAAGATACTGTCATAAGCCCAGTATCCTTCATATACATCTGTGAAATTCATTGACACTCCTTGATCTACAGGTGATACAACGATAAGGCTGTTACCTTCTTTTTTCTCTTCCTCTCCCACTTTCTCTTCTAACTGTTGCTCAGATTTATCCTGTGAAGATTCGTCCTTTTCCTCACTTTCTTCTGGAGTATCCCGACCATCAGTTTCAATTGTCACAAAAAATTGCGAGGCACGAAAGGTACGTTTTTTCCTTACTCTATCCCATTCTCCTTCCTCATCGTTATAATAAATCCGATATTCTTCCTTTGGCTGGAACTCTCTCTCTCTGCCATCATATTCATATGTGTCATATGCCGGATCTCCATCTGTACGTACTTTTCCCCGAGACGATACAGAGTCAATATCTCCTTCTTTTACATATTCACAATGTTCTTTGATCCAGTCCACTGTTAATATTACTTTTTCCGATTCTTTATCTTCTTGCTTCGGCTCATCAAAAGATACATCTTTTCCATCTCTTTCTAGATGATACACGACATATTCCGAAGATGGGTAATCAATTTCCCTTCCCTTTGCCGCAGTCAGGCCTGATTTATAATTCTGTTCAATCAGTGTAAGGCTATCTTCTTCTACTTTTCTAATAATTGCACTGTGATTATTTTTATTTTTGCTGGTGGGCCAAAACACAATATCTCCAGGATGAGGGGTATCAGTCTCATAAAATTCATAGCCCGCTTCCTGAACCAAAGGAGGTCCATCATCCATTAAATTATATACCGTTAGACCATAAAGCTCCTTATAATACTTTTTAATATAAGCTGCACAGCTATATACTGGATCATTGGCAGCATTTTCCTTTGTGGTATAAACTGCATCTACTCCGTGGAAGCTTTCCAAAACAATGTCTTCTTCTCCTTCCAGCGTAACCCATTCTGTCTGTCCAAAAACAGGCGCTGAAATAATAATTGCCGCTGTAATACCTAATATCAGGCTCTTCCATTTTTGCACGTTTTGTCTCACATCCTTTTAATATCAAAATTGATTCCAGTATATCCTATTTTACCAGTTCCTTCAACAAATTCTAACAACCAGCAGGTAAAAAAAATGTGAAACAGAAAACAAATCTTTACATCCTTTCAAAACCAGTATAAGATAATATCGTAAGAAATATATACGATGAAAGGGAAGAAAACTATGGAAGTCAGAACAAGATTTGCACCAAGTCCAACTGGTTATATGCATATCGGCAATCTGAGAACAGCACTTTATGAATACCTAATTGCAAAATCTCAGGGCGGAAAATTTATACTTAGAATTGAAGATACAGATCAGGAAAGATTTGTAGATGGGTCCGTGGAAGTCATCTATAAAACATTAAAAGAGACAGGTTTAGTCCATGATGAAGGCCCAGATATTGGAGGAGAATATGGCCCATATATCCAAAGCGAACGCCGTGGAATTTATATGGATTATGCCAAAGAACTGATTCAAAAAGGAGAAGCCTACTACTGCTTTTGTACAAAAGAACGTCTAGATTCCTTAAAAGCAAACAATAAGGAAGGAGCTTCTTTTGCAAAATATGATCGACACTGCTTGAGCCTTACAGAAGAAGAAATTTCAGAAAACTTAGCCAGCGGCATTCCTTATGTTATCCGTCAAAAAATGCCGATTACTGGTGCAACTGTCTTTGAAGACGTGGTCTATGGTCGTATCTCCGTACAAAATGAAGAACTGGACGATCAAATTTTAATCAAGTCTGACGGTCTACCTACCTATAACTTTGCCAATGTCGTTGACGATCACCTTATGAAAATCACCCATGTCGTAAGAGGCAGCGAGTATCTTTCATCCACACCAAAGTATAACTTGCTCTATGATGCTTTTGGTTGGGAAAAACCGACATATATTCATCTTCCTCCAGTTATGCGCGATGCGCACCACAAGCTATCTAAACGTCATGGAGATGCCTCTTTTGAGGACTTAATTTCTATGGGATATATTGTAGAGGCTGTTGTCAATTATATCGCACTTTTAGGTTGGAGTCCTTCTGACAATCAGGAAATCTTTTCACTAGAAGAATTAAAAGAAAAATTCAATATCTCAGGTCTCAGCAAGTCTCCTGCAATTTTTGATATCAATAAACTAAGCTGGATGAACGGTGAATATCTCAAAGCTATGGATTTTGATCGTTTTTATTCTTTAGCGGAAAAGAGGCTGAATGCAGCCATTAAAGATCCTTCGCTGGATAAGAAAAAAATCGCTGCGTTGATAAAAACACGTCTATCAACATTAAACGAAATTGCTGAAATGGTTGACTTCTTTAGTGAATTGCCTGATTACAGTACAGAACTATATGTCCACAAAAAAATGAAATCTAATGAAGAAATCGCACTCAATAGTTTACAAAAATGCCTGCCTGTTCTGGAAGACCTAGATGACTGGACCAATGATTCCTTATACGAAACTCTAGTCGATCTTGTGCAACAGTTAGGGCTCAAAAATGGCCAAATGTTATGGCCAGTCCGTACTGCTCTTTCTGGTAAACCTACTTCTCCAGGCGGCGCTACCGAAATTGCGGAAATTATCGGAAAAGAAGAGACTCTCAAACGAATTAAAATAGGCATAGACTTGTTGCAGAAATAAATAAAAAAACCCCGTATTGGTAACGGGGCTTTTTTATTTCTATTATTTTAAGTATTCTGAGAAATCTCCTGATACAAAAATCTTATCACCATTTAATTTTGTATCAGCATATAAAGTCTTGTTTTCTCCATTTACAATAATTTCTTTGCTGCCAACAGACACAGAAATTGTATCGTCACCTTTGGAAAGGATTACTGGTTTATCATTAGCTGTCCATGAAACTTCATAGCCTTTTTCCTCTGCATAAGCTCTCAGGCCAAACTCTGCTGGCCCCTTATCGGAGGCTTCTGAAGCTTCTTCTACAGGAGTACTAGGCACCAGTTCAGCAGCATCTGTTGTTTCTTCTGACTTATCTGTACTCTTTTCTTTTGACTCTGTTTCTTCTTCCTTCTCATCCTCTTGTGCAGTTAAAATTACAACAGCCTTTGGTGTTGTCTGTGCTGGAAGACTCTTTGTTGAAACATCATATACTACTAATAATTCTTTTTCCTTTAAATCGTCTGCACTGTAACGCACTTTAGAACCCTGAAGATCATAAATCTTTGAATCTTCATCTACATTCTTTAATGCTAAAGTATTTTCTGCATTTACCAGCTCACTGTCATAGATAGAAACATCTGTATTACCTGCTTCTCCATCCATAACGATTGCTGCTACTTGGCTCATCATTGGAGGAAGGCTTAATCCTACTGGTGCTTTGTTTGGAAGAACTGTTGTGATTTTCATATCTTTCTTCAGATCATCTAAAGTTTTCACACTGCCATCAGCGCTATCAATAACAATCCCAACGCTTTCCAACTCAAAGCGAATTCCGCCATCTTCATTATCCATCATAATGCTGTAACCGCCATTTTCTTTCTTCTCAATAGAAGAAATTGTACCGGATACTTTGTGATATTGCCCTTCACTTTCTTCTTCATCTTTTGTAGTTTCCTTAGCAGCTTCTGTTAAAACAGAGGCTTCTATTTTTTCCTCTTCATTTTGCGCAAAAGACACTCCTGATATCAATAATGTTGCAGCTGCAGTTGCTAATACTACACTTACAAATCTTTTTTTCATATTTATTACCTCCATTTATTTTTGTTCAAAATTTTCTTCATGCTCAACTCTTTTTTGTGCATGAACACATTATATAATAGAAAACATAAAATGTCCACCCGAAGAAAATAGGAAAAATAATCAAAATATACACCTGATTTTTATAATTATACATCTAATTTCATATCTCCATGCCTAATCCATCCTCTCCTTCTCATGAATTCAGATATCATCAAAGTGAGAATTGCTGGTAGAACAAAGTGAAGCAGCAATATTTTAAATAAGAGCATACCTGTAGGGGTATATGCCGACATTGTCTGCCATGTCATAATTTGTCCGACAAATCCTGATGTACCCATTCCACCTCCGGCAGAATTATTTTCCATATGAAATACTACTGTAGAAAATGGTCCTAAAATAGCACTTGCAACTGTAGGAGGAATCCAGATCGCAGGATTTCGTACAATATTAGGAATTTGAAGCATAGAAGTACCAATTCCCTGGGCAAGAAGACCATCCCACCTATTTTCACGAAAACTTGCAACTGCAAATCCTATCATCTGTGTTGAGCACCCAACCGTAGCTGCACCTGCTGGTAATCCACTTAAGCCTAAAATAATACTAAGTGCTGCCGAACTAATAGGCAAAGTTAGTGCCATTCCCATAACAACCGAAATCACAGCTCCCATAAGAAATGGCTGCAACTCCGTAGCTACACTAATAGCCTCCCCAAGCCATGTCATCGCCTGTGAAAGAGGTGGACCTAAAAGAATTCCTACAATACTTCCAGCGCAGATTGTTACAATTGGTGTTAAGACGATATCAACTTTCGTTCTTCCTGAGATTAAAGTGCCTACCTCCACACCAGCCAAAACAGCTAAAAAAGCTCCTAACGGATCTCCAGCACCTGTTAGTATTACAGCTCCATCTGTCATCAGCGTTCCTCCGACAAAAGCGGCGGCATTCGCGCCCAAAAGTCCAGTAACAGCGGAAGCTAAAATAACTAGTCGTGGTGCTTTCATAGAATATGCCACACTTATCCCAATAACACCTCCTGTACATATAGAAGCAATGATTCCAATATTAACAATTAAGTTGCCAATATTTCCCCCGATCAGGCTGCCAATCTGTTTGATAATAAGCCCTACAATAAGTGTACAAAATAACCCTAATGCCATTCCATTGAGTCCGTCAATAAAATATCGCTGAAATATTTTTCTTCCGATGCTATTTTTTCCCACAATTCCCCTCCTATTATTTACAATCATATATTCGCTTGTATATACATGTAGTTTGATAAAAAATTTTTAATTTTCGTAGTAAAATCCTTTATCTTTTAACTCCTGAACAATCTCATCAAGTGTTGCACTATCCTCGGCTTCAATGAGATGCCTATGCACACCTTTTGTCAACCTTAATAAAGGCTCACAACCCGTGTCACTAATTTTATTCAGGAAATTTTTTATGTCCTTTTTAGACTTAATGTTGATATCTTCCTCCACTTCTCCATAAAACGGATGCTCCACTGCCGTCGTCAACACTTTCCCACCTAGATCTACAATTAGTTGTAATTCCTCTTCAATTCTGTCCACCTCATGTTTTACTGTAATCAAACGCTTTATTGTATTCTCTCGATCTTTTTGCATATAATATCCCCTCATCGTGGATATAATACGAAACTTTTCAGCCTTTAATATTGCAATATCCCTTACAATAATCTGTCTGGTTACCTGAAAACGTTTTGCAAGCTCCGCACCAGAAAGGGGTTCATCTGTATTTGATAAAATACGAACTAATGCTTCTCTTCTTTGAATGCTATCCATCCCAACCTTCCTTCCCTTCCTTTTTCTACACATTAGTATAACATAAAAACAGAAGCGGTCAATGCCGCTTCTATTTGTCAACCGCTTTCAATGCCGCTATTTCCTATTCCTTAAAATCATTCAGCCATTGAAGTTTGATGCATTAAATCATATACTTTTCTTTTTTCTTTGGGCGGTTTTCAAGCTCCTCTTTTTTCTTCTCATACCCAGGGCGTCCAAACATCGCATAAGTAGCATTCTTTCCTTCCTCTACTCCTGGTTGATCAAAGGCATTGATATTAAGCAGTTCTCCAGCGAAACCTGTTGCCACCTCCAACATATAAAGAAGCTGACCTAAAGTAAACTCATTTACTTGTGGCATTGTAATCATCATGTTTGCTTTTCCAGCTTTCATCAGAGCATATTCCGTTGCTGTTTTTTCAACTGAAATCAGTTCGTTTTGCGTAATACCACCTAAAAAGCCCAAACTTGGTATATCATGATAAATTTTAGGAATTGTCATTGTTCTCTTAAATTCATCAACACCAATAAATACAATAATTTTATCGAATGGCCCTTCTGCATAAAGTTGTACCTGAGAATGTTGGTCTGTTACACCCAATGCTTTAACCGGTGTTTGCCCTGCATAAACAATTTTTCCCTGCTGGTCAAATTTTTTCCCTAGCGATTCTGCCCACAGCTGAGCGTACCAATCAGAAATTAGCTTTAAGGAATCTGCATACGGCATCATAACAGAAATATTTTTCCCCTGCTGCATTCCTATGTAATGTAAAACAGCATACATGTAAGCCGGATTTTGATAGAGGTCTTCTTCCTCAGAAATCTCATCCATATATGCCGCACCCTGTAACAGCAGTTCAATATCAATTCCACACATAGCTGCTGGCAAAAGACCAACAGGCGTTAATTCTGAAAATCTGCCACCCACACCTGATGGAATAATAAAAGTCTGGTATCCTTCCTCTTTTGCAATTTTAATTAAATTACCTTTCTCCTTGTCTGTTGTACAGACAATATGGCGTTTTGCCTCTTCTTTCCCTAGTGTTTCCTCCAAAAGTTCTTTTATAATCATAAACTGAGACATAGTCTCAGAGGTACTTCCTGATTTTGAAACACAGTTAAACAAAGTCTTTGACAAATCAATTGTCTCAAACAAATAAGATAGACGCTCTGGATCCACATTATCTGCAACATATAACTTTGGATAGCCATTTCTTTTATCACGCGGCAGTTCATTATAAAATGGATGGTTAATTGCCTGTTGTACAGCTAGTGGCCCAAGCGCCGAGCCACCAATCCCTAACACAACAAAAGCGTCAAAGTCTTCCTTCACTTTGTTAACAAAAGATAAAATTTCCTTTACCACCTGATCTTGATTATATGGAAGATCTCTCCAGTCCATTTTTCCTTCTTTTCGTTTCACCTTCATCGCTTTTTTTGCCAACTCTATTTTCTCTGACAGCGACGCAATATCTTCCTCATTGATACCATGCTCACCTATATAGTCTGTCATCATATGATTAAAGTCCAACGAAATACGCATTGCCTTTTTCCAGTCTTTATCCAATTCTTTTGTCATCATAAACCCCTCCATATAAATTTATTCTTCCCCCATAGTCCTTTCAGGCAATTGGTCTAATGTACGAAAGACATAGCCATTTTCCTTCAAGTACTTTATCATATCATCTAACGCTTCTGTGTTAGAATCGCTAACTGCGTGTAAAAGCATAATCGCACCATTGTGAACATTATCTACCACCATTTGGTAGGCCGCTGCTTTTCCAGGCTGCGCTTTTGTATCCCAATCTTTGTATGCAAAACTCCAAAATATTGTTTTATAGCCATTTTTTTGTGTTTCCTCCAAAGAATGAATACTGTAAGCACCTTCTGGTGGTCTAAAATAAGGTGGCATTTCCTTTCCAGTAACCTCCTGATATGCTGCCGCACAAGTTGACAACTCTGCCGAGATTTTTTCTGCTGTAAGCCCTGACATATCAGGATGAGTTGACGAATGATTTCCTACAATGTGTCCTTCTAATTCCATTCGTTTTACTAAATCAGGTTCACTTTTTATATAGCTTTCCGTGACAAAAAAAGCTGCCGGCACCTGGTGATCCTTTAGGATATCTAAAATTTTCGCTGTATTTCCATTTTCATAGCCCTCATCAAAAGTAAGATAAATATTTTTTTGTGATACATCCCCCAAATAATAGGCATCATATTGGCTAATATTGATATCTTGCTGAGCCCTAGGAGGTACATGATCCTGATTTCGGACAAACCACCATGATTTTTTATCAAATTGACCGACGGAAGGATGGTTCTTTTCAGGTTGAGGCGGCATAGTTACCTCATCAGCAGACTGCTGATTCTTCTGCTGTTGTTTCAGCGTATCGTCTTGGAGCTCTTTCCATGCAGTTTTCGCCTCAGGGCTTTCCTTCCATATAGAAAGGTCGCTTTCCGCCTGTATCATATTGCTATATGCGATCTTTTCCAATTCCAGCTGCTCCGGTATCTGTCCAATATTTCCTGAACTAGCTAAAACACTGGTAACCAGGCTGGTACAGATTGCCGCAAGTGTACATAAGCTTTCCATATTGATCCCCGCCTTCCTTTTTTATTGATAAAACTATTATACCACATCCCATATTAGTATAAATATCTTTTCTCCTAAATTTTTCTTATCAAATAAGACTATAATAAAGCCAAAATTATGCAGAAAGCCTTTTCAACTTTATTCCAAACTTTTTATCACAGATTCAGCAGCGAATATGCCATCAACCGCAGCTGATATAATTCCGCCTGCATAGCCAGCGCCCTCGCCTGCTGGAAAAACACCTCGCAGACTTAAACTCTGACCGCTGATTTTATCGCGCAGAATTCGTATTGGAGAGGAACTCCTGCTCTCCACTGCTGTAAGAATACTATCTGGTCGGTCAAATCCTTTTAATCTCCTACCCATGGCTGGAATTGCTTCTTCCATCGCCTCTGAAATAAATGTAGGGAAAATATCATGCAAATCCGTAAATTTTACCTTTGGCAGATAAGTTGGCTTCACTTTTTCTATCTCTTTCTCAAACTGCATACCCAAAAAATCTCCTACATACTGTGCAGGAGCAGAATAATCACTTCCCCCTGCTTGAAAAGCCTTTTCTTCCAACCTTTGCTGCAAATACATACCTGCTAAAGGATGATCACTTTTAAAATCCTCTGGAAATACCTGTACTAAAAGAGCACTATTCGCATTTTCTCCATCCCGCTGATACTCACTCATACCATTGACAGCAACTTTTCCCTTTTCTGACGCTGCTGCCACTACATACCCACCTGGGCACATACAAAAAGTATAAACACCCCTGCCTTTTTTCGTCGTATAAGTTAAACGGTAGTCTGCTGCTGGCAATACTGCCGCTTTTTCACCATACTGAGATTGGTTAATCATTTTTTGAGGATGTTCAATCCTTGCCCCCATGGCAAACGGTTTTTGCTCCAATTTCCATCCTAATTTATACAGCATTTCAAACGTATCTCTTGCACTATGACCAATAGCTAAAATCATATGATTTGTTTCCAAATAGTCATTATGATTGATTTCAATAGCAGTTAAACTTCCATCTAATGACTTAATATTTGTTACCCGACTGCGAAACCGAACCTGTCCGCCAAGATCAATGATTTTTTGCCGAATCCTTTTCACTACTTCCTTTAATCGGTCTGTTCCAATATGAGGTTTTGTCGTATATACGATTTCCTCCGGCGCACCGCATAATACCATTTCTTTTAATACATATCGACATCTATGATCCTTAATTCGGGTGGTTAGTTTTCCATCAGAAAATGTTCCCGCACCGCCTTCGCCAAACTGTACGTTAGATTCTGTATCTAGAATCCCTTCTTTCCAAAACCGTTCCACTTTGACATTTCTCATATCAACATCATCACCTCGCTCCAAGACAATCGGTTTTAACCCCGCCTTTGCAAGTGTCAACGCCGCAAACATACCAGCGGGCCCAAATCCTACAACAACAGGTGACAATGGAATATTCCCCAAAAATTGGGGTACCTTGTAGGAATCCTGACAAATCTGTGTAATATTCTTGTCTTTATTTCTCTCCATAAATTTCTTTTCGTGGTCTATCTGTATGTCAACCGTATACACGTAATGGATATCATCTTTTCTTCTTGCGTCCAATGATTGTTTATATATCTCTAAACTTTTTATCTCTGTTACTGATATGCCACATCTTTTTGCAGCTATAGAAATCAATTCTTTCTTACTCTTTTCTGGAAAAACTTTCACTCCTGATATTCGAATCATCTTCCGTAACGCTCCTTCCATCCTTTAGATACAGTATGAAGGATATCAAAAGAAAAATCAACTGATGGAATAATTCTTTTTATTAATCAATATGATTCTAGTAATCTCGTGATTATGGTGAAACAATATGATTATATTTTTCAGTAAAAAAGGAATTTTATGTCTCATTTTCGCCTTTGTCTTCAGTCTTTCTGCTACAGGACTCTTTTCCATTTTCATGCATAAAGCGTCTTTAGCTAATGCAAATGTAACGAAAGGTTATATGGCAATTGTTATAGATGATTTTGGTTACAATGGAGAAGGAACAAAAGAGATACTAGCTCTTAATATCCCTTTGACGGCAGCTATTATGCCTTTTTCAGAAAATTCAGCTGAAAACTATAAAGAAGTAAAAGCTTCTGGCAAAGACATCATTGTTCATATGCCTATGGAGTCATTGAGCGGCAAACCGTCCTGGGTAGGCGATAAAGCAGTCCGCCGAAACATGTCTGATGAAGATATCCGCAAAGTTGTAGAAGAGGCATTTGAAGTATTGCCTAACGCCTCTGGGTTAAATAACCATATGGGTTCAGCCATTATGGAAGATTCTCGATCCTTAAGTATTGTACTGGAAGTATGCCGTGAAAAAGGGTGCTTTTTCCTAGACAGTATGACTTGTGCTAATTCACAGGGAAAAACTCTGTGTCAAAAGCAACAGGTACAATTCCTTGCGAGAGATGTCTTTCTTGACAGTACAGATGATATCGAAGTCGTAAAAAAACAACTGCGTACTGCTAGTGAAATTGCATTACGTAAAGGAACCTGTATTTCTATTGGTCATGTTGGCCCAGAAGGTGGTAAAATTACTGCAAAAGCAATCCAAGATTTAATACCTGAACTACATAAGAAAGGAATCGAATTTGTCACATTATCCAAGTTAGCCGAGATTGAACAAAGTCTACAATATTCTATCAATTAGATGTATCCACAGTTTATTCAATGAAGTCCTTTCACTTTTTTAAAATTCAATTTTTTTATTTTTTATACATAGTTAATTTTTTCAAAAGCTGATCTGTGTATAATTCATATTCTTTTACAGAATACTAACCTTGCAGTTAAAACTGAAAGGAGTGAAACAAGATGGAAAAATTTGCTTTTGGTGTATTAGCCGGCGGTATGCTTGCAGCCATTGGTACTGGTATGTTGATGAATGACAGACAAATGAGAAGAAGAATCATCCGCGGCGGACGTAAAATGGCAAACAAAGCTGGCCAGGTAATGGACGATTTAACAGATGATATGTGGTAAATCTTAACGTAAGTAAAAAAGAGAAAACCAAAAAATAATTAAAATTTTCAGTTACAACGGAAGGAAATTCCGATTAGGCGATATAGTCCATAACAGGACTATATCGCTTTTTCCTATTTCTTACCTGGTACATCTTAACCCGATTTTCACAAATTTTTCATGCGAATATTATTGTTTATCCCCCATATGCCAAAGATAAATATCGTCTTTCTTTAAAATAAGTTTTCGTTGTGATGACAGAATAAGACAGGACAGCCGATATTTAAAAATATCCGACTGCCCTGCCTTATTACTTAAAAGACTTTATGCAACGACATCTTATACAACCTTTTTAGCTATCAGCAATTTATTCTTTCTACCCTAAAACTACACGCCTGTTTTCTAAATTGTGCTTATTTTTTGATCTTTTACAACACCACATCCCCTATAATTCTGTTTTCTTTATTAATATTTGTCAAAATCTCTCTGCGGCATAGACTGTCGGAAATTACTTCGTTCAAACTCAGGATATGTACTCAACTCATCTGGGAACTTGAACTTTGCAACGAGATCTTTCAACATTTGCGCTTGACCAGAAAGTTCCTCACTAGCTGCTGCACTTTCTTCTGCTGTTGCCGAATTATTCTGTACCACACTAGAAATTTGGTCTACACCATCCATTGTTTGATCGAGCACTTCATTCTGCTTTGTAGAACTTTGTGTAATGGTGTGGGCATTAGAATTGATTTTCCCTACACTTTCGTAAACCGTTTCAAAAGCAGCAGATGTTTCTCCAGCTATGATTTTTCCCTGTTCAACAGCATCCAACGCCTTTTGAATAAGCTCAGCTGTTGTCTTTGAAGCCTCGGCAGTTTTGACTGCAAGACTTCTTACCTCATCTGCAACTACCGCAAATCCCTTACCGGCAGTTCCTGCTCTGGCAGCCTCCACCGCAGCATTAAGCGCCAAAATGTTTGTCTGAAATGCGATATCTTCAATACTCTTGATGATGTTGGCAACCTTTTGAGAATTTTCTGAAATAGAATCCATAGATTGCAGCATAGCTCTCATTTTTTCTTCACTTTCATGAACCTCTGTCCCTACACGATCAATCTGCTGTCCTGTTTCTAAAATTATTTCTGTATTATCATTAATTTGCTGCACAACTTCCTGTAAACTAGCTGCCAATTCCTGAACACTAGATGCCTGCTCTGTCGCCCCTTGTGCTTGAGACTGCGCACCAATCGCAACCTGATCCGAACCACTTGCCACCTGATCTGCTGCGATGACAACGGATTTTAAAACTTCTGATATTGTGTCTTGGGTTTCTAAAAGCGCATCCTTTACCTTTGAAAATTCCCCTTTATAATCTTGCTTTAATGTAAACGCAAAATTACCCTTTCCCATTTCATGCAGGACAGATGTAATCTCATCAATATATAAAATATACTTTTTCAGCCTATCTACAATTGCATTTACATCCGTTGCCACAAGGCCAACTTCATCTTTGGCAGATATCTCTGCTTTCGTGTCCAATTCTCCATCTGCAATCTTTGTAGTAACTATGGAAAGCGCTTTTATTGTTTTTACCATTTTCAAGCTGATAAGAGCAATAATAGCTGCCAAAACTAAAACTGCGGCAACAAACCAAAAAATAATTGTATTTGTCGTACTTACTACATACTTCTGGTATTCTGCATCTGGCATCAAACCTAAAACAAAATATCCTGTATCTTTCATATAAAAAGTAGCAGCATGATAAACTTGTCCATCCCTTATATATTCCATAGAGTCCACAGTCTGATTATTCCGAACCACTTCTTTTAGGTTATCAGAATAAGCAACTTCTGTTACATTTGATAATAGTAGCGTTGGATCTGGATGATAAATGATATTATTGTCCTTGTCAAATAACGTTATATAACCCGTCTCTCCTACCTTTATCTGCGATGCACCGGTAACAAAGGTATCTAACAACACATCCACACCAAAAATTCCGGTTACCTTTCCATGATCAGAAATAGGCGCTGCAAACGATACAATCAACTGTCCTGTAGCCACATCTTCGTAAGCACCTGTCACCGTCACATTCTTCTCGTTTACTACAGGGCTATACCACTGACGGCTCGTTGCGTCAAAATTTGACGAGTTTTTGTAAGTACCATCTGACTGCAACATTTCTTCTACTCTTAAATTATAGATCCATGTAGAGGCTATCATACTATCTGAACTCTTAACTTCATTTAACAATGTTAATATATTGGCCTGCTGCTCACTTCCACTAAAGTCCGCATTCCAATCAGAAATTTTTTGAATAACATCATCTGTTTGGGACATCACTTTAGTGATACCCAAGTATCTCTGAAACTGAGCATTTACCTCTTGTCCAGCTGCCGTTGCTTCAGAAGACAAATAATTATTATTTAGTTCTATAACGACCCCATCGACATCTTTATTAAGCAGCATTCCAACGAAGACCAACACAATTGTCAATGGAATAATTAAACCAATCAATAATTTTTTCAAAATGCCAATCTTCACTTTGAATTTTTTTGTCTGCTCTCCTTGTTGTCTCTCTTCCATTTTCATATACCCTCCTTTTTTTCGTTCTTCCTTTTTATTGCAATTCAATAGATCTTCTTATCTCACCTTCTTTTTTCAAGATTGTCAGAATACTTTTGCTAATCATACAAAAAAGCCTAAAAATTCTCCTCTTCTTTATATCTGCCAGCAGAGAAGTTATTTTAGGCTTTTTACGTAGCACAAAAAGAGACACGTTTAGCAAGTCTGTCTGTCTGTCTGTCTGTCTGTCTGTCTGTCTGTCTGTCTGTCTGTCTGTCTGTCTGTCTGTCTGTCTGTCTGTCTGTCTGTCTGTCTGTCTGTC
>JAGZLR010000121.1 GCA_018364635.1 Clostridiales bacterium | reverse complement strand
GTAACTGTTAAGAGATTTGTTCGTTTTGAGACAGGTGAAGGAATCGAAAAGAAACAGGAAGACTTTGCAGCAGAAGTTGCAGCTCAGATGGGAAACTAAATTCCTAGATAAAATGCAGGTTAAACCCCTTGAAAAGCTCAGAAAATGGGCATTTTCAAGGGGTTTTTGCAGTTGGAGAGAAAATTCATAAATTATCGTAAAATACCGTATTTTATCATTAGATTTGGGGGAAATTTGGGGGAAGACTTGGGGGAAAAGCTTCCCCCAAATGCCATCTTAAACTTTGCCTCTTTCTTCTGAATAAAGAGGAGAAGTTTGCTTGTCGTTTCTTTTTGGGGGATAACGCTATCCCCCAAATTTGAACGTAAAATAGTATATCTTCCCCCAAATTATCGTAAGTTATCGCATGGAAAATAGGGATTGTGGAAAGACGGGGGATAATTTATAATATAAAGAAAGAGACAAGTGAATACGTGGCAGAATATTTTGTCTCCTAGTCCATTGGAGCCTTAAAAGGTGTGATATTTGGTGGTATTTAGTGCTGTTTTGTACGGAATTTGTGGATGGAGAAGGGCTAAACGGACGGGATGATACGAGGTGAATGGATGGAATTTGTGACTTTTGGTGGGGAAAATTCGTAATGTTCAAGAGGTGGTTAATGGTTTAAAGTTCAGAGTAGTTATTTGGGATAAATAGAACTAAGGAGAAATAAAGTTGAGATTATATAAATATATGAGAGCATTGGATACTACTATATGTTCCCAAAAAGTAGATTGTAAAGAATACTCAAAAGAAAAAATTTCAGAGCGTTTAAGAAAAATGCTAGAACAATCAAGGATATACTTATCAGATCCTGAAACATTTAATGATCCGTTTGATGGCTATTTTTCTATTCGATTTACAACAGAACAGGATAAAGTTGATGCAAAACAGGCGTTAGAAGAGCTGAGAGGGAAATTAGAAAAAGAAGGAAATTTACAGAAAGAGAGAGGGGAGATGCTGGAAAAAAATCTTTTCAATCAAATTCCCTTAGAAAATTTTAGAGTATCATGCTTTTCAGAAGATAATAAGAATGATTTAATGTGGGCACATTATGCTGATCAACATAGGGGAGTATGTTTGGTATATGAAATAGATAATGTAGATGAAACATTTATTAGGGAAAATAACTGTCTTGTTTTTGCAGAAGAAAATCGGGGAGAAAGTGATAATTACAGTTACTTTGGAGGAAATTCAAAACTTTTGTTAGCAAGGATTGATTATAGTAAAAATAAGGAATTTCTGAAAGTCTCTTCTGGGAAGATAGAGTCTGATTATAATGTAGAAAGAGCAATATATACAAAATCAAAATGTTGGGAGTATGAGCATGAAATACGATTAGTTGCAGAATTACCCTTTGGATATGCTTTTGGACAGGGCACTTATTTTTGCAAAGTTAATAAATCTGCATTAAAAGAAGTAAGATTTGGAGTTCGGTTAGAAGATGAATATAAGGAAAAAATTCAAAAAATAATTGAGAATTCAGGATATAATGAAGTTGTCTTCAAGACGGCGGTAATAAATGTAGATGATTTTTCGATAAATTATGAGAAAATGTAAGTTGAGTATTTTATTTAAACTATAATCGAGGAGGAAAATCATTATTTATGGAATACATACCTTCACATAATTATCAAGAAATTCGTATTGATGCTTTGAATGAAATATATACTATTATACAGAGGTATAATCAATTTTATAATTTGTCACATTCTGATTCAAAAAATGGAAATACTTCGTTACAGGCTTTTTATCGTGGACAAAGTGATAGCGCGTGGAATATATCACCTAGTATTTTACGTTCATCCAAGAAAGAGATAGAAATAATAAAAGAGTTGCATTTAGATACAGAGCGTTCTCTTTTTGAGACGATATCTTATATTCAGCATTATCATACTGGAACGCGATTTATTGATTTTACCCTTGATCCAGATATAGCGATATTTTTTGCTTGTGCAGATAATGAAGATAAGGATGGAGCAGTCTATTTGTATACTTATGTACCACATAGGGCAGAATGGTATTCCGCTCTTGTTTTGACAGAATTAACTCAAATAGAAGCAGACCAACTTACAATACAGGAGTTATCAGAGCGGATATTGAAGAAATATCCAAATTTAAAAAAAAGGTTTTCTAAAATTGAAGAATTAAATGGGGCTATTGTATCCTTTCTTGATCATGGATTTATGGTTTTACCAGATGATGAAAGTTATGGAAATAACCTTAGATTACAAAGACAGAAAGGGTGTTTCTACGTTTGTGGAGTAGAGTTTGTTTCTGAACTTACGGCAAGAGATCACTGGTTTTCTAGAGCAGGAAGAAATGAATTTTATCCATATTCTGCAATCGTTGCGGATAGCTTGAAGTGGGGAAGAAATTTGGTTAAAGTAATAATACCCAAAGAACTGAAAAAGGAAATTTTAAAAGATCTTGCTGAGAAAAAAATTACAAAAGAATATCTGTTCCCGAATGAAAGGTAAAATGGAGATCAGTTACATACCCAGTTGGTTTACAAGAATCAACTGGGATTTTTTATGCCTAAATTTCCGTACATAGCCATTCTCCACAAAGGAGTGGCTATTAAATTTGAGAAGAAAGGAGGAAGTCATTATGTCAAGGTGTAAAGTGATTGCGATTGCGAATCAGAAAGGAGGCACAGGCAAAACAACGACAACGGTGAACCTTGGAGTGGGATTGGCAAATGAAGGGAAAAAGGTACTTCTAATCGACGCTGATCCACAGGGAGATTTGACCACATCTTTAGGTTGGGCAGATCAGGATAATCTTTCGGTAACGCTTGCGACACATATGGAGGGGATTATTCGTGACAAGAGTATAAAGTTGGATGAAGGAATGCTGCACCATGCGGAAGGCGTTGATTTAATTCCGGCAAACATTGAATTGTCAGGAATGGAAATGTTGCTTGTAAATGCAATGAGCAGGGAAACAACATTGAAAACGTATCTGGAACCGTTAAAGAAATCCTATGACTATGTTCTGATTGATTGTATGCCGAGTTTGGGAATGCTGACGATTAACGCATTAGCGGCGGCAGACAGTGTGATTGTGCCAGTTCAAGCGCATTATCTACCTTTAAAGGGAATGACACAGTTAATGCAGACGATTAAAAAGGTACAACGCCAGATCAATCCGTCTTTGAAAGTGGATGGAGTGCTGCTTACGCTTGCGGATATGCGGACAAATCTTGCCCGTGCCACAGAGACCAGTCTGAAAGAGAACTATGGAAAGTTTATCAAAGTGTATCAGACAGTGATTCCGGTTGCAGTAAAGGCAGCGGAGACAAGCGCCGCAGGAAAGAGTATTTACAGTTATGACAAGGACAGCACAGTAGCGAAAGCGTATCAAGCCTTTACAAAGGAGGTGGTTCGGGATGGCGAAAGGCAGAGAAATCAACTTCAAGCTTCCCTCAGCCGATGATTTATTCAGTACGCAAGAGGAACGAGATGAAGCGAAACGGGAAATGATTATGGAAATTCCAATCGATGAAATTTGTGATTTTCCGAATCATCCGTTTAAAATCCGAATGGATGAGGAAATGGCGAATCTGGTGGAAAGTGTAAAACAGTATGGTGTTCTTTCGCCGGTGATC
>JAGZLR010000027.1 GCA_018364635.1 Clostridiales bacterium | reverse complement strand
CTATGAAAATGAAAAGATAGAAGTGCGTCGATATCCATCTCATAAAGATTTTACAGATATGGAGTTGGGAATCCTTGCAGCAAGAGAGATTGGGACAAATGAGTTGTTAATATTCGGTGGTATTGGCAATCGTTTGGACCATACGATTGCCAATATCCACCTGCTACTGAGAATAAAAGAATTGGGAATGTATGGGCAGTTGATAAACGAGAATAATACAATTGAGCTGATCGATCATAAAAAGATTATAGAAGGTAAAGAGGGTGATTTGATTTCTCTATTGCCATTTCAGGGACCTGCTGAAGGAGTTTCAACCAAAGGATTAGAATATCCTCTTTTCGAGGAGAGTCTGCCTATGGATACTGCAAGAGGAATTAGTAATGTGATGACAGGGAGAAGAGCAGAGGTAACTGTCAGAAAAGGTATGTTGCTTCTCATCCGTTCTAAAGATTAAAAAGAAGCAAAGAGTATTAGAGATTGGATACAATGCTTTATCATTTTATAAAAAGGCGTCCAGATTTTACGGATTAGCCTTTTTGTTTTTATTCTCAAGTTTTGGCTTTGTAGGTAGAAGTATTGCCTTTTTTGTAAAAACCATGATATGATAGAAAATATACTTGGTTTAAAAATCAATAGGAGTAAACAAAATGTATAAAATGGCACTTCTTGATATAGATGGTACATTAGTTAATAGCAGAGGGAATCTCTCAATTCGTACGATAGATACAATACATAAAATACAAAAAAATGGAATAATCACAGCGTTATGTACAGGACGTAACATACCTAAGATGCTGCCAATTGCAAAAAAATTGAATATAACAGTACCGGTGGCTTGTATTGACGGCACTTTTTTATTTGATCCTGTCAGTTGTGTTATTTCCAATGACCTCTATCTTTCTGAGAAAGAAGTAACAGAGATACTTTCTTGTGGTATTCATTTGGATGCATTTATAGAAATAAATAATGGGTATCAGTATTATAAATATATTAAAAATAAAAGCCTATATCGATTTGATTTATATAATAAACATACAATTTTTGGTCGGATGAAAAGTTTTTTGGGCAATGTAAGATATCCCAAAAGTATCGATTTTGTATACAAAGTTCCAGGAAATATTTATCAAGTAGTATTTGCGGCAGAAAAGGAAGTTATAGAACAGATACATGAAAATATTTTAAACTTATGTCTGAAGAATATTGAGATAAGGGATTCTATTATAGATGGTTTTTTGTTTGTAAATCGTAAAGGAATAAAAAAATCAAGGGGAATGAATCTTCTCTGTCAGCAGTATAGCGTTCATCCGCAGGAAGTACTGGCCATTGGAGATGAAAATAATGATATAGATATGTTAGAGTCCGCAGGGATTGGAATTGCAATGGGTAATGCCTCATCTTTCGTGAAATCTTTTGCTGATGATATTACTCTGACAAATGAGGAAGATGGCGCAGCTATTACCCTTGAAAAGTATTTTCTGTAGATGGAGGCAGAGATCGTGGATTTATTTGAGTATAATGCAAAAAAACAAATGGAAAAAGAAGCACCCTTGGCTGCTAGACTTCGGCCGCAAACACTGGATGAATTTGTAGGGCAGGAACATATTATTGGAAAAAATAAATTATTATATCGTGCCATTCAGGCAGATCAGCTTAGTTCTATTATACTCTATGGGCCTCC
The DNA here is from genome assembly GCA_018364635.1 of Clostridiales bacterium. Classification (GTDB taxonomy): domain Bacteria; phylum Bacillota; class Clostridia; order Lachnospirales; family Anaerotignaceae; genus JAGZLR01. The sequence goes on along the minus strand of JAGZLR010000027.1, from coordinate 26,657 downwards.
AGGTACTGGAAAAACAACTTTGGCCTGGATTATTGCACATACGACAAAAAGTGAATTTGTTCAACTTAATGCGACAACTGCTGGAATTAAAGAGATTAAGGATACCATTGACCATGCGAAGCAGAGATTGGGGATGAATGGAAAAAAAACAATTCTTTTTATTGATGAAATACATAGATTCAATAAGGCACAGCAAGACGCGTTGCTGCCACATGTCGAAAATGGAATAGTCATATTGATTGGTGCTACAACGGAAAATCCTTATTTTGAAGTCAATAAAGCGCTTGTTTCAAGGTCTATCATTTTTGAACTAGAGTATTTAAAAAAAGATGATATTAAGAAACTTTTGTATAGGGCAGTGAAGGACTGTGAGCGTGGGATGGGAGTATATCATCCTGTTTTGGACGAGGAAGCGGCTGATTTTTTGTCTGATATGTCCAACGGTGATGCGAGGAATGCATTAAATGCATTGGAGCTTGCAATCCTTACGACAGAACGGTCTGATGATGGAAAGATTCATGTTACATTAGAAGTTGCTGAAGAGTGTATACAAAAAAAGGCATTAAATTATGATAAAAACGGTGATAATCACTATGATACCATTTCTGCTTTTATAAAAAGCATGCGTGGTTCTGATCCAGATGCAGCGCTTTATTATTTAGGGAAAATGCTTTATGCTGGGGAGGACCCTAAATTTATTGCGAGAAGAATTGTGATTTGTTCTTCTGAAGATGTTGGTAATGCTGACCCCCACGCATTACAGGTTGCTGTCGCCGCAGCACAGGCGACCGAGTTTATTGGCATGCCTGAATGTCGAATTCTTTTGGCTCAGGCAGTCACCTATGTAGCATGTGCGCCTAAAAGCAATGCTTCTTATATGGGAATTGAGAAAGCTTTGTCTGATGCTCAAAATATTCCTGTAAAAGGAGTACCATCACATTTGAGAGATTGCCACTATCCTGGGGCCAATCAGATGGGGCATGGAGTTGGTTATTTATATGCCCATGATTTTCCAGGTCATTACGTGAAACAACAGTATTTACCAGATGAATTGCTTGGCAGAAGCTATTATGAGCCTACAGAAAATGGAGTCGAAAAAAGAATTCGGGAATCACTGATGAAGTTAAGAGGAAAAAAATAAAATTCTAATTGAATTTTCATATATCTCTGGTAAAATAAATTTGAACAAGTTTATCTACATAAAGAGGTGTGTCATGAAACAAGGAACAAAAAAAATATTGGCTATTATTGTTGCTTCTGTTTGTCTGGCTGGAACAATACCGACATATCATGCAGAGGCTGCAAAGTCATTAACACAATTGCAAAACGAAAGAAAACAGCTGGAACAAAAGACAAAAGAAGCAAAAAATGAACTTGAAAAACTGAAGAATAAAACTGCAACTGTTGAAGAAGAGATCAGTGCAATGGACAAGGCAATCTCAGCGGCTAATGCAGAAGCAGATAGGGCACAGGCTGATTTGGATGAAGTATCCGCTCGTCTGGAAGAATCGAAAGTGGTGTTGGCGCAGGCGACAAAAGATCGTGACAACCAGCAAGAAATGTTTTCGAAACGTGTGCGATTTATTTATGAACAGGGGAATACAGGCTATTTAGATATTATCCTTGAATCAAAGAGCTTTTCAGATTTATTGGTTCGAATGCAGTATGTGGAAGATATTATGCATTACGATCAAACCTTATTAGACAAGTTAAAGTCGAACCAGAAACTTGTGGAAAAAAAGACGCAGGATATTCAAGAAGAGCAGAAAGAAGCTGAAGTCTTAGTAGCACAGACGCAAGAAAAGAAAAAAGAGTTGGATTCTATATTGGCAGAAAAGCAATCAATTTTAGAGGGATATAAAACAGATGAAAATAAGTATAATCAATTGATTGCAAGTAATGAAAAGGCGAGTAAAGAGGTGGAGAATCTGATAAAAAGCGCAGAAGCTGCTGCTTCAGCCGCTGTAAGAAATAATGGTTCTTCAGGCAGTACATATGTATATACGGGCGGGAAGTTAAATTGGCCGGTACCATCTAGAGCAGCCTCACCATCTAGCCTTAGCAGTGGTTTTGTCTATCGTGCACGCCCAATTGGAAGTGGGTATGAATACCATACAGGCTATGATATTCCTGCAAGTTATGGCTCAGCGATTGTAGCGGCAGAAAGCGGCACGGTAATTTATTCTGGTTGGATGAACGGTTATGGCAATACAATTATGATTAATCATGGCAATGGATTGGTTACACTTTATGGACATAATTCAAGTCTTGTTGTTTCAAAAGGGCAAAAGGTTTCTCGTGGTCAACAAGTTGCAAAATGTGGTTCTACAGGGAATTCTACAGGAAATCACTGCCACTTTGAAGTCAGATTTAATGGTAAGCCGGTTAGTCCTGAATCTTATCTTGGAGTAAGAAACATATCTTCCTAAATAAAAAAGAGTCCCGTTTAACACACGGGGCTTTTTAATTCCTAAAAATCTATGAAGTTTCAGAGTTTTTTGCAAATTTCCTTTCTTTTCCGTCAAAAAACGAATATAATAAAAGAAAAGACTTTTCTAAAGATTATTGCATTCAATTTTCAACAGAATGCAGAAAGGATGAGTTCTATATGAAAAAACGCATGTTATGTTTCATTCTTTCCGCAGCATTTTTAAATACTGCGGCAGTTGTAACCGCATTTAGTATGACTTCAAGTGAAGCGGCTATCTATAACGCGACACCAGTTGAAGAGCGGTATTATTATGGCAAGTTAAAAGAATTCAAAAATGATACGATTACGATTACAGTAGAAAAAGATGGGAAAACCGAAGATATCTCACTTCCAGTTCGTGCTGAGACACAATATTTTAACAGTAACTCTGATGGAGATAAGTTAACACCGATTGATAAAAATGCATTTACCGTTGGAGATACTATAAAAATTGACTACTATTATCAATACGGTGTTTTTAATGCTGGAAAAGTAACAAAGTATTATGTTCCATTGCATGCAGAGACAAAAGCAATCTACAGTCCAACTGGTAAAATTGAGGCAGTTGGAGCTAGAGAAATTAGTAAAAAGGATGAAACATTGACTTCTGAAACATTCCAATCAGAGGAAGCAGATCAAACAAGTTTACTGGTGAAGGATGGAAGAATAGGAACGATCAGAAAATCTGAGATTAAAAAAAGTGTAGACAGTACAAATACCGATGAGAGTAGAATTTTTGGTATTAATTCCGCTGTCTTAGTAAAACCAAGTAGCAAGGTGTTGTTGCAGAGTACTAATGTAAAGACTACGGGAAATCACTCAAACGGAGTATTTGTATCAGGAAAAGATGCTTCAGCTACTTTTTCTAGTGGACTGGTTGAAACTATGGGAAGTAATTCGAAAGGCCTTGTTGCAGTTGACGGCGGTAAAATTACAACTTCTTATGTTGATGTCACCACCCATGGAGAAAGCAGTCCAGCTGTCAAGGTAGAACGTGGAGACGGAGAAGTTACAATGACTGGAGGTACAATGATTACAGAAGGCTTAAATTCACCAGCAATTAACTCTCTAGATTCTGTTATTATCAAAGATGCAACGGTATCGGCCTATCAGTCCTCGTTTGGTGTCATTGATGGAAACGGTTTAATTTCTATGACAAATTCAAGACTCTATGCTGGAAAAAATAGAGGATTTGAGATTATTGACACCGAGTCTGGATTAAATACTAGTGGTACTGGTACAGTAAGAATTCTGAACGGCAGTCTTACTGTGGAGGAGGGGCCTGTATTTTATGTGACAAATACAAAAGCTAGTATTAAAATGGACCAAACGACAGTGAAAAATAAAGCAGATTTATTAGTTGCGGAAGCTTCTTCTTATGGCCTTGCTGGAAGAAATGGCGGAGAAGTTGTATTGAGCAGTACAAATCAAAAATTAAAAGGTGATATTAAAGCGGATAAATACAGCACAGTAACATTTGATATTGGCGAAAAAACAACCTATACTGGCGCGATTAATGGAGAAAATACAGCAAAAGCAGTTAATGTTTCTTTAGAGAAGAATTCTTTATGGGAAGTAACTGGTACATCTTATGTTGATGTTTTAAAGGATGCAGATTATAATTTGACTAATATTATTACAAACGGTAATTACGTATATTATAATGCGGATAATCCAGAAAATCATTGGTTGGGCGGTATAGACCATACTTTTAATGACGGCGGAAAATTGATTGCGGTGAAAGATAAAAAATAAATAAAAAAGGTCTGCAAATAAATTGCAGACCTTTTCTTGCATCTTGTTAAAAAATTCTATATAATAAAAAAATCATAAGGATAGAAGGGATGATTATTTTGCATAATCCAATTGTAACAATTGAAATGGAAAGTGGAGACAAAATACAGATTGAATTGTATCCAGAAGTTGCGCCAAATACCGTTAGTAACTTTATTGATCTTGTGGAGCACAACTTTTATGATGGTCTTATCTTTCACAGGGTTATTAATGGCTTTATGATTCAAGGCGGCTGCCCTGATGGAACTGGTATGGGAGGCCCTGGATATTCCATTGCAGGCGAATTCTCTCAAAATGGTTTTAAAAACGAATTGAAACATACTGCTGGTGTAATTTCTATGGCACGGGCCATGCATCCAGATTCTGCTGGATCTCAATTTTTTATTATGCACAAGGATGCTCCTCATTTAGATGGAGCATATGCAGCTTTTGGTAAAGTAATTGATGGAATGGATATTGTGAATAAAATAGCTACAATTGATACGGATTATTCTGACAGACCTACAGAACCTCAAGTAATGAAAACGGTTACAGTAGATACTTTTGGCGAATCTTACGAGGCACCAAAAACACTATAAAAGGTAAAAAGAGTATGCCTTCTTTTAGAAAGAGAGGGCATGCTTTTTTGAAGATCAAAATTTAGGTGATAAAATACATGATAGATTGATATAAATGGTTTATAGTAGATGATAATACAGCTATTTGAATCAGAACAAAAGAATAGTTTTATGGTGGAAGAATGGTTTTAATACTTGGTATTTGGCAATAATTAAGAAATAATTTTGTCAAAGTTCATTGATTTTGATTGAATTTTGTTTCATAATAGAAACAATAATTGACAAAGAAGGTGATCCTATGAAGTTATGGATAAAAAATCATAAGTATAGTCTGGCATTATTATATTTTGTATTTTATTATATCGCCTTCTTTTGGCTGGAAAAGTTTGCGAAACCGATAATATATATACATTGTGCCTTAGATGATAAAATTAAATTTTTAGGATGGTTTGTTATACCATACTTTTTATGGTTTTTAATTGTACCAGGAGCTCTTGTATACTTTATGCTGAAGAACAAGGAAGACTTTATGAATCTCTGCTTCCTGATGTTTACTGGAATGACAATATGTCTACTTATTTATTTTGTATTCCCTAATGGACATAGATTAAGGGGGATAATACCAGACAATGGCATATTTTGTGATATTATGAGATTTGTATATAGCATTGATCCACCAATTAATGTTTGTCCATCAATTCATGTTAGTAGTACAACAGCAATTTATATGGTAATACATAGATCAGAAACGTTTAGATATCATACAATTGTAAAGTTTATTTCACTGCTTACCACAGTTTTCATCTGCCTTTCAACTGTGTTTTTGAGAATGCATTCAGTAATCGATGTTTTCTTTGGCTTCCTATTAAGTGCAATTCTCTGTGCTATTACATATGGTTATGATTGGCAAAAAATTATGAAAAAGACTCCTCTGAGTTTTCTGTGGGATTAAAAAAGTGCCAAGAAACACATTTTTATATACAAAAGAAATGGGGGATTCTCTCTATAAAAACAGCATATTCTTTAATTCCTAACGCCAAAAGCTTGTTCCTTAGCAGAGAATATTCATAAGCCATATGCTGAGGTTCATGAGCATCAGAGCCTATGGTGATTAACTTTCCTCCAAGTTGAAGGTATCTTTGAATAATGTCTTCGTGTGGATTCGGGTGACCACAGCCGTATTTATATCCGGCAGCATTGATTTCAAGCGCTTTTTGGTGGCGAATGATAGAAAGGAGTATCTCGTCTATCAATTCTTGATACTTTGTATACTCCGTATATTTAGGGCCAGTTGGCGCATAACGGGTAACATAGTCGATATGTCCATAGGCATCAAAATCATGAAATAGCTCCAAGTTTTCTAGAATCGACTGAAAATACTCACATACTGCTTGTTCTACAGACTTTTCTTTCCAAAAGTCTGGAAAAAAGGGGTCAATCTCATGAACCAAATGAGAGGACCCAATGATAAAATCGAAAGAGTACTTTTTCGTTAGAAGATTGATTTTTTCTTCAATCCCTGGTTTTAGACCTAGTTCAATCCCTTTTCTAATAAGAATTTGTCCTTGATATTTTTCTGACAGGAAGTCGATTGTTGAAAAATAGTCTTCTACAGAAAATTCTGGTTTGCCATATTGGGATGGATAATTATAATCCATATGATCTGTAAAACAGATTTGTTTTAGTCCAAGAGCAATTGCGTTTTTGACCATAGATTCCATTGGTGTATCAGAATCAAATGAAAAGTTTGTATGCAAATGACAATCAGCAGTAATCATAGTGTGTTGTCTCCCTTTATATTTCTTATACTGATTCCATTATACGTATTATCGTTAATTCATACAAGTGTGAAGTTCTAAATATAGCACATAAAACGGTAGAGAAGTATTCTGTTGTGATTTTTTATGAAAATAATATAGGAATCTTGTTGCAGATTACAGAATTTTTTTGAAAGAATCAATCTGCTTTTCAAAGAAATTTTTTTATGATACTATAATAGCATCATTATTTAAAGGAGATGTATTTTACATGGCAATTAAAGTTGGTATCAATGGTTTTGGTCGAATTGGTAAAGTTGTTTTACGAATTTTAATGAAGAAGCCAGAGAAATTTGAAGTTTGTGGCATTAATTTAAGAAAGGCTGATCTTTCTTATATGGTATATATGATTAAATATGACAGTGTTTTTGGCAGATTTGACGGAACAGTTGAGGAGGCCGATAACGCGATTATTGTAAATGGTAAAAGAATTACAGTTTTTAGTGAGGAAGATCCATCCAAAATCAAGTGGTCTGAATGTGGAGCAGAGTATATTATTGAGTCTACAGGTGCCTTTAATACCACAGAAAAAGCGTCAGCTCACTTTATAGGTGGCGCAAAAAAAGTTATTTTAACAGCTCCGGCAAAAGACAATGAGACACCAACTTTTGTTATGGGTGTTAATCAAAATGATTATAAACCAAATATGAAAGTTGTTTCTAATGCATCTTGTACAACGAACTGCTTAGCGCCATTAGTAAAAGTAATCAATGATGCATTTGGTATCGAACAAGGGCTTATGTCAACAATTCATGCTGCAACAGCGAAACAAAAAGCAGTAGATGCCCGTGCAGGACGGGATTGGAGAACAGGCCGTTCTGTATTTAACAATATTATTCCGTCCTCTACTGGTGCAGCGAAAGCCTGCGCTTTGGTTATTCCAGAATTGAAAGGCAAGTTGACAGGAATGAGTTTCAGAGTGCCTTGTAATGATGTATCTGTTGTGGATTTGACTGCACGGTTAAAAACAAAGACTACATATGATGATATTTGTAAAGTAATTCGTGCTGCTTGTGAATCCAATATGCGTGGGATTATGTCATATACAAAAGATGAAATTGTATCCAGCGATTTGAAAGGGGATTACCATACTTGTATTTTTGATGAGAAGGCGGGTATTATGCTAGATGATAATTTTGTAAAACTTTTAGCATGGTATGATAATGAATGGGGTTATTCTAATAAAGTTGTTGATTTAGTAGAACTGATTGCTACTGAAGACACAAAAGCAGAAGCAGAAGCTGAATAAAAATAAATTTAAGAAAAAAGGCATTGGAATTTATTCCAATGCCTTTTTATTAGATTTCATCAATTCCAGGCAAAACCACTTTAAATAGATTTTTTTTAGGTAAATTAATAAATTTTACTATATGATTAGATTTCGAAAAAGAAGCGTAAATATTACGAATACCTACAGCGTTGTTTAAAAATCTCTGTTTTTTATCCATCAGCAAAAGTCTTTGATAAAGCCACGGATTTCTTCGAGAAGGATTTAAATCGTCCTCTAAATTTATAATTCCCTCACGGGCATTAATGGCACCTGGATTTACAATTTCAATTTTGTTTTTTCCAAGATATACATAGATTTCCCTTGAAGTATCCCAATAATCTCTATGAACAACAGCATTATAAAGCGCTTCTAGAACGGCGGCGGCAGGGTATCCATAAGGAGACAAAATATTTATAATGTGTTCTGCAGTTTTATCCAACATGGTTGGTAAGGCACCATTAAATAGTTTCGTTTCTCCGTGATATTCAATTTTGATGGCTGTAGAGATTAGATACTTTTGTGGTTCTACACCAAATAGCAACATTCCTCCCATAGTGGGTTGATAGTATTCTCGATCTAAATCTTTTGTGATAATTCCCATAGATTCAAGGAGTAATAGACTTTTCTGACTTTTTAAAGACAAAGAAGGTGAGATATAATTGCGGATTAGTTTTATATCTAAGTCTCCTAATATAGCATGAGGAAGAAGGACTGTCTCAAAAGCAACAATGCCATTTTCTTGCAACATAGCTGCAATTTCACTGCGCCTTGCAATATCAGTAGTAGATCCTCGGCGGAGATAAAAGGTTCCGGTATGCATAATCTGATGGGGCCGTTGGCTGCTTTTATAGATAGTTAACACAATAATCCGTTTTCCTCGATAGTTACATTCCTCTAATTTTACACTGACTGGTGGATCAATTCGACTAGAGATTACCTGTTGTAAACGTTCCTCTTCAATTAATTTATCACTGCTGATACCAACAATTTCCTTTGTTTTATCTTTGATGCCAAATAGAATATATCCCCGGCCACCACGTGTATTTGCAATAGCGCTGATATCTTTTACCATTTCTTTTTTATTGGTCTCATAGTCTAAAGAATAGTCTAATTTAAAATCAAGTTTTTCATTTTCTTGCTGACATAACAATTCTTCTATTTTTTGAGAAGTCATAAATTCACCCACCTTTTTCAATTTTATAGTAAACTTATTTATGTTTTTTGTCATCCCACAATAGTGACAAAAAATATAAATATTACAATAATATTAAGTACTTATGAAGTAAATATGAAAAATAGACAACAATTCAATTAATTTCTTAGGGTATTACAAATAAAATTATCGTTTTTGTACAAAATTTATGTATCTTGCCAATTTGCTTGACAAGATAGGCGGAATTCCATATAATTGGTTTTGTAACATAACTGTAACATTTGAAGATGGAGGATACATATGAAACTTGAGGGAAAGATACTGAAGCTATTTATTTCAACATCGGCTGCGGTTTGTGTACTATCATCAAGCGCATTTGCTCAGTGTAAAGGTGTAGTGACAGGAGATTCTATTAATATTCGTGCAGAAGCAAATACAAATGCTGCTGTAGTAGACGTTCTTAATTCTGGAACAGAAGTAGCAATTACAAATAACCAAGGCTCCTGGTATGAAATTAATGCATCAGGTCAAAAGGCATTTATCTCTTCTGAATATGTGAAAGTTGCATCAGCGCAGGGGGAAGTAAATGGTTCTGATATCAATATTAGAAAATTACCATCTACAGATGCTGGTGTGGTGGCACAGGCAAAAAGTGGCGATACAGTTACAATTATAGGAAAGTTGGATGACTGGTATCAAATAAAAAGAACAAATGGAGATACTGCTTATATTGCATCTTCCTATGTAAATGGAACAGGAATAGACCTTGTACCTACTGTTTCTGTTGCAGTACCTGCAAGCAGTGCGGTAAGTAATACATATGCCATTGTTACAACCGATGGTGGACTTAGATTAAGAAGTGAAGCATCTACCAATAGTAATGTAGTTACTGTTCTTCCAACAGGTGAAGTTGTCGATGTAGTGGAGGCTGGAACTGAATGGGTAAAAGTAGAGACAGAAGCTGGACAGGCTGGATATTTAAATAAAGAGTATATTTCTATTCGTACAGGAGAAAAACCAGACCGTGGACTTGAGTCTGATATGGGTCAGAAGATTGTAGCATACGCAAAACAGTTTATTGGAACACCATATGTATGGGGCGGTACAAATTTATCAAGTGGAGTTGACTGTTCAGGTTTTGTATATTCTGTCATGAATCATTTTGGCATTAAATTGAATCGAAGCTCTGCATCGATGGCAGCTGGAAACGGTGTGCCAGTTTCTAAAGGAGAATTAAGAGCCGGAGATTTAGTATTTTTTGATACTTCAGGTCCAAATAATGGACAGGTTTCTCATGTAGGTATTTATATTGGAAATGGTGATTATATTCATTCTTCTTCTGGAAAAGCTTACAGCGTAATTATCAGCAATTTAAATGAAGATTATTCAGCAAGAACATATGTATCTGCAAAACGCGTAATTAGATAATTTGGCAAGCACAGACTTCTTTGTCTGTGCTTTTTTTGTATAAATTTACCGAAACTGGTGTTTTGTTATGTGAATAGAAAAATACAAAAGAAAGCTTTTGGATGGATTTTTGACAATGTATAATTCATAAGCTTCTCTCAAAAGATGAGTAGAGGTTGATTTTCATGGGGAAAAAGATTATACTTCTAAATTAGTAATAAGTATTTATTAAGTAGAAAGGAACAATAATATGTTAGATTTTAGAGAAATCGAATTGAAAGATAAAAATTGGATTGTACCACTTTTGGCTTCATCTAAGTATATGGGCTGCGAATACTCTTTTTCAACACTTTATATGTGGAGAAATATTTTTCATACAAAAATTGCACAAGTCAATAATTTTCTTTGTTGCTTGAGTAATCATGAAAGAATTGTATACACTTATCCTGTAGGTTTAGGTGATGTCAAGTCAGTGATAGATCAGCTAATTTATGATTCAAAGGAACGTCAAACTCAATTTATTTTACGTGGAATTACGGTGAAGCAAAAGGAGTTATTGGAAACATTGTATCCGACAACGTTTTATTTTAAAGAAGAGAGAGACCAGTTTGACTATATCTACTCTGTTGAAAAGCTTACAAAACTAGCAGGCAAACATTTTCATGGACAAAGAAATCATATTGCACGATTTAAAGATAATGACAATTGGAATTTTGAAAAAATTACGGAACATAATATTGAGGAATGCTCAAAGATGAGTGATGAATGGTGTGTCAAGTATTCTAAGCTGAAGGAGGCTAGTTTGCAGCTTGAGGCCTGTGCAGTGAGAGAGGCTTTCCGGCATTTTTTTGAGCTTGGGATGCAGGGAGGTTTGCTTCGCAGGGAAGGAAAAGTAGTTGCTTTTACTATGGGAAGTCCAATTAGTGAAGAAGTGTTTGATGTCAATATAGAAAAAGCTTTTGGCGATATACAAGGTGCTTATCCGATGATTAATCAGCAATTTGTTACAAATTGTCTGCAGGGATATACTTATGTCAATCGTGAAGAGGATTTAGGGGAGGAAGGTCTCCGTAAAGCAAAGCTTGCATATAAACCAGATATTCTTTTAGAAAAGTATACGGCTACACTTTTGGAGGAACTATGATTGTCACAGGATGTGAAGTTGAGACAGATGCCTTAAAAGAAATTTGGAGGGAATGTTTTCATGATTCTAAAGAGTATATTGAGTTCTTTTTCCGTAATAGATACATTCCAAAAGATACTATTGTTTATAAAGAAGATGGAAGGGCTGTCTCTGTCATTTATGCACTGAAAGCTGAGATGAAAAGAAATGGCGTTTATCATCCTATTCGATATTTATATGCAGTATCCACGCTTCAAGAATTTCGATCTCGTGGTTATAGTACAAAGCTGTTAGAGGAATGTAATCGAAGGTATCCGGAAGGTACTGTTTTGGTTCCTGCTAGTGAGCGCTTATTTGGATTTTATAAAAATTGTGGCTACCAAATAAGTAGTTATACAAAAATGTGTGAGTATGCGATAGAAACACTTCATTGTGATACTAAACTTATTATAACTAGAAATGTGGAAGCTTCAGCATATAAAAAATCGCGCGATGATGTTTATGATGGGGAAGGATATGTAAGATGGGATGAAGGGGCCATTCAATATGCTTTAGACGAAAATATGTTTACCGGAGGAATCAACGTGAGGGTATCGGATGGTAAACAATGTTTTTACATGATACTTTCTTTTTCTCAAAATTCTATCATAATTAAGGAAGCCACCTCTTTGGAGGATACTCTTGTTCTATATGCAGCAAAAGTGCTGGGTTTAGAGAAAGGCTGTCAAAAAGTAATCTGGAGAAAATCTGCCTCTCCATTAAATGGAACACCTTATGCAATGGCATATGGATGTTGTGAGGTTGATGGATATATCGCCTTAGTCTTAGACTAAAAAAATGCTTTCAGGCAATCGCAAACCTGAAAGCATTTTTATTATTATTTGACAGTTTGAACTGAAATTTTACCAACTTTAATTTTTATCATCACTTTACAGACTGCTGTGACAATAATAGCAGCAATGATGGCTTCTGGAATGCCATTGATACAGATAATCATAAGAATTGCCTGATATAGAGCTTCAAATGCTCGTCCGCTTGCCTGGGCATAACTTTTTGCAAAGAAGATATAAATAAAATTCATTACTAATAATGTGTTTGTTAGGGAGCCGGCAAGACCAGCAACCACAAGGGCAAATGTACTGTCCTTTTTATGGATTAGCCCTACAATTAATTTATAGACATAATATGGCACAATACCAATAAGAATTCTAGGTACAAATGCAATAATAAGGCTACAAAAATTTCCTCCTGAGTAGAATGGAGAAAAGACAAAGGATGTTGGAACCGGATTAAAGGTTGCATTTAGCAAACTGGTCAGTCCGAAAAGTGCCCCTAAGATGGAGCCTTTCTTTGGGCCCAGCAGCAACGATCCGATAATGACTGGAATATGAATCAGCGTCGCCTTTGTAAAGACTAACGGGATATACCCGAGAAACGGTGTAAATGCCATAATGACAATTAGCGCCGCAAATAGGGATAGCTGTACAAGCTCCAGCGTTTTTGTGGATTGTTTTTTATTCATTTGATTTTACCTCCTGCTATCGTTCTTAGTGTTTAAGATACAATGCGATTAATGGCATTATAATACTGCTGGTCCGAAATGACAAGTTTTATTTTAAAATTTTTTATAAAGCAAAGTTAATTGACAATATAAGTTTATTTTTGATAGATGCTTGATTTTTATTCTAGATTATGGTATATATTTACTGTATATGTTAATAATAGGATAAAATAAAAAGGCTTTGAAGAGGAATATTAGCCATTTTGTAAGATTGCAGAGAGCTGCTGTTTGGTGTAAGGCAGTATCAGAACAATGGTGAACTCACCTTGGAGCTTCAGGCTGAAAATTTTAGTAGGCTATGACGTTTCCTGCGTTAAAGGACTGTGAAAAACATTATAGAGTGGTAAACGAAGACGGGCCTTCGTCTCTAAAGGAGATGAGGCCTTTTCTTATTGATTAAACTTTATTTCTTAGGAGGAAGCAATATGAGTAACCGCTATGAATTTCAGAGAATAGAAAAAAAATGGCGTGCAGAATGGGAGAAGAATCCGGTAAATAAAGAAGATCCTTCCAAACCAAAATATTACTGCTTGGATATGTTTCCGTACCCATCTGGAAAGGGACTTCATGTAGGTCATTGGAGAGGCTATGTATTAAGTGATGTTGTCAGTCGTTATAAGTTGTTGCAAGGATTCCAGATTCTTCATCCAATGGGATGGGATGCTTTCGGATTACCAGCAGAAAACTACGCTATTAAAACAAATACACATCCAGAAATAAGTACTGCTGCAAATATCGCAAATGTAAAAAGACAGCTTCATGATATTAGTGCCATTTATGATTGGGACAGAGAAGTTAATACGACAGATCCAGGATATTATAAGTGGACACAGTGGATATTTGCTCGTATGTTTGAAAAAGGTCTTGCCTATGAGAAAGAAATGCCTTTAAACTGGTGCCCTAGCTGTAAATGTGTTTTAGCAAATGAGGAAGCAACAAATGGTGTCTGTGAAAGATGCGGTGCTCAGGTAACAAAGAAGAATTTAAGGCAGTGGATGTTGAAAATTACAGCGTATGCAGATAGACTTTTGGAAGATCTTAATACTTTAGATTGGCCTGAAAAAGTAAAGAAAATGCAGGCCGATTGGATTGGCAGAAGCTATGGCGCTGAAGTCGATTTTAAAGTGCAGGGAACAGATAAAACCATTACAGTTTATACTACAAGACCAGATACTCTGTATGGAGCAACGTTTATGGTATTGTCACCAGAACATCCTTTGGTAAAAGAAATAACAAAGCCTGAGAACAAAGAAGCTATGGAACAGTACTGCTATATTGCCTCCACAAAATCTTCTGTGGATCGTATGACAGATAAGGAAAAGACAGGTGTCTTTACAGGAAGTTATGGAATTAATCCGTTAAATGGACAGCCAACGCCAATTTGGGTTTCTGACTATGTACTGGCTGATTATGGTACAGGTGCCATTATGTGTGTACCAGCTCATGACCAGCGTGACTTTGATTTTGCCAAAAAGTTTGGCCTTCCAATTGTTCAGGTTATTTTGCCAGAAGGAGAAGAAGAAAAAGAGTTAACAGAAGCTTATGTTGGAGATGGAGTTATCATCAATTCCCCAATTTTTAATGGGATGACAGCTTTTGATGCAAAGAAAAAAGCACCTCATATTTTAGAGGAAAAAGGATTTGGAAGAAAATCTGTAAATTATAAGCTTCGTGACTGGGTATTTTCAAGACAGAGATATTGGGGCGAGCCTATACCGTTGGTACATTGTCCACATTGTGGTGTTGTAGCTGTTCCTGATGACCAGCTCCCAGTAAAATTACCGAAAGTAGATTCTTATCAGCCGACAGATACTGGAGAATCTCCTTTATCCAAAATAGAGGATTGGATCAATACTACTTGTCCAAAATGTGGTGGTCCAGCGAAAAGAGAGACAAATACAATGCCGCAGTGGGCTGGTTCTAGCTGGTATTTCCTTCGTTATGCAGATCCTCATAATGATCAAGAACTTGCGAGCAAAGAGGCTCTTAAAAGATGGATGCCTGTAGATTTGTATGTGGGTGGAATAGAACATGCTGTACTACACCTTTTATATGCGCGGTTCTATACCAAATTTTTATATGATATTGGTGTAGTTGATTTTAATGAACCTTTCAAAAAGTTATTCAATCAAGGTATGATCAATAAAGATGGAGCAAAAATGAGTAAATCAAAAGGTAATATTGTTTCTCCAGACGAATTGGTTGAACGATACGGCTGCGACTCTCTTAGAATGTATGAGCTGTTCGTTGGTCCTCCTGAATTGGATTCTGAATGGGATGACAGCGGTATTGATGGTGTATTTAGATATATCAACAAAGTATGGAAATTTGTAGATGAATATAGAGAAAAGATTACTGCGCCGTCCAGAGAAATTGAATTTTACAAAAATAAATTGATCTATGAAATTACAAATCGACTGGATGCCTTTACTATGAATACCGTTGTCAGTGGATTTATGGAGTTTACAGGAAAGTTGATTGATGCAGCGAAGAAAAACAATGGTGTAGATCAAGATACATTAGATGCCTTAATAATCCTTTTAGCACCATTTGTACCACATGTAGCTAGTGAGATGTGGGAACTTACAGGTCATAAATCTCCATTATTTGAGCAGAAATGGCCGATTTATGATGAATCCAAGCTTAAAACAGATACTATTGATATGGCAGTACAAATCAATGGAAAAGTAAGATGTAATATTAGTGTCAGTGCTGAGTCCGACAAAGATCAAATTTTAGCTGCTGCTAAAGAAGCATTAAGTGATAAGTTATCTGGTAAAACAATTGTAAAAGAGATTGTTGTTCCAGGCAGAATTGTAAATATTGTAGTCAAATAATTCAAAAATAAATTAAAAAATAGGATACTTCAAGATCAATATACAAACGCAAAGATATATAGTTGTTTTCTAATAACGTAGGGAATAGTGATATTACCTACGTTATTTTCAAATAAATAAAGTGTAATAGGGAAAAATAGCATCATAAGACCTTTTTTATTGCTATTTTAGTTATAAAGAAGGATAGAAGTCTATAGAAAAGAGATACTAAGGTTCCTGATGAATGAATCAATCATAAGAGAAGAGGTTTTTCATGGAAATTTTGAAAGAAATTGATATTACAGAAATAGAAAATATTCAAATAGGGCATGCACAGAACTTTAAAGCCGCAACAGGATGTACAGTTATACTTTGTAAAAAAGGTGCTGTTACAGGGTTGGATGTCAGAGGCGGAGGACCAGCTTCCAGGGAAAGTGAATTATTGAACCCCAGAGCTACAACGGATATCATTCATGCTGTTTTATTAAGTGGCGGCAGCGCCTATGGGCTGGACGCTGCTGGTGGTGTTATGCGGTATTTGGAAGAAAGAAATATTGGATATAAAATAGGGGGTGGGGTTGTTCCTTTGGTTTGTGAGTCTTGTATCTTTGACTTAGCATTAGGCAATTTTCATGTCCGTCCAGACCAGAAAATGGGGTATGAAGCATGTCAAGATGCAGAACATAGTAACTGTAAAAGTGGCATTTTAGGCGCAGGAACAGGTGCTACGGTTGGAAAGATATGTGGACCTGACAGAATGATGAAATCTGGTTTGGGTTGTTATGCAGTACAATTAGGAGGGCTTAAAGTAGGAGCAGTCGTAGCTGTAAATGCTTTTGGAGATGTTTTTGATGATAAAACTGGAAAAAAATTAGCTGGCCTATTAAATAAAGAGAAAAGTGCCTTTGAAGATTCGGAAATGGAAATTTACAGACAATCTGAATTAGACGCAGGCTTTGTTGGTAATACTACAATTGGTGCCATTATTACAAATGCAAAGTTTTCTAAAGCACAGATGGGAAAGATTGCAGCTATGGCACAAAATGGAATTGCACGTACCGTACGTCCAGTCCATACTTCTGTGGATGGAGATAGTGTTTATGCTATGTCTGTTGGGGAGGAATCAGGGGATGTTGATGTGGTTGGAACATTAGCTTCTCAAGTGATGGCAGAAGCAATTAAGCAGGCGGTATTGTCAACGCCGAATGCCTATGGACATCCTGGAGCAAAAGATTTTCTAAAATAAAGGAGTGGGGGAATTTACCCCGCTCTTTTTTTTCGACAGAAACTTACTAACAATCAAGGTATTTTTTTAAACGATGTACATTAGCTTTAATAGGAGGGATGAATATGGATTTTGCATTGCTTATACTCGGATTTTTACTTCTGGTAAAAGGCGCAGATTGGTTTGTAGATGGTGCTTCGGATATTGCGAGAAAACTACATATTTCTCCAATGATTATTGGCCTTACAGTAGTTGCCTTTGGAACAAGTGCTCCTGAAGCGGCAGTCAGCATTTCTGCTTCGATCAAAGACAGCAACGCCATTGCCTTAGGTAACGTCATTGGTTCAAACATTTTTAATCTTTTAGTTGTTGCTGGTATCAGCTCTGTCATACGACCACAAAAGACAGATCACCAGCTGATTGTGAAAGACTATCCATTTTCTGTCTTAGGCAGTATACTTCTTATGATACTCTCTTTAGGAAGTGGAGCAGTTTTAAATAAGAGCTTATATTTATCTCAGATCGATGGTCTATGTTTTTTGATTATTTTTGTATGTTATATGACAGTACTTTTGTTTTCTGCGATTCGGATGCAGCCAAGATTTTCTACAGCAAGTAAAGAGCGCTCTGTATCTGCTTCCAGAGCAATACTTTTTACTTTGGTAGGTATTATCTGTATTGTGTCAGGAGGAAACTTTACAGTGGAAGGTGCGACAGGAATTGCTCATTTATTGGGAATCAGTGAAAGAATAATTGCTTTGACAATTGTTGCAGTGGGAACCTCACTTCCAGAATTAGTTACCAGTATTGTTGCAACAAAAAAAGGAGAAAATGATATAGCAATGGGCAATGTTGTTGGATCCAATATTTTTAATATTTTCTTTATTCTTGGAATATCATCAGCAATACAGCCAATTGAGACAACGTTTTCTTCATTTTACGATGTATTCTTTTTGGTTATTGTCTCTATATGTTTTTTTATTCCAATGTATAAACATGGAAGAATCAGCAGATTGGTCGGCATGGGGATGATTTTGACGTATTGCGGATACCTAGGATTTATGATATATGCGCCAAATTTTTGACAATTGAGATGCAATTGTTTATAATAATAAATGGTGATTTTTATGAATTTAGAAAAAATACGATCGGCATCCTGGAAAGACTGTTTTGGAAATGTTATGATTATTACAGATCATTTGCCTGGAGAAATCCAATTAACAAAAGGTATCTATTTATGTATTGATGGTAATGACTGTAGTGAAGGTATGATAGAACAGGTTGTGTTAGAGAAAGAAGACATTTTATCGGCATTAGAAGATTATGGATATTTGGATATGATGCAGAAGTTTTCCAAATGGTGGAAAGAGAATCAAGAGGTAGAATGATGGCAGCAGCTAATGTAAAAAAAGTGGTTACAAAAAAAAATTCGCCGAAGGCTGGAAAAAAGAATAAAAAGTTGACAGTTGAACTGGAACAAGAATTTTATCAGGAATTTATTGATTATGTCACCTATTGTGGCTTCTCTCCTGAAGATTTTGTACGAAAAGCAGTGAAAGAAAAGATGGACCGTGATAGAATTAGTTCCATGATTGATCACTTGACGATTCAGACAAAACGATGAGGATCAGAAGTTGTGGAAAGGGAAGAATTTTCGATAGAGTTGAGTTATGATTCGTATTTTTTAATAGACAGGGAAAGATATAAATAAATTGATTTAGAAGAAAAGTTATTATCTATAACAATTACTTGTCTTAGAATACTTTTCATTTTAAGAGAGCAAAAAGATTCACGAAAACTGATATAATGCGACAGTTTATTTGTAGAATATTTTCTTAATATAATATCCAAAAAGGACAAATGAGATTATCCCATCTGTCCTTTTTGGATATTTTTTATTTCATTGTGAAAGAAAGACAGTCTGTACACTGCTCTTCTGTTGGGCAAGCCTCATGTGTACCTACAGAGATGCAGTCGAGAGAGCAGAAATTCTTGTCATCACAATGATATCTGCATTGATGAACAGAACATTTAATGGATTCGTTAGCTTTTTTCATAATGAAATCCTCCTTGAGATTAAGATTACGAAATTATTATGTCCTGTTTCTCAAGAGACATTCATTGTTTTTGAAATTGTATTTGGTATGATATGGAAATAATTAAATTTTTACTTTGACAATCATTTTTTTCACTGATTTTGGACTATCAGTAGCTACACTCACTTTATGGGCATCTTCTGGATACAGTATTAAAGCTAGTTTTGGCCGTATATGTACAATAGCGTCTTCAGGAGCATCTTGGTAGAACATAATATCAGAATCATCCTGATATGGTGTCAAGATAGCTAAATCATTGGTTTGTGCAATAAAAATTCTCTCATCTCCGGAAATTACAGTCTGTATATCCAGGTATCGTTTATGGGATTCAAATTTTTTTTCATCATATGTTCCTGTCGTACCCTGATTAATGATTGCAAAAACATTATCCCCATCAATAGGATACTTTCCAGGCTCCAGTTGTGAAGCATCTGTTTTTAGGATGTAGTCAATGGCAATATCTAGACGTTTACTCATCCCTTTATACATTTCTAATGTCTTAAAGTTAGTAAGAATCATCTTTCATTCCTCCTTATAAGTTTTATATGTTTAGTGTACCACGCCTTCTGTTGTTACTCAATAATAAAAGAAAGATAGATTAGTCATTGGTATGGGCATTGAGCTTTTCTGCGTTTTATGCTATGATGATAACAATATTCTAAACTTAGGAAAAAGGGGTTCTTTATTTGGGTAATCAAAAACGCAAATCAATTAAAAAAAATACATATATTGAAAAGAAATGGTTGGATGAACTTCCTCTTTTAGTTTCATTTTATTGTTTCATTGTTATTTTAAACCATCTCATGTCAGCTCCAGTTAATCAACTGATCAAGGGTAGTTGGCAATATTTTGTTTTCTTTGTTTTCAACAAAATCAATCATTTTGTAGTGCCAGGCTTTATTTTTTTAAGCGGTTTAAAGTTATCATTTTCTTATCGACATAAAGAATTTCATTATGGTGAATTTTTGAAAAAGAGAGTCACAAAAGTATTGATACCATATGCTTTTTGGTTTATTGTTTATTACGTTTATTTTTTGATGCGTGGTTTCATTGAGCCAAAATCTTTATTCCAATTAATAAAATCCTTCTTCTTAGGTGATATGGTTTCTCCATTCTATTATATCACTATAACCATACAGCTTTATCTACTTTATGGAATTATACATTATCTATTCCAAAAATTTTCATCTGTTAGCATTTTGGCTGGAGCTATTGTTATTAACCTGTTAATGGCATATTTTGGAGATTTTATATATTCCGATCGTTTCTTTGGGCTTTATTTGATTTATTTTGTCATCGGGTGTTATGCAGCTTTTGATGAGAAAGACTTTACTGACTTAATGAAAAGCAGATTTTATGTTTATCTTGTTGCCGCAGTTATTTTTGGTGGGTATCATCTCTATGCGTCATATCAATCGGTAATAAATGGTGTGGCATATTCTTCTTACCGCATGGTAGAAATGGTTTTTTATATTTTTGCGGTGCTTACAACCTACGGAATATCGCAGAGGATCTATCATAAATTTAGTCAGCGCCAAAATAAATTTTTTGTCTACTTGGATAAATCTTCATATTACATTTATTTGAGTCATACCTTGGCTATCTATATTTGTGAGAATATTTGGCATGATATGGGGCAGGCATCTATTATCGGTAGATTTTGTTTTAGTGCCATAATTGTATATCTCACTGTTCCGCCGTTATGTATTTTCTATATTTGGATAAAGAAGAAGATACTTCAGAAAAAGAATGTATAAAGAAAAGAGGGTAAAACGATGGAAGAAGAGATGGAGATTAAAAAGGAAGCAATGGAAACAAATAATAAAGTTCGTATTGTTATTGATGGACGTACGTTAACGTTGGTAGGTCCTGATTCACAGGAATATATTGAAAAGGTCGCAGAGTTTATCAACAGTAAGATTACAGAGATTAAAGCAAGTAAATCTTCTAGATATTTGGGGCCTACACTGATTCTTACCTTGGCTGCAATCAATGTAGCAGATTCCTATTTTAAGGCATTAGCAGCAGGCGAGGAAATGAAGGCAGAATGTGAGAGCTATAAGAGGGATTTAGATGCAGCAAATAGAAGGATTGATGCAGAGGGAATTTCTGATGTCAAAGCTTCTGAGGATTATAAAGAGTTAAAAGAAAAATATGCGCAGTTAGAAGCAGAGAGAGACCGGCTGTTTGAAGAAAATCATAAATTAAATGAAGAAATTATTAATATAAAGGAAAGTGCACAACAACAGCTGGATGAAATCAGAGAAAGTGTAATTTCTATTAAAGCTGATACAGAAAAAAAGGCAATGGATAAATATCGTGAGTTATCTATGATGCTTGAAAAAGATAAAAAAGAGTCAATTGCTACAGTCCAGATAGAAATGCAGCAAAAAATTAATCAGGTCAAAAAAGAAGCAGAAGAAAGTTTGATTAGGGAAAAGAACCATAATGCTGCATTGAATGCAGAGTCTAGCGCGAAGCAAGAGGCAGAGATAGAGCAATATAAAGAGAAAGAAAGAGCATTGTCGGAAGAATTGGATCTGTTAAGAGAAAAGATAGAGGAATCAGAAAAAAATTGTGTTGAAAAGATAAAAGAAAATGAAATACTGCAGTCAGATTTAGCCTCATTAAAAGCGCAGAATACCGAAGCAGTTGCTCGATTAAATAAACTTGCATCTGACAATAAACGGCTTCAGGAGGAGGCTGACATTTCGCGTAAGACGATGCTAAGTGAAGAGGCAAAACAAAAGATCGATAGAGAAAAAATTGAAAAAACGTTGATTAGCATTCAAGAAGAAAACACAAACTTAAAAACAATGGTTGATTCGTTACAGACAGAAGCAGAATTTAGAGAGGCTGCGATGGAGTCATTGAAAGCTGAAAACCAAGAATTAAAAGAAGAGGCAGAGCTTTATATCGAAGAAATCAAGCGTCTGGAAGATTTGCAGAAGCAGTAGTAAGAAGGATAAATCATTTTACTTAAAATAGAGAATCAGAGGTAGAGGTATAAAAATGAGAATAGATAAAAAACCCGAGTTACTTGCACCCGCAGGGTCAATGGAGGCACTAAAAGCGGCA
Source organism: Clostridiales bacterium (assembly GCA_018364635.1). Taxonomy (GTDB): domain Bacteria; phylum Bacillota; class Clostridia; order Lachnospirales; family Anaerotignaceae; genus JAGZLR01. The sequence continues at coordinate 4,290 of JAGZLR010000027.1, read as the reverse complement.
GTTGCCGGCGGATGTGACGCTGTTTATTTAGGTGGTAAAAGTTTTAGCGCAAGACAGTATGCTGGAAATTTTTCCAAAGAGGAATTATCGGAGATATGTGATTTTTGTCATTTAAGAGGTGTTAAGGTTTATGTTGCTGTCAATACCTTGTATAAAGATCATGAATTGGGAAAATTACTAGACTTTATTCATGATTTATATTGTATGGGAGTGGATGCTCTGATTATTCAAGATATAGGTGCAGCCCATGTTATTCATCAATTATATCCAGAATTACCTCTTCACGCCAGTACACAGCTTACAACGAATTCTTTAGAAGATGTACGTTTTTTAGAAAGCTGTGGTTTCACAAAAGTGGTTTTAAGCCGTGAGCTTTCTCTTGATGAAATAACAACTATCACCCAAAATACAGATACTATGATAGAAACCTTTATTCATGGAGCATTGTGCGTCTGTTATTCTGGTCAATGTATTATGAGCAGTATGTTAGGGGGCAGAAGCGGAAATCGTGGGCGCTGTGCTCAGACTTGCAGATTGCCATATGAGTTGTGGAAAGAAGACAATGTTGTTACAGAAGGTTATCTGTTGTGTCCAAAGGACATACAAACAGTAACAATTTTACCCAAATTGATTGATGCAGGAATCGATTCATTAAAAATTGAGGGCAGGATGAAAAGTGCTGAGTATGTTGCTGGTGTAACCCAAATTTATCGGAAATATATTGATCTTTATTGTTCCGACCCTGAACAGTATTTTGTTGATCCAAAAGATTTAAAAATACTGTTACAATTGTTTAACCGTGGTGGATTCAGTGAAGGCTATTATGAAACTTATGCAGGATTAGACATGATGAGTACACAAAGGCCAAAACATTGGGGATTAAAAGCAGGATTTGTCGATTCTTATGACGGGAAAAAGGGAAGAGTGAATATAAGAACAAGAGAACCCCTTGTCCCAGGTGATGGCATTGAGATTTGGACAAATACCGAACCTCATGTTGGAAGCGGCATTAACAAACCTTCCAAAGCCGGTGAAGTAATCAATATTGCCTTGCAGGGAAAGATTGAAAAAAATAATATTGTTTACAAAACCTATGATAAAGAACTGTATGATGAATTAAAAAGGGTGTATGAAAAAGATAGCAGAAAAAAATTGATCTATGGAGAAGCTAAGGTTATAGTAGGCTGTCCAATTTCATTAAAGTTATGGGATAATGATGGGAATTTTTCTTATGTGGAAGGTGAAGTGGTAGAAAAAGCACAGCAGATTCCTATTTCAGAGGAAAAAGTGCGTCAGCAGCTCTTAAAAACGGGTGCCACACCATTTGAATTAGCAAATCTTTCGTTGCAGTGTTCTGCCAATGCATTTGTTTCTATTAAGGAATTGAATCGTGTCAGAAGAACAGCAACAGAGCAACTAGAACAGATGATTTTAAAACGCAGCCATAGAGATATTGAAAAGCTTTCCCCGTTAAAAGAGAAGCAATTTTCTAGTAATCTGCATGAAAAGTTAATCAATGTCTCAGTCACCACTCCAGATCAGTTTAAGGCCGCGGTGACATCATTTGGCGTTAATATTATCTACTTTGAATTAAATAGTACTTTTTTGTCAGAATTAGATATCTATGTTGAACAAGCGCATGACCATGGTATTCTTATTTATGGAGCACTTCCACGTGTTTGGCGTAAGCAAACAGGGGAATTCTATCAAGATCTGTTAAAAAGATTAAATAATAGTGAGATAGATGGCCTTCTTGTCAGGTCTTTGGGAGAATTTCAACTCGCTCAATCATTAGGGCGGGAAATTGCTGTTGATTACAACATGAATGTTTTTAATAGAGAGACTGTGAAGTTTTGGAATAGCCAGGAGGCAGATTATATTTGTATGTCGCCAGAGATGAATCTTGAGGAATTGAGATGTGCATCAAAAAATTGTGAGGCGATTATATATGGATATCTTCCTTTAATGACAACTGTTCAGTGTCCAATTGGAAATTATGTGGGGGATAAGAAAAATCAGCAGTATTGTAGTCAAAGAGGCACAAAAGAAAAGTTTTATTTGAAAGATAGAAAAGGAATTTTGTTTCCTCTTTTGCCGGACTGTAAACAGTGTGTTTGTAGTATACTAAACAGCAAACCAATTTTTGCGATCAAATTTTATGATGAAATTGCAGCTTCGCCTTTTGGATTTGTGCGGGTAAACTTCACTATTGAAGATTTAGAGGAAACAGAGAGAATTCTAAAAGCCTGTAGAGAAACAGTACTAAAATATAACAATCAAAGCGAAGATACAAAAAAGCTGATCCGCTTGATGGGAGATAATGCAAGTACAAAGGGGCATTTCTTCCGCGGTGTGGAGTAAAGAAGGAATCTAAACTATGTACGATTTTGCGGTATTACTGTGCAGATATCTCTTTATTGGATATATTCTGTTGTTTTTGTGGTTTGCATTTTTATATACATGTGCTGAACGCAATAAAAGTTTATTCCGTCAGCAGCGAGCAGCAGCATATCAAAGGGTGACAATTATTCTTTTGCATGTAACTGCATTTATGCTACTGTCCTATAAACGTGGGCAGTACATGTTTGATTATAGGATTCTAGCATTAGGTGTATTTGGACTAGTGTATTTCTTATTGGTAACGCTAGCTGTAAAAAAAATTTATGCCAAAAGTTGTATGCTTTTGTGGAACTGTATATTTTTTTTGATGGATACAGGGCTGATTATGCTTACCAGATTAAATCAGAATTTGGCAATTCGCCAATTAATTTGGTTTATTGGAGGAAGTGCTGTGATGCTCTTTTTGCCTTCCATATTAAAACTGATTCCTAGATTTGAAAAATTCGAGAGATTATATATAATTGTAAGTATTGGTTTGATTATATCTACACTTCTATTGGGCAAGGAAGAGTATGGGTCAGTAAACTGGATTAAATTTGGTTTTTTAAGTTTTCAGCCTTCAGAGATTGTAAAATTTTTATTTATTTTTTATCTGGCCTCTGTGTTTCGTAAAAAGGTGGACCTCAATCAACTAATTACAACAGCAGTATTAAGCGCTATTATTGTGGTGTTATTAGTTGTTCAACGGGATTTGGGAGGAGCTTTAATCTTTTTTATGACATATCTTGTTATGTTATATATGGCGACTTCAAATCATTGGCTATTTTTATGCGGCATTGGAAGTGCTTCTGTTGCTTCTTTACTTGCCTATCAATTATTCTCCCATGTTCGAGTGAGAGTATCTGCATGGTTAAACCCATGGCGTGATATTTCAGGAGACGGCTATCAGATTGTACAGTCTCTGTTTGCTATTACAACCTGGGGGTTTTTAGGTAGCGGTCTGACAAGAGGAATGCCTACAGCGATTCCAGTTGTGGAGAAAGACTTTATTTTTGCAGCTATTTGTGAAGAATTTGGAGGGCTTTACAGTTTAGGTATTATTTTAATATTTTTAATCCTTTTTTATCGAGGATTTTCCATCGCAATTAATTGTCAAAGAAGATATTATAGTTTATTATCTGCAGGAGTCTCTTCTATGATGGCCTTCCAAACATTTCTCATTCTTGGAGGAGTTACAAAGTTTATTCCGTTAACAGGGGTTACTTTGCCATTTATCAGCTATGGTGGAAGCTCTGTAATTGTAAGTCTGTTGATGGCAGGACTTCTTCAATGGGTGAATGTATATTCTGAAAAAAGAGCGAGACAGGAAGGGGAAGAATAAAATGAATCATATGAAAAAAAGTATGAATCGTGTCTTCATTTTTATTTTTGTCCTATTTATTTCACTTTCTGCTTATTTGATAAAGATAATGACAACGGATCGTGAAAGGATTTCTACTAATAGCTATAATCCTCGACTTGGTTTTTATGATGAGAATGTAAAAAGAGGTACGATTTATGATGCTAATATGACACCTCTTGCCTATAGTGTTTTTAATGGTTCAGAATATGAAAGAAAATATCCCTTTGGAAGTCTTGCAAGCCATATTATTGGTTACCGAAGTGCTGGAAGATCAGGGATAGAAGCAACGGAAAATTATCGCCTAGAAAATGTCTCTGATCAATTGAAACAAAGGATTATGTATGTGACGAAAAAAGATGAAATATTGGCAGATGGCGTTGTATTGACAATTGATGTAGCTTTACAAAAGCGGCTTGATGCTGCATTAGGTACAAATAAAGGTGCTGCCATCGTTATTGAGCCGTCTACAGGAAGAATTTTGGCAATGAAATCTTATCCAGATTTTGATCCTAATGTGATTGCTGACAATTGGGAGGATTTACGGAGTA
>JAGZLR010000120.1 GCA_018364635.1 Clostridiales bacterium | reverse complement strand
ATACATGCTGCGAGAAGCAGCGCCAAAAGCCTTGTTCGTTTCTTCATGTTTACATATCCTCCTCTTTATGTTAAATCAAACTATGCCTGATGAATTATTGCGCACTTTATTCCGGCATTTTGATATTATTTTATCATATTCTATAACTTACACAAGCCTCCCGGGGGGATAGCCACTTCGTAAAAAACAAAAAAATAAGAGTTGCTACGTTAAACAGCATACAAAAATATTCTGGTATGCACCTAACGCAGCAACTCCCTACTCTTTTATTTTACAATTTTCACTTTGAAAAATCCTGTGTAATAACCATCCGGCTTCAAGCTCACCAGATTATCCTGTTTCTCTAAATCTTCTATAACATCTTTTCTGGCCGGAAGGGAACTCCACGGCTCAATACAGACATAAGGAGCATCGCTGGCCGGTTTATGCCAAATTCCCAAATATCCCAAATGGCTGGTTTCCATCTCAATTCTGGCGCCGCCCTTTTCTGATGCAAGCGCTACTCTGGACGGAGCATCTTTCAAGATAATCGCATCATTATCAAATAAATTATGACGCAGAGATAATCTTTGGTTTTCCTCTAAAGGAAAAGCTTCCTCATCTCCTGTAACAAAGCAATCCTCTGACATTCCCACACGTTTTATATCTGTTCCTTGGGCAAATTCAATAAAGTAATCTTCAAAAGACAAGTCCTGCTCTATTGGAACTTGAAAACCGGGATGCCCTCCAACACCAAAACACATCACTTTTTTATCCTTATTAGATACACAATAAGAAACTTTAAATTCGTTTTCAAACAGCTCATACTTTACTTTTATCTCAAAATGATACGGATACATCTTATAAGTTTCCTCACTGTCTGTTAAGGAAAATACCATCTTAGTCTGTGTCTTTTCTTTTAATTTCAATACAGAATTTCTTAAAAAACCGTGCTTGGGCATCTCATAAGTTTTACCCCTCAAAGTATATTTTCCCTCTGTCAGACGTGCAATATAAGGAAACAAATTCGGAGCAGAACCATTCCAATATTTTTCATCTCCCTGCCACAGATATTCTTTGCCTTCTGCATCCTTTATAGAGCGCATCTGAGCTCCTAAATCCTCTACGGAGACTTCTATTTTATCATTTTTAATTGTGTAAATCATTTGCCATTTCTCCTTCTATCTATTTTTATTACAATCGTTTTAAGGTTCTTTTATTTTAAATCAATTCATTTCATTTCGCAATTGTTTTATATTTAAAGGAGGTATATAATTACTATACCTTTAAAATCACAAAAGAAAATGGAGAATAATCGTTCATGAAACGTCTTGTATATCTATATGAATTAGACTCTGTGCGAAACTCAAAAAAAGAAATTGTACTGGGCCAACAAGCTTTATTTGAAGAAATTGTAAAAAAAGGAAATACCGTAGTTCTTTCTTACAATCAACTAACTGACTCTGAAGCTTTTTTATATGCTGTTAAAAATCCGGATACGTATGCAGAAATATTAAAGCTGTTCTCTTTAGGTGTATTGAAGGTTTCCCGATACGGAGAAATCAATACTCCATCCAAATACATTCAAAACGCTATTGAAAAATGTAATGCCCCAGACAAAAATGCTTTTTTATTTTCCGGTCTTCCTGTACGTTGTACAGAAAAAGAACTTCTTTTTAAAATACAAAAAGCTCTGCAATATAGTGATGTAGAAAGTTTACAGACTCTCTGCGATAATACTCTCGGTGATGATGAAAAGAAGCGTTTGGAATATATTAAACGTTTTGTTGAAATGATTTTGACTATGAGTTTAGACAGCTCTTCCGGAAACCCTGCTAAAACTTCATCGAAAAAAAGTTTTACTGAATTTTTAGAACTTATTCATTCTGTCATAGCTCAAAGCAGAATAACAAAACAATATTCTTCCATGCCTGCTGCTATAAAAATCCTTAAAAATATTGAAGCAGCTATACGAAACACTCCAAATGGCAATGCTCTTATCCAAAATAGAACCATCTGGATTTCTCACATAAATAAGTTGAAAAACACCGAAGCTGCCTGTCTTGCTGAAGCTATTATAGATTTATGTTATAACTATACCGTTGAAGATAGTATTTCCAACGTCTCAAAACGCTATGACGCTGGCAATATAACATTATTTCAAAACGATTTTTTGAAACGTTTGAAAAATTATTGGATATTATATCAAGAAAATAACCATATTTTTCATACAGGTGACAGCAATACTACACAGATACACGAAATTCCTTTACCCCCTTGGGATACTGCCGTACGAATTATTAGCGAGGACCAAAAGCTGGAAAAATATGAGAAAACCAAATCCTTCTCCTTGAGTCAAACTCCACGAGCAACAGACTGCGCCAAAGAAAAAAAATTATGGAACAAGCGTCTCGCACATCAAATGTTATCACGATTACAGACTGCTTTTATCTATATATTTGTTTTTTGCGGTGTAAATTATCTTATGGGATTAATTCAGGAAAATTTTCTCGGATTATTTAACAGTCTTATCCTTAATGAAATTATGCAAATATGCGGTTCAACTGTATTTGCAACAATTATCTTCGGTATTATTGGTTCCTTAATTTCAAAATGGTTCCACTTACCTGATATACTGGAAAGTGTCCAAAGCATTGGCATTGGCATAAAAGATTTATACAGAATTGTATCATTCCCCAAAAAGAATTCTTTAAAGCATGCAAGAAAGGTGTAATATGAAATCTAAATATAGCGAGAATAAAGAATGGCAAGATTATCTAAAACTCTATAAAGAAAGACCTGAATTATTTTTACAGTCTGACCAAATTTCTATTATCTTTGATGAGAACACAATAAACACTTTTGTTGAAAAAACGAATAAAAAAATAGGTGTACTATATAAGAGTGATTTTCACATTTTGATAGTTGATCTTGTCTCTGATAAAAATAAGAAACTATATACCTATGAAAGATTACTGCCATCTGTCAATTCAGGAGCTGTGGTTACCCTTCCTATTCAAAACAAGAAGTTGGTTTTGTTAAAACAATATCGACATGCTATCAGACAAAGCCAATATTGCTTTCCCAGAGGTTTTGGAGAAGTTGGATTATCAGCACAACAAAACGCAGAAAAAGAATTAAAAGAAGAATTACATGCACATATTACAAAAACTCAATATTTAGGCAATATAATTGCTGACAGCGGTATTTTAAGTACTCAAACAGCTGTATTTGTATGCGAAGTAGAAGATATTCAAAAAGAGTATGGTTACGAAGGAATTGAGGACATTGTATTCCTTACTCCCAAGGAACTTGAAACATGGATCTCTAATAAAAAAATCACAGACAGCTTTACACTCTCAGCATATAGTCTATATAAATTCCATTGCAGATAAAATTTTATATTATTAAGGCAAGTAAGAACGTCTCTCACTTGCCTTATCTCTTTTATTCCGCTATTACCTCTTCATTCATGCCAATCCTTGGCTTTGTATTTAAAATTCGCATAAATTCCTCACCTGTAATGGTTTCGTTTTCATACAGGTATTTTGCCAGCTCATGAAGCTTAGCAATATTATCTTCCAAAATTTTATACGCCTTATCATGCTGTTTCTTTACCAGCTCCACAACCTTTTTGTCAATCAAGGTCTGTGTCTCAAAAGAGCATGCAAGCGAACTGTCACCGCCTAAATATTGATTAGACATGCTCTCCATTGCAACCATATCAAATTCTTCA
>JAGZLR010000119.1 GCA_018364635.1 Clostridiales bacterium | reverse complement strand
CAGCGTGTATCTTGCCATTGCAGTACTGTTTTCATCCTGGAGATATTTCACCTCCGGATCTTTTGTCAGTCTTCCCATTAAGATTGTTTTGTTCATGTAATTTCTCCTTTCTCTTTTCATTTTTTCTTTGTTCTTGAATCCGGCCCGATTCTTTTAAGGCAAATGTAATTTGTTCCTCATATATCAGAACGTAGAGAGGGGTTTTTACAAACAAAAAATGAATTTTATTTTTTTGCCTTCACATAACGAAATGTTCAGAGGGCAAAATACAGGGTGAAAAAGGAAATTTTTTATTTTTCTGCACAAAAAATACCCCTATGACTTCAAAATTGAAATCATAGAGGCATTTAGTTCAACCTACTCTGCAAGGTATTCTATATTTTATTTTACACATGCTATTACACTGTTTTTCAGTTCGACAAACTGAAATTTACATAAATCTGCTTATCAAGTTATATACAGTAACTACATAGACAAAAATTGCTACACCTGCAAATATCATAGCATCTTTCTTTGCACCATTATCATAACACTCCCTTGCATTCGTCAAAAAGGTTAATCCCATAAAAACAAACATAATTGGCAGTGTTATATCAGTAGACACTATGTTCATCAGTCCAAGAGAACCGAATATAATGGTTAAAAAAAAATATTGCTTTCTTGGTACGCATAAGTACTTCTCCTTCCAACTTCTGTTTCTTTTTTAGATACACTCATTTATTCGAGATTTTTTATAACTAAGTTGTAATTGCTATCATAATGCAGTCCAAGTTCTCTACACATTCTATCGTTTACCTTATCTAAGGCTTTCTTGTATTCTGCGTACTGTGGAGATAGCACCATCAAATTAGGAATGAATATGTCGTTATATCCTTTATCTTGGAACTCTTTCTGCATTTTTCTCTGGGCAATAAATGACGGATGATATTTCATAATGCCAGTTTTCATTTTAGCACCTTTCTTTACCATTTCTTTTAATTTTTCATATTCGCTTTCACTCATATCACGATAATAAGCTATCATCTCATCTGCAGTTCTTGTTTCCGGTGCAATCCCACCTGCTATTTTTACACCTATTCCCATAATAAAAGGAACTTTCAATGTCGTTTCATCACAATACTCTAATATGTTCCGTAAGGCTTGCTTCTGCTCCAGAGTCTTTAATCTCACATTAAGAAATGGTTTGAAGTGACTTTTTAAGTAATCTCCCCATTCTTTCCCCGGTAATAAAGACTCAATCGCATTTTCGACAGTTTGGTAATCAAGTATCTCATTTGCCTTGTCTGCATTACCATCATCTATAAATTGCTTCAACGCTTCAAGTTCTGAGTCCTGTAAAATTTTTTCCTGTAATTTTTCCTGATAAATACGTAAAAGAATACTTTTATCATCTTTTTCCAAAAGGGTTTGTATATCTTTAATACCAATCCCAAGCTTTCTATATACCGAAATTTTTTTTAAAGTTTTAACGTCTTGCATGGAGTAGTTTCGATAGCCGTTGCTATCTTTATCTACTGACAACAATCCTTTTTCTTCATAGTATTTAACTGCACGCTTTGTCATTCCGACTTCCTTAATAATTTCATTCAATAACATCGGACACACCTCCTTGTGATGATAGTATAAGGGTGTACGTTACGTACAAGTCAATATATTTTTGAAGTTTTCATTTCAATCATACAAATTCTAATTTTCTTAACTCTTTTAATTCGACAAGCTGGAATTTTTACTTTACGCAGCAAACTTTGTGTATGTATCAACAAGTGTCTGATGCGGCAACAGGTCTATCCCTAACGCTGCTGCCTCGGCTGCTTTTTCAATAGAATGATGTCTGCCACCAGATAAATTTCTAATATGTTGACTAACACCAAAAGTCTCCTGTGGAGAAGTGTACAGCCTAACAGGAATCACTTCTTCAATCACCTGTGGATCTGTCTTCACTATAGTGATGGACTCAGGTAGTTTTTCCGTTGTTTTGCTTAGGCTATTTTCAAGATTCTCCCACAGTTCCTTGATAGCTTCTTTATTTTTTAGGCCGATAATAATCCCGATAACAGCTGTGACACTAATTCCTGCGATGAGCAGTTGCTTCTTATGATCCTTAACCCAATTGACAAATTTATGCTTTTCATTCATGGCGATTACCTCCTGTTATTCTTTGTACTTACAGTATAACAGACAAATCGGAAACCGATGTTCGCATTTCGAGAACTATCAACTTTCAGAGAGACAGATTTTGCAAAATTTAAAAGCGTAACTATTTCCCAGCATCATAAACGACAGCATCATCTGCATACCAACTGCCGAATTCATCTCTGCTGATAAATCAGTGTCAACCATACCCACTATATAGCGTAGTGCAATGTAGTAATCCGCCAAATCAGACCATTCCGGTTCAGATTTTAAAGCTTTCAAGGCCTCAGTAATTATCGCACCAAAATCCGTAATGAAACTGACTCTTTTCTCTGCAACAGATGCATCTTCAGTATCCTTGAGTTGCATCCAATCTTTAAAACTCAACTTTTTTGACTGCAACTTGTTCTGTAAAGATAGGATTTGGTTTATATCGTATATCTGTGACCACCATATAAAAATACTCCACACAAGATTTGCTGCTGCTTCTAGGTTCTCTGACTCGTCAGTAGCATTAGCAAACGATTCAAATATCCTAACAATCATATTACCAGGAAGAACCTCAGCATTAGAAAAGGACGCTAATAATCTTTGAGACAGTTCATATCCATTTTTAAAGTTCGCGTTTCCCATAGCATCTTCAGAACTGTACAATGGCAAAATTGTTTTCATCAATTCCATTATATGACTCGGCGAGTTCATATCGATGGATATACTTTCTAACTCAGTCAAATCTGCATAAAGCAACTCATCTATTGGTTTGTTATAATGCGCAGCCAATAATTGTAATGTTTGAAAATCTGGTCTTCTTCCGTTTTCGTATCCTTTAACTGTTGATTTGGCACAGTGGATAATACCGCCCAATTCTTCTAATGTCTCATTATGGATTATTCGTAAATGCTGAATGTTTCTGCCCAATTGATTATCATCCATTTCTATCATTTTGTCACCTCGTCAATTTCAACTCTTCCTATGATTGAAATTAATCTACTTGTCTATACTTAATCGCTGGGTTCCTAATTGAATTTGCTCGACCTCAATTTCACAACTTACACTATCCATACTCTTTCTTCGTTGAATTTCCGAACTTCTAATAGATAAGATGATTTCATCATTAGGTTGTAAATCTTTAAAGTCTATTGATTCCACATCACCTGTATCATAATCGCAATAGATTAATGGGACTTTAGAACAATCAATGGTACATTTGCTTCCTAAAATATCATCTTCTATATCGTAATCTTTTACTGTTATGCTCTGGTTAGTTGCATCAATTTCTGTAATTATTGCATTAACCCCTAGATGAAGAGCATTCTCTTCTTTTTTATTGCCGCAAGCTGTCAAACAAAATATAAAAAGAAGTATGCTTAGCACAGATATCTTTTTTTTTCATTGATCATCCCTCCAAATTCTTTTTTATCGTTTTCTTTCAGTATATCATAATTATAATCTTTCCATAAAACAAAAAATTTTAATTCCTACGGATTTTTCTACAAAGCATATAACCACATATTATTACACTTCATCAGAAAAACTTTCTCAATCTATATTGAAAAATCGTAGCAGAATATCCGACATTCTATCTATCAATAGTTTCTCTT
>JAGZLR010000118.1 GCA_018364635.1 Clostridiales bacterium | reverse complement strand
TTGCGATTTCGACCCCGTTTACTCCCTCTGTCAAAATACTGTCTACGCCATAATCAATTACTCTAGAGTTAAACACACTAGCTATTTTAAAAATCTCATCTTTGTCTGACTGAGAGCACTCTGTCACTTTAATAAAAATCAGTTCTTTCTTAAATGTTGGTATGTCTGTAAAATCAATCACCTTAATGACACCTACACACCGGCTTAACTGTTTTTTTATCTGCTCAAAAGTGATGTCGTCACTGGTTAACTGGATTGTAATTCTTGTTGTTGTAGGGTCATCTGTAGTACCGGAAGTGATACTGTCGATGTTATACATTTTTCCTGCAAAAAGCTCTGATATTTTTGCAAGAATACCGTTATTATTTTCCACAAATAAGGAAACCCATCTTTTTTTATCCATTAGTTTGTCACCTCCAGAATCATTTCATCAAGAGATTTTCCGCTAGGCACCATAGGAAGCACATCCAATTCCTCTTCCACTGGTATTTCAATCAAAACAGGAACTTTTTTCTCCTGTTTTGCCGCCGCCAGCGCTTCTAAAAGTTCTTCCTGTGTATTGACACGAAAACCTTTTACGCCATATGCATCAGCAATTTTAACAAAATCCGGCACATAAGGCGGGCAGGTATAATTGGGATCATGGCAACGCTTTTTGCAGCTTCTTCTCTCTCTCAGACAAGTGGAAGAATAGCGTTTTCCGTAAAACAAGCCCTGCCATTGCCGTACCATACCTAAATATGTATTGTTAAACACAATAATGAGAAGAGGAATCTCCTGGGTAATCGCTGTCGCTAGTTCTTGAATATTCATCTGAAAGCCGCCATCGCCATTAATACTAATCACAGTTTTTTCTGGGCAGCCTAATTTTGCACCAATCGCGGCAGGCAGACCATAGCCCATCGTGCCTAGTCCCCCAGAGGTAATGAGACGTTTTTCCGCAGTTAACTCAATATATTGGCTTGTCCACATCTGATGCTGGCCTACATCTGTTGTCACTATGGCATCTGGAAACTGCCGGTTTAATTCCTGAATGACAGCCATAGGAGAAAACTTTTCTGTACGCTTTATTTCCAGTGGATTTTGTTTTTTCCAAAGTCTTAATTGCCCCAGCCATTCTTCCAGCTCCATGGGATGAACAAGATCCATCATAGCTGTAACAGCTTTTTCTGCATCTGCTACAATTGGAATATCTACGACGATATTTCTGGAGATAGACGCCGGATCAATATCAATATGAACGATCTTTGCTTTTGGTGCAAATTTTTTAATATTACCTGCAATTCGGTCATTGAATCTTGTGCCAATGGAAAAAAGCAGATCGCATTGCTGAATTGCATGGTTTGCTGTAAAATTTCCGTGCATTCCAAGATTTCCAAAATATAATGGATGATTTGTCGGAACCGCACCACGGCCCATAATTGTTGTCACTACTGGAATGGACGTATATTCCACAAGCTTTGTAAATTTTTCATTGGCACGAGAGACATTGATTCCTCCACCAGCTAAAAATAACGGCTGTTTTGCATCCATCAGCATATTGACTGCGCGCTTTAGCTGTCCTGTATGGACGTTCCCATATGGCTTATAGCCCCGCATAGATACGTTGGCCGGAATGGTTGCACTTCCTAATTCCACCATAATATCTTGTGGTAAATCCACAACAACAACCCCTGGTTTTCCTGTGCGAGCAATGTAAAATGCCTCTTTAATTACCCGTGCTAATTCTTTTCGCTCCGTCACGACAACGCTGTGTTTTGTAATACTTCTTGTAATGCCTACAATATCTACCTCTTGAAAAGCGTCATTTCCAATTAAATTTGTAGAAACCTGTCCTGAAAATACAACCAACGGAACACTGTCATAGTTTGCTGTGGCAATCCCTGTCACTGTATTGGTGGCACCTGGTCCGCTAGTAACCAGACAAACGCCAACCTTCCCCGTCGCCCTAGCATATCCATCTGCCTCATGGACTAACGCCTGTTCATGGCGCGGCAGTATTACTTCTATTTCATCCTGTTTATATAATCCATCAAATTCTGGAATGACTGTTCCTCCAGGGTAGGCAAAAATTTTATCTACGCCTTCATTTTTCAAGATATTGATGAATAGCTCAACACCTGTAATCTGCATTTCTCATTTCCTCCCCTTCTATCCTGACTGCAAAGCTTTTATAAATCTTTTGCTAAACTATCATAGCAGAAATGGCCAAAACCTGCAAGATTCACTTCCTATATTGAAACAAAAAAACGGCTGCTTTCTATGAAGCAACCGCTTTTTTTGTTCCTATCAGCTTTTTGTAAACAAAGTTCTTATGAATTTTTTTGCAAAATATGTTCTTCAATAATTCTACAGCAATCCTCTATACAACCGTCACAGCTTCTCAGCTTTGGTGTGCCGTCCTCGCCTCTTAAATCTTTGCAGTAAATACTTTTGTTCATCTCTGTAAAATACTTTTGCAGCTGTGCTACAGACTTATAGGTGTCAAACTTTGTCAATCCCTTCTCCACAGAACCGCTGCTCATTTTTAAACTCTGCACCATACACATGCCACTGACAGCGCCGCAAGTTCCCTGAAAATTTCCAAACCCTGCACCGAATCCTTCTGCCATACGAAAGGCTATTTCCTCACTGATGCCAAACAAGTCGCAATAAGCACAAACAACTGCCTGGGCACAATTATAGCCTTTGTGATGTTTCTCAACTGCTTTTTGCACTCTATCCATACAAAATCCCTCCAAAAATAACAATTACCCCTATTTTATCCCTTTCCTCTAAAAAAGACAATAGCTCTAACTCATTTTACTGAAAAAATGTCTCCACAAAAGCTTCTGGGGATACTGCGGCTCCACCAGCCTGACAGGCAGTAAGTTTTACACTTCCATCACGAAAAATAGAAAACTGCATCAGGATATTCTTTGTTTCTGTTGTCCCTTCAAAGTTCACATACAAGTATCCGGCATCATCCTTCACTCCGTACCATTTTCTCTCTTTGGGACAAAGTTTTTTTACCAAATCATCCACTGTTTGTGTTGTGCCATCCAGATGGCTTGTTCGGATTTTTGCTATGGACTTTTCAATAACCTGGGTGTCTTTTTGACCTTGGAATACTGTAGATTTTTCTTCGTTATTTTCTTTCTCTGGTTCTTTTGCCGTATTTTCCTTCTGCGGCTTTGTATCGATCGTAACTGTCATATGTTCAGCATTCCAACCGACTTCATAACCAAACACCTCTCCTACAGCACGCAGAGGCACCATAGTTCGCCCGTCAATAATTTGAGGTGCTACATCCATCTTTTTTTTATCTGTGCCATTTACCAGCAGTTCCATGCTTCCAATGGTGAAAGAATACACCTGATTGTTCAGATCTACTGCTGTAACTGTTTTTGTACTGTCATCCCATATCATTTCTGCGCCAAGCGCCTCAAAGATTGCCCGCATGGGCACTAAGGTGCGGTCATTTATTATCACAGGCGGCTGTTCTGTCACAAGAGGCACATCATCAATCAAAATTGATATGCCCTCTTTCGCTGCCGTCGGCACAGCAAAACTTATGGCAAATAAAACTGCAAAAAGCGCAGCTGACTTTCTCATGTTCATTCCTCCTGAAAGACGGCATATAGCGCCTGAGACGCTTCCTGCACAGTCTGGTCAATTTCTTTCTCTGTATGGGCTGTGCTTAAAAAGATAGCTTCAAACTGAGACGGGGCAAAATAGTATCCGGCTTTCAGCATTCGGCAAAAG
>JAGZLR010000117.1 GCA_018364635.1 Clostridiales bacterium | reverse complement strand
TCAGGAGTGTTAATCCCATAAAAACATACATTAATGGCAATGCAACGTCAGTAGATACTATATTCATTAATCCAAGAGAACCAAATATAATTGCTAATAAAGTAAATATTGTTTTAAAATCCATGCATATACACTCCTCTGCAATTTATATACTTTTACCTTATTTTTCTCTTTTCAGCAATATATGTATACCACCTATAAGATTAAAAATCCGCTTTTTATAGAGTCATTCATATACGCACCTCCGAACAAGAAAAAACTAATGGATAGAATTTGTGATACAACATAGCAGTTGCAGTTAACGATGACTAACTCGGATACTATCAGATAACAATATATTTTGTCAAGTTGTTTATTTCAAGACGTATTGACTGAATATATTTTTTTCACACTTTACTAAAGCATCTACGATAGCTTGTTTATCTAATTCGTTTACCTCGATATTAATAGGTACAATACTATTATTTTTTGATATTTTCATTGTTGAAAGTAGCGGTGCAAAAACTTTTTTTGTTATGATGACACTATTATCTAATTGTGACATAAAAGATAAATCCTGAGCATTTAGAAGAACAGGTTCGATGGTAATTCTCTGGCGAGAAAACTTTCGTGCAAGATACAATTTTAAAATCTCTAATTCAGCTGTTAAATCAGAGACAATGAGAATTTGTACCGGCTTCATGAACTGCTGAACAATAGAAAATATTTGCAAAGATAAATATTGCAAATGCCCCGCATCAACAGGATAAGGTATATTGTTTTCTTTTTTCCATGTGTCAATCATTTCAGATACGCATTGTTGAACCATAAGTTTCGACGAATCTTTCTTGGAATCTAAATAAAAGTGTTTATCTGGAATGATACAGTGAAGATTGAAAATACATTTTTTGTAAAAATATATGATTGCCGCTTTAAACGCATGTGACTGCATTACATCTAAACAACATTTATTCTCAAATTTTTTGATTAAGTGTTTCACTTTAGCATTTGCAAAAATAATCTTATGAACCAGGTCAATATCTTCCTGTTTCCATTTATCAGCAAATACGCAGCTGTTAGTACAGCAATATATCAAAAATATGTAATCATAATCACGATCAGAAAATGAAATATTCAATTTATTTTCAAGATTTTCTTGTAAATACCTTTTTAATTCAGGAAAAACAAATAATTGCTTGAGACTTTCCAGTTCTTCTGATTTTTCAAAAGTCAGAGGATAATTCTTTCTTTTCCATGCAAGAATCAATAGATATTCAAAATATCCGTATTCTGCAGAAGTACATTCAAGAAATTTCATGTCTATTTTATCGTTGGTTGAAATGATAAACTCCCTTGCTATTTGAATCGAATCAGAGTCTATATCATAACAATCAATCCCATATTTATAGTGTAAAAGAGCAATTAAAAAGCGAATTCGATATTCATTTCCAACGACCTTGTTTTTATCAACATCCAAACCTATTTCACGAAGATACTTCACACAGCTTTGTCGGATACGATAAGCACTTGGGCGTGATAGATGATGTTCCTCTGAAAACTCAGAGAATGGCTCAAGTGAATCATTCATTATCATATAACAAAGACATTTAAGCATATTGGAGCTTCTATAAATAGCTTGGAATATTTCAAAGAATGAAACATCTTCATATACTTTAATTGTAATGATTGCGCTGTTCTTTGAGATTTCAGCAATTCCTTCCAAGTCAAAATTAAGGTCATCAATCAAAGTTGTGATAGTTGATGAGCTGACACTGATCTCTTTAGCAAGGTCCTTAACTGAGCTGGAATGATTTATATGAAGAATAGAAAAAATATGAAGCTTTTTCTGAACATTATTCTCTAAAAAATAGTCAAGCATAAAAGACACACCTCCCATTATTCTGCCTAATTAGATAATAATATGCAGAGATATGAAAATCAATATTTAAAATCAAAAGTATCAAAAAATGAAATTTTGCAAACTAAAATTTGAGATGAAATTTCGGGGGGGGGGTGTGTAGAATATAGGTGTTTGAATACAAAACAGTAATAGATATGATTTTATAAACAAGGACTGTTGAATTGTATTTGAGGAATATTTATAAAGGGGTGATGGAAATATTAATAGACAGAGGTTATTGTTTTGTTCAGAAAGTAACCTGTATCGGTTCAGCATTGAATTTGTGTGTGGGGGGGTATGAATTATGCAACTAAAAATAACAACAGATTATGCGGTTAGGTTAGTTCTCTATTTAGCCATAGAGAGAAGAGTTATTACATCACATGAGCTTTCAAATTCCTTGTGCATTCCCCAAAGTATGGTGTTAAAGATAGGAAGAAGATTAAGTGATGCTGAAATTGTAGATATAAGTACAGGTGTTCAAGGCGGATTTTCTCTGAAAAGGAATGATACGGAGATTAGTTTAATGGACATCATTAAAACAGTGGAGTCTACAATTAAAATAAATCGATGTCTGGAAGAAGATCAATTTTGTAGTAGAGAAGCTGTGCCGTACTGTATAGTACGGGAAACTTATAGAATGATACAAGACGATTTAGAAAAAAGACTTTCTAAAATAACAATACATGATTTAATGAAATGATTTGTTTTGGAATCTAAATTAAGGAGAGAGGAGTGAAGAAATGAAATGAAAAAGAAGAAGCTGTTGACAGTTATATTATCATTCGTGCTGGTTTTTTCATTTTTGCGTTCATCTTCATCAATGGTACTTGCTGAAGGAAATATTTTTACTGAAAATATTTCCGAGCAGGAAGTGTCAGACAGTTCGTCAGATGATATGATTTCAGATAGAGAAAGTGATGAAAATTTTTCAGAGGAAGACACCTTGGATACAGAGGAAGCTTCCGATAAGTCAGATGAAGAAAATGTAGAGGATGGAGCAGTTATAGAAAAAATAGAGCCCTCATTTTTTAGAGCAGCTAGAAGGGCAAATGGAACCCCAGGATATATAGCCTGGATGACTAGTAACCAATCACAACAATATAGGCATAAGCTTTATGTGGCGGTTAAGAATGTTACTGGAACTACAGAAGTAGCCTATTGTTACAATTTTGAGAAAAAACTTCCTGGGACCAGTGGAGAAGATGTAAGCAAGATTGCTAATGCAAGTGCAAGTGACTTTAATGATCTAGTTGGAGCTGCGCGACTTAGGGGAGAAGCATTAAAGACCAAGATTTTACAGATCTGTTATGAGGGATACCCTAAAAACAGTAAAAACCTACAAACACAATATAACTTAACTGCAGACGAATTTTGCTTAATTACCCAGGCGGCTATCTGGTATTATACCGACTCAAAAGATGTAATATCTCCGGGTGGATATTTCTATAGTTTAGATTACTATAGAAATATTGTTACAAAATCAAATGTTAAAAATGCGTTTAATAGATTGATTAATACAAATGTTAAATTACCTTCTAACTATGCACTGGATTTATACTATCCAACAAATCGTGGAAGTGGATTACAGGCAGTACAGGCTCTTCTGTCTACGAAGTTTGGTCAAAACACTTCAAAAAAGCATGAGTTCTACTTGGATAAAAGAAAAGAAGATGGACAAGGATTGTCAGGAGCGCAGTTGCAGTTCTTGCATAGTGACGGAAGGTTAATTCAGCAATGGACATCAGACGGTAATGCAAGATTGTTTGAAGCAGAAGCAGGAAGCTATATCTTTAGAGAAATACAAGCACCGACAGGTTATGAAAAGGCAAATGATATCCATTTTAATATAGATAGTAACGGTAATGTTACGTCTAATAATAATGGAAAGGTAGAGGGTGGCAAAAAGGTTGTGATGGTTGACAGACAAAGCAAACCACACATCACAATCCGTAAAATAAATCCGCAAGGTAATATACTTTCCGGAGCCGAGTTGCAAATTCTTAGTAATGATGGGGAAACA
>JAGZLR010000116.1 GCA_018364635.1 Clostridiales bacterium | reverse complement strand
AAGGTAACGTCGCTTATGCGAATAATGTTCAATTTTATTTATATCGTGGCAAGGCAATCAACAATTTTAGTAAGTAGTAAATAAGTAGTAAATTTTCTCCGTTAGCTTCAAAAAATCAAGGAATATCAAGGGTTTCCGCGCTCGATTAGTGTACTGCCGTGGCAGATGAAAAGTACCTTTATCATGTTCTTATATCTCCCTAAATTGTCGTATTTCCTTGTATTTAAAGGCTTTTTACAACTTACCAATTACAGACTTCTTTCATTTCTTTTTGAACATCGTCAAAGTGTGACAATATAAATTTTTGACGTGTCTTTTGTGAAATAGTGCCCCCTGTTAGATACTGGGGAAGTGCAAAAGCAGTCATTGCTTTCGCTCCATACTACACCAGGCTAACTGCTTATATATCATAATTTTCCTTTTTCTCCCATCCAATACTCATAAACTTTAATTTTTCCTTTCTCATCTCGGACAGCATCTTCTAATGAAATTTCTTTACGAATTATTCCACTATTAGATTTTGATAAATACCATTCCTTTTTTCTGCATTCTCCTTTTTCTTCTATAAATACTGAACATTCTTCCACATCTAGTAAATATAAACTATATAATCTCCCATAATATATGACACTATCATTCTGAGCAATCCTCTTGCCATTACAATCAAAAAACGGTGTATATTTAATATCAGCAAAATACCAATAATTTTTATTTTTTATATATAACCAATTAACAAACAAGTAAAAACAACATATTAAATATATGATATATATTTTTTTATCTGCACTTTTTATTACATCTATCCCATGAATACATAAAAGCAAATTATTGACTAACTTTAATAACAAAATGGACAATGTACCTATTTCAAAAATATCTTCTACCGTATTAAGAACAGGAAATAATTTCATATTAGAATTGATTTCCACACTGATTACCAAATATCTTAAGATTGTATATCCTACAACTTTATAAACAATTAATCCCACGAAAATTACATATGTATATTCAGCAAGAAACTGATTCAAAAATATTGGAAATGTTGGGAGTATTTCCACTTTAATACCAAACATAAATTTCCAATATTGTACTATAAAAGTTGCACAAACTATTAAGAACGATACTATTTTTAATAAGTCTACAATCTTTTTGACCTCTATATTGTCCTTTCCGAATTTTTGTACATCACTAACTATTTCTTTTACTTCTGAGTATAAACTCACTTTAACACATCCTTCCATAAATTTAACCTTTAAGTATAAAACATGGTCTGAACACCAAATAACGTTTTTGCTCTCTCCATTTTACCTGGTTGAGAAATGGCCACACCAACCCCTATTCCACCTGTTCCAATGATCATATGCGGTGCATATTTTTTCAAATACTTTAAAGTGTACCCCTTGTCAAGGACAAATTAAGAAGAAGGGATTTTCATTTTCTAACCAGTAGATGGCTATATCTTTTTGCTTAGTTACCTTCTTCATCATTCGTATCCGTAAAGGAGATTTTCCGGTTTCTGCAGCCAGTTCTTTTTGCTTCATGAACGGATTTTTATCAATCAGCTCCAAGACTGCCAATTCCTCTAAAGTGTATTCTAAAGTGTCAAATTGAGACTTTGGAACTTTTCAGTATCTGCATAATCCACATGCATATATCGGTTCTTCAGCTCATATTCCGTCCCCAGAAGCAAATTACTGAAGAACATTTCCAAGAACTTTGTCGTTACATGAACGCCATTCTGTAAATTATTATAATTTGCCCTCACCAAGGCGTTACGGAAATACCAGGAATTTTTCTCAAAAACATCGTTATTCACTTTGAATCCGAATGTTTTCATATACTTAATCATGAAAACTGCCGTTGCTCTTGTATTACCTTCGCAGAACGGATGAATCTGCCAAATACCCGAAGCAAACTTTGCCAAGTGTTTTACAGATTCTTCCACAGACAGCCCCTCATAAGAGAACTGCTTTTCTGTTGTAAAGTCATAGTTAAGTGTCTCTTTAATACTGTTCCATGATGCATAGGTGACCGTATCGCCTTTCAGCACCCATTCTTTCTTCGTAATATTATACTGCCTAATTTGACCGGCATGAGAAAACACATCTTCAAACAATCTGCGATGGATGGTCAGCCATTCAATTGGCGAAAATTGAAATGCTTTCTCTCCCAACAATTTTGTAATTCTTGCAGATACAATATCTGCTTCCTCAGTATCATTCTCAGTTTGGGTACGATCAGCACGCTGTTCATAATAACTCTGAATACGTTTTTGAACTTCATCAATACTGATTTTTCCTTCAATATGTTCCTTAGCTGTATCAAGCAGATAGGCAGATGTTTGCAAGCCGTCTATCGCCTGCAATCCGATTGCAGTCTGCCAAGCTTCACTTTTTTCGATTTGACCAGGCTCGCCCTGTTTGATATATTCTTCCAGCTCAAATTGCCAGTTTTTGTCCGCTGACATAGCCACACCTCTTTTCCTACTTAATACGCAATCCTCAAATACTCCAAATACCCATTATATTTCTCCTGTGCTCTCAGACAAATATCTGTCAGATACCCTTTCTCATTATCCCATTCTTTCAATCCACGATAATAGAACATTTTCAGATTATCCTCGATGATAAATGGAACGATATTATATTTCAGACATTCCTTAAACATAATCAGTCTTCCCACACGGCCATTGCCGTCCTGGAACGGATGGATACGCTCAAGCTTCACATGAAAATTCAAAATATCCTCAAAAGTCTTTTCTTCTTTTCTGTTATACTCTGCCAACAAGGCTTTCATTTTATCGACAACTTCTTCCGGAAGTGCAGTATCCATACCGCCGACTTCATTCGGCATCTTTTTATAATCGCCAACAGCAAACCAATCTTTTCTGGAATCGCTGGTTCCATTTTTCAGGATTAAATGAAGCTCTTTGAGCAATTTCTCCGTCAATGCTGCCTTTGCGTTGTCAATGATCATATCAATACAACAAAAATGATTTGCCGTTTCAATCACATCATCCACATTCAACACTTCTTTTTCTACACCGATGGTATTGGTTTCAAAAATATATCTAGTCTGGTCGTGAGTCAGACGGCTGCCTTCCATGCGATTGGAATGATAAGTCAACTCAATCTGAGTTTTATGATAAATACCACCGGAATAATCTGCTTTCCTTTCCTCCTGCAGAATATCCAGCAAGGTTCTCTGTTTTTCTCTCTTCTTATTAGTACGCTCCGGTTTTTCTGCATTTTCCGGAATGTTCCACGTCTTACCGGTAATAAATGCTCCTTCTACACGATTATGAGCACAGTAATTTCGTACACTGCGTTCCGATATATTCCATTTCTCTGCCATTTCGGCAACTGAAACATACTGCATCCATATTCCTCCGCTTATCTAACGCTAAATCAATTTACACCTTTGTATCTGTCAAATCTTCCGTCTTAAACACATAATAACCTTCATAGTAATAACTGTGATCGATTCCTTTCATATAAATTTTTCGATCATTTACATTGTCCGTAAGGGCATTTTTCAGAAGAAACTTTATTTCGATATCTTTGATAGGGCTTCGTTCCATGGCAAGCAGATAATCCTCTTTATCCACCTTGCTCCAGTCAACCACATATCCTATTTCTTTTTTTAACATCAGATCAAGCCATATCCTCGTGCTTCTCCCATTTCCCTCTCGGAACGGATGCGCCACATTCATTTCTACATATTTTTCGACAATTTCATCAAAAGTTGACTGTGGCATTTTGTCTATACTCTGTAACGCTGCTTCCAAATACATCAGCGGAGCAAATCTAAAATTTCCTTTTGAAATATTGACCTTTCGTAATTTACCGGCAAAATCATAAATCTCATCAAAAAGATATTGATGAATCATCGCAAGACTTTGATAAGTCCCTGGTTCTAATGTCTC
>JAGZLR010000115.1 GCA_018364635.1 Clostridiales bacterium | reverse complement strand
TGACAAGCTCTTTCACCCCTTCAAAAATTGTCTGAAATGATTTTGCTAAAATTCCATCATCTTCATTCTGCTTCTTTCTCTCTTCTTCCGTTAAGTTTGCAGAGTCTTTGTTCGCATATATTGCCAACGCCTTATTCATTAATTTTTCGTTCTGCACCGGCCATCGATAATTTACAATTCTCCCCCATGGTTTTTCCTGCATATCTGCAATCCGATTTGTTCTGGAATATGCCTGGATTAAACTTGCGCCTTTTAATGTACGGTCTATATATAAAGTATTTAATTCCGGCGCATCAAATCCAGTAAGTAACTGGTCTACCACGATTACTATGTCTAGATATTTTTTATCATCTGCTGTTTTTTTCAAACGGCTTCTAACATCTTCTGTATAACCTTCTATATCATCTATTCCGAATTTTGTTCCAAATTCCTGATTATATTTATCGATTGCTCTCGATAATGCCCGATTACTTTCCAGCTGATTATCACTATTTGATGTATTCAGACTAAACGTAATCGCCACTTTTAATGTTGGTTTCCCAGCAGCTCTATTCTCATCATTTACTCTTTGAAATTCTTCAAAATACATCATTGCCATTGGCGTACTTGCTTTTCCACCGCCTACATGAGTCGTAAATATTGCATTGTATTTTCCCTCATTCGAACGATTTTTCCAGTTTTTGAACACATCTTGTACAACCAATCTGACATGTTCTGGATTTTCATCATAAAAACTAGGTTCTATCGCATCATCGATATCTTCTTCGGTTAAATGATTGATTTTATCTTGAACTTGTTTTTCATTCCAACTCGGGTAGCGTTCCCTATAAAATTCTGGCAAATACTCTGTTCTCATTAGTTCTTCGCTAATCGTTGTCTCAAAATCCACTTTAAATCCAAGTACATTTCTATCTGCAATTGCTTCTCGTATTGTATATGCATGAAGCAATTTCCCAAAGATTTCCTCTGTACACAGTCCCGTTGTCGTTTCTTCAAACATTGGTGTCCCTGTATAGACAACCCATGCTGATTTCTTAAAGGCTTTTTGTATCGTTGCAAAATTTTCTCCCCCTGTACTTCTGTGTGCCTCATCCACAATAAACACAATATTTTTATCAGGGGCTTTAAAATTCTTTCTATTCACCAACGTGCCTAACTTTTGAACAGATGTCACAATAATATTATTGGCTTTGCTCTTTAATTTGCGGCTGAGATCATTTGTGCTATCCGTTCCTTGTACGCTTCCTTGATTTCCATCTGTTTCTACACTTCCATCTGGATCATATGCTTGATAATTCTCATTTGTCTGTTTTGTAAGAGCAATACGGTCAACAACAAACACAACCTTATCCACCTGCGGCATCCGACTTGCCAGCCATGCTGTTTTGAAACTTGTGATTGTCTTTCCCGAACCTGTAGTGTGCCAAATATATCCTATCTTATTGTCCCCAGATTCAAAATCAACTTTTTTAATTCCTTCAATAACTTTCCGTGTTGCATATACTTGATAAGGACGCATCACTTTAAGCATCTGGTTATTTTTAGTGCCATCGAGTATCATATAATTGGTTGCCATTTGATGCGCCATAGGAATACTGAGCATTGAATCAACAAATTCTTTCCAGTTACGAACAATTGTATTGTCCTTTTCCCGTTGCCAGTGAAACGCAAAATCCTTGTTAAATTTATCTGCTGTTGTATTTGCCATGTACCGCACATTATTCGGTGTCATTGCCACCAAAATCTGTAGTGTTGAAAATATATCTCGATATTGATTTTCATCTATATATTGATGCATTTGATTTAAGGCTTCATTCACATCATGAGTATCTCTCTTTTCCTCAATCTGAATAATTGGCAAACCATTGATTAACAACGTGGTGTCAAAACACCTTTCTTTTTTTCCTGCAATGACTGCTGGTCGTCTGATTTGATTTACTACTTGATATATCGTATCTCCCGCCCCTATTTGTTTCTGATCAAAAACAGTTAAAAATACATGCCTTCCATCGTCCAAATCAATTTCTATTTGTGAAACACCATTTAATCCATACAGAAACTGTCCGGCTTCATACGGTGTACACAAATCAGAAATGATCTTTTTTACTTGGTTGAACTCAACGACACTCAACGGATGATCCAATGTATTCTGATTATGCTGCTCCAATATTTTCTTAAAATTTTCCCAAAGTTTTTCTGTCGTTTTAATCTCCGGTTCATATTTCCATAACTTTTTCTTGGACATATAATCCTTTGTTTCTCCAATTTGCTCAGTATAAATACCATTTGACAATAATGGTTCTTCTATCTCCCCTGTCGAAAGATACTGTATCAATTCCGTTTCAAACTGATGCTCTGTCATTTTCCATCTCCTCCTGTAATTTTTGTAATACAATCTCTGTTTCATACTGAATTACTCGTTTCTTCAAAGCTTGTAGGCGAAGTTGTTTAAAATATATCTCTCCTAATATTTTCTGCCTATCCAACTGTGGCAAAATCGGTATTTGAATTTCTTTTAATTGTTTTAATGTATACTTAATCACAACTGACCCTTGCAATCCCAATCTAAGTTGCTTTTTTACAAAATCATTTTCATTCAACAGATACACCAAAAATTTAGAATCCATATTTTTGAGCGGTAGTAACTTAATATAATTCTGAGTATATAAGTATCCTTCACGAAATCGACTTACTCTGCTCGCCGTTCCAGATATCAAACTAAATACAACATCTCCTTCCGATAACGTATTGATATCATCGTTTGTTCTGATCACTTTTCTCTCTTCTGTTATCATTTCAAACATAGATAGATCGTTCAGTAAATCTTCTTGACTATAAACGTAATAGCTTGGTGACGGTTCATCTATACTCTCTATAATTCTAAATTGTGGAGACCCACTTACAAACATAACAAGATCACTTAACTTATTCATATCGTGCCTTTCTTAAATTACTTCTTATATTTTCCTATTTAAAGTCTATCACACCATCCCCAAAACTTCAATATTATTTTGTAATTTCTAAAAATTACATTTTTAATATTCCCATTGTGTTCACTTGACATATATAGTCTACCGATATATTATATAGTTAAACTATATATATTTATCCTACACATAAAAAGGAGGTATTTCAATGTCAATTGATAAAACATTAGTTTCAGGGAGTGTTACGATGCTCCTTCTCAAGCTTTTGTCGGAAAAGGATATGTATGGGTACGAGATGATTTCCACATTACGTGAGCGTTCACAGAATGTTTTCGAACTGAAAGCCGGTTCCTTATATCCTTTGCTTCACAATCTGGAAGGAAAGAATATTGTGGCTTCTTACGAGAAAGAGGTACTTGGAAAAGTACGAAAGTATTATCACATAACCAAAGAGGGGCATGCATTATTGGTTCAGAAACAAGAAGAATGGAACGAATATGTCAGTGCTGTAGCTGACGTCATGCTATTGGAGGTGTAAGCGCTTATGGAGGAATATTTGAAAACTTTATTAGAACAAATCCGCTGTAAAAAAGCACATGCTTCCATTTATCATGAAATCAGGGGGCACATCGAAGAACAGGTGGCAGACAATATAGCAGAGGGCATGAGCAAAGACGATGCTTTAAAAGCGGCGCTAAATGATATGGGGGATCCTGTTCAGACAGGTGTGGAGATGGATCAGCTCCATCGCCCGCAGATGGCTTGGCGCATAATTGTGGCAATCGGTATACTGACACTTTTCAGCATTTTGATACAGTATCTCGTCACGAGATATATTCCAGACAATAACGCATATTTTTTCCGCCATCATATATTTAATGCAATAATCAGTTTTAGTGCGATGATTGTAGTCTATAGGATCGATTACAGCCTGATCGGAAAATATTCCAAGTGGATTGCCACGATCTTCCTATTGTTTTTCGCTTTCCAAATATTTATAGTGGAGATGCGC
>JAGZLR010000114.1 GCA_018364635.1 Clostridiales bacterium | reverse complement strand
TGCAATTGGTTTGCAGCAGGTGGATGGACTGAAGACTTCTGCATATTTGCTGGATACTGCAAAAGAGCATATCGAAGGTAAAATCAGTATTGATGAGGCCCAGAAACGAATCCAGGGTTACTATGAGGAAAGAATTGATCGAAAAGAAAATGAGGATGAAACGAAAGAGGCTGATATTGTTTCGTCAAGAATTGCACAGCTTCTGGGAGAGAAAACATTTCAGTTTTCACCGGCAGAATGGATGTCGATTCATCGTCGCCTTTTTGAAGGTGTATTTGATCATGCCGGAAAAATCAGAACTTATAACATTACGAAAAAAGAATGGGTGCTGAAAGGTGATACGGTCATTTATGCATCTTGGAATAGTATTAAAGACACGCTGGATTATGATTTCAGAACGGAAAAAGAGTTTTCCTATGAAGGATTGTCTTTGAATGAGTCTATCAAGCATCTGGTGAAATTTGCTTCTGATATCTGGCAGATTCATCCATTTGCAGAAGGAAATACAAGAGCAACAGCGGTCTTTATAATCAAATATATGAAGACGTTTGGATTGAAAGTAGATAATGATGCGTTCAAGAAGCATTCCTGGTATTTCAGAAATGCTTTGGTAAGAGCAAATTATAATGATTTGAAGAATGGAATCCATGCCACAACAAAGTATCTGGAAATGTTTTTCAGTAATCTGTTGATGGGAACGAATTATGAGTTGAAGAATCGATATATGCATGTGGATTATGTTCCGGAACAAGCTGATAACACTGTTCAAAGTGCAATGGAAGAATCTTCAAAGGGCAAAATTTGCACTTTGAATTGCCCTTTAGATGAATTGGCGATTTTGAGATTGATTGTAGAAAATCCGAACATTACACAGAAAGAGATTGCAAATAGAATTGGAAAATCAGAACGAACCGTTAAAAGTAAAGTTGCTTCGTTGAAAGAAAAAGGATATATCCAAAGATCGAACGGCAAACGAAACGGCAAATGGAAAGTTTTGAATAAAATGTAGTATAGTATTAATGGTTTTAGTACAAGGATTTAAAAATAGATATGGTAGGAAGGTGAATAAAATAGTGAATTATTCTGAGATTCAACAGTTGAGAAAAGAATATGGAATTAGCCAAACAAAATTGGCTGAATATAGTGGATTATCAAAGTCAAAAATTTCTTCTTTTGAGTTGGGAAAAAGCGCCCCATCAGAAAAGGAAGTCAGTTGTTTAAAAAAGGTTCTTGAAGATTTAATAGAGAGAATTAAACTAGGTGAACTGAATTTAAAAGGTCATCGAGTGGTGTCTACAGTAAAGAAAGAAGTAATATCAAAACAGCAGATTCCAATTAAAGACAGAGAAGACTATAAAAAAAGAACTTGTGAAATGACATATAATGGAGAATATCCGAAAGAATTATCAAAGTTGTATCATAAAGCTCAGGAAAACAATGAGAAAAGCATAAAGGCTATAGGTTTGTTTTCTGGGTGTGGCGGATTGGATTTTGGGTTTAAGGCTGCAGGAGTAAATTTTGTTGGACATATAGAGATATGGGATGCAGCTAATAGAATTTATTCGGAGAATTTTCCAAACGTAAAACTGTTAAAAACAGATATAAATGACGTGACAAATGATGATATTCAAAACTGGATTTCCGAATTTGGAACGATTGATATTATTGTAGGGGGGCCACCATGTCAAGGTTTTAGTTTGGCAGGTAAACGAGATTCAGGGGATCTAAGGAATCAATTGTACAAACAGTATGTACGAATTGTTAGAGATATTCATCCTAAAGTGTTTGTGTTTGAAAATGTAGCAAAACTTACATCGATGAAAAATAAGAGTGGCGAATTGTTTTTAAATGAAATTCTTCAATCATTTGCTGATGTTGGATATACACTTAAATACAAAATATTAAACGCATGTAATTATGGGGTCCCGCAATCAAGAGAAAGAGTGATTTTGGTTGGCGTGCGTACAGATTTAAATGTTCAATTTGAGTTTCCTGTTGAAAAATATGTTAAGATCGATGATTTGGAACAACTAAATTTATTTGACGTGCAAAAACCTCTTAGAACATTTCAAGATGCGATGGAGGGCTTAGAATCATTGGAAAATGGGGAAAGGTCTAAAGATGATCCGTTACATTGGGCGATAGTTCATCCAGAGCATGTTATTAATTGGCTAAAAGATGTGCCAGAAGGTAAAAGTGCTCATGATAATGATGATCCTCAAAAAAGACCACCTAGTGGATTTAATACAACATATAAAAGAAATACATGGAAGGAACCATGCTCTACTATTAGCACAAATTTTAATATGATTTCTGGGTGTAGAAATGTTCATCCAACAAATACAAGATCATTAACAATTAGAGAGGCAGCTCGTGCACAATCTTTTCCAGATGAGTTTGTTTTTTGTGGGAAATGGGGAGACATTAGAGCTGTTATAGGAAATGCAGTGCCACCATTATTGGCACATTCTATTGCAGAAGAAATTATTAACCAAGTTTTCAAAGGAGAAATATAGATGGCATTAAAAGCTAGAGATGAAATACATGCAAATCAAATAAGTGCAGGAACACAAGGAAGAATAAAAGGACACCAGTTTGAAGCAGAAGTAACAAAAGAATTAAATGAGCTTGATTTATCCCAAATAGATTATCTGGTTTCAATGACTAAAGCGAATATATATGAAGGAAATCCAGCAGCTGCGTTAATTGAACACATATCAAAAGACAAAAATAAACAGATTTCCCGACTGAAAGCATATTGGTTAGGTGGTTTGGCAACAGCGGGAGAAGGCGCTGAATTAAAAAATGATGCTGGTGAAGTAATTACAGGCTCTAAATCCGATGTGGTAATGGATTTGGAATACTCTGACGGCGAAAAGGATTGCGTTGGAGTTTCAGTAAAATCATGTAAAAATAATGCTCAGTTGGCACTTACTACATCGAATGCTTTTTGCGAAATGTTGCGTTCAAACGATATAGAAGTTTCAAACGAGGCAGAAGTGGGATTAAAGATGTTTTGCGGAGAAAATGGTTATAGTCCTAAAGATGGATATGAACCTAGTGATAAAACTAATATACCGAATCCTAGAAATGCAAGACCGGAACGCTGGTATTGGGAAGAGTTAGCAACGCCAATACAAAAGGAATGGGCAAGTTTGTTATCTACATATCAAGATGAAATAACTATTTTATTGCTTCAAAAAGCGAATGCTTATAAAACTGATAAGTTCAAACCTACTTATATTTTACATGAATGTGTGCCACATACCGACATTCAAAACTGTCATATGGCAGTTTTATCAATGAATGAATTTGCAGCATATTCTAGGAAATTTGATTCTTTTGGTTTGAAATCGAAAAGAGTATCGAAAGGAAGGTACAAGGGAATAGATTTGGCAGAGCACCAGTACCCTCATTTTGGCTTCATACAATTTCAACCAATAGGCAATAAACAGAATTTTTCGGAATTGCAATTCAATTTAAAATCAAATTATTATAATAAGTTTGAAAATTTAAAGGATGTAGAATAGTTGCTGTCTGAATATTAAATAAAATAGAAATCTATTAGCAAGAGATTTTGATATGATTTAGAAATCCCATTGCCTGCAAGACTGTGATGTCAGGAACCAAAGATAAAACAGTTATTTTTCGAGGCTTCGAGGATAGTAATATCTTTGCAAGTTCGTGTGGGCAAAAAATCATAAAATGAGTTTCTGTATCACGCGGTGGAACTTGCTCTTGAAAAATGCTGTGTCTTGTGGGTTTGGGGAATGATAATCCCCAGCAAGTTCGTGGCGATAAAATTCATGAAAATGAGTTATTGTCAGACACGGTGGAACTTGCTATAACCTACAGAGACTGTATAGAACGAGGGTCTGGGGAATGCGTAATGTGATTGAACTGGAACGAGAAAAATCTTCTTCTGGTGAAGCAGAAGATAGAATCAAAAAGTCGAAAATTCCTTGCTGAAGAATAGCAATATTCCAAC
>JAGZLR010000026.1 GCA_018364635.1 Clostridiales bacterium | reverse complement strand
CTTTCTTATCCGACTATCACATTCTCTTCTGAATACTTTATTTGACTTTTCCTTTTCTTTTGTCGAAACGTAAGTGCAGCAACAACTGAAATTGGCCCTACTCTTCCTACAAACATAGTGGCTGTCAAAATTATCTTTCCTACATCTGAAAGATTAGGAGTAATCCCTGTTGACAATCCAGTTGTTCCCAAGGCAGAAGCTACTTCATAGAAAATATCCAAAAAATCTATGGACTCGCCTTCTGTTAAAGTGAGTAAAATCGTTGCGCCACTTAATGCAAAAGCCGATAAAAACAAGACTGTCAAAGCCTTTTGAAGCGTTGAAAACGGAATCTCTTTATGGAAAATACGGATACTATTGCGTCCTTGAAGAATTGAGAAAACGCAAGCATAAATGACCCCTAGGGTAACCGTCTTAATGCCGCCTGCTGTTCCTGCTGGCGAACCACCAATAAACATCATAAGCACTGATATAAATTTTGAAGCATAAGTCAAATCTCCCTGATTGATGCTAAAAAAACCTGCCGTTCTCAATGTAACTGACTGAAATAAAGCAGCCGTCATTTTTTTTAAAGGACTCATAGAGCCTAATGTCTCTGGATTGTTCCATTCCAGAAATAAAAATAAGAAAAAACCACCACTAATCAATATTCCAGTAATAAAACAAGCCAACTTAGCATGCAAGCTTAGATGTCTTACCCTCTGGCGCAACGTTAGATTCTTATTTTTTATTCGGAGAACACGAACAATATCCATCCAAACAGGGAAACCTATCCCCCCTGCAACAATGAGGCACATAAATACTGTGTTTAAATAAATGTCTCCTGCATAAGCCATCAAGGATGTATTGCCTAATATATCAAATCCTGCATTACAAAAAGCAGAGATAGAGTGAAATAGTCCATACCAAATCCCACGGCAAAATCCAAACTCCTTGGCAAATCTAAGACCCAAAAATACTGTGCCCAACATTTCTGCCAAAAAAGTAAAAAACACTGAAACATAAATTAAATTCAAAAGTTTTTCTTGTTTGTCCTGATTTAAAGATTCCTGAAGAATTAACCGTTCTTTCAGCGTAATTCTTCTCCCCACTAAATTCATGACAATTGCCACAAAAGTAGTAAGCCCTAATCCCCCTATTTGGATCAATCCCATAAGGACTATTTTGCCAAACATTGTCCAAGTATCTATGGTAGAAACTGTAGTAAGGCCTGTCACACATACTGCAGAAGTAGCAGTAAACAGAGCATCGACTGTATCCACCGGGACATTTGATGCTACAGGTAGTTTTAATAAAATTGTCCCTGTAATAATTACTAACAGAAAACTTAATATAACAATTTTGATAGGCGAAGCATATATTTTTTTCATCTGGCTTTTTTCCTTCTTTATGAATCTTTTTTCTTCTGTCAACTAATCATACCATAAATAAATATTTTTCCAACTATATTTTAAAAAAATGATTTCCTCTTTTTTCGTATGTTCCATAAAAAATGATATATTTTGACTTTTCAAAAAAATAAAACTATACTTTTTAGACAAAATAAGTTCAACAAAGCAAATTTTATTTCAAAATAGTTAAAAATAAGATATAATGTGTTTGTAAAATTTTGAACAAAGAAGGTGCGACCATGTCTGGATCCATATTTGGTAAATGTTTTCAGATCTCTACCTGGGGTGAATCCCATGGAAAAGCGTTAGGAGTAACAATAGACGGTTGTCCTGCTGGTCTGTCTCTTTCTGAAGAAGACATACAAAAAGAATTAGACCGGAGAAAACCTGGCACAAGTCAGTTCTCTACAAAAAGAGAAGAAAGTGACCTAGTCTCAATCTTATCTGGTGTTTTTGAAGGAAAAACTACAGGTACACCAATCTCTATGGTTGTATATAATAAAGATCATCATTCTTCTGATTATTCTCAAATTGCTGAATCTTTTCGACCTGGACATGCTGATTACACATTTCAGCAGAAATATGGTTTTCGTGATTATCGTGGAGGCGGGCGTTCCTCCGGCCGCGAAACACTTTCTAGGGTGGCTGCTGGTGCTGTAGCCAAAAAATTATTAGAAGAAATAGGCATATCTATTCAGGCCTATACGCTCTCAATCGGACCAATTTCGATAGACAGAGAGAAGTTTAATCTTTCTGAACGCTTTCAAAATCCTTTTGTTATGCCTGAAAAAGAGGCAGCAAAGAAAGCTGATCTCTTTTTACAACAGTGCATGGCACAAAAAGATTCTGTAGGAGGGGTCATCGAGTGTATTGTCACAGGCCTTCCTGTGGGACTTGGCGAGACTGTCTTTGATAAATTGGATGCCTGTCTTGCTCATGCGATTTTTTCGATTGGAGCAGTCAAAGGGTTTGAAATTGGCAGTGGGTTTCACGCCGCTTCTATAAAAGGCAGTGAAAATAATGATAATTTTCGAATCAATGTTAATGGGAAGATAGAGAAGTCCTCCAACCATGCTGGAGGCGTGTTAGGCGGAATGAGCGATGGCAGTCCTCTGATATTTCGTACAGCATTGAAACCTACACCATCAATCTTCCAGACCCAAAAGACAGTGACAATCCATGGAGAAGAAACAGAAATCAACATTAAAGGTCGTCATGATCCTATCATCGTTCCAAGAGCTGTTGTCGTCGTTGAAGCCATGACAGCACTAACTCTTGTAGATGCTGTCATTCAAAATATGTCAGCACAGCTTTCCACAATAAAGAAATTTTATCAGTAAGGAGATTTATGATGCAAAAGGTATACACAAATGTTTTAGACAGCCTCAACTTTTTTGAAGGGATAAATCCAGTGGAATTAATACAGACATATGGAACTCCACTTTATGTTTATAATGAAAGAATCCTGCGTCAGCGTTGCCGTGATTTAAAAAATTTAGTAACTTATCCTAACTTTGTTGTCGATTATTCTGCCAAAGCAAATAGTAGTCTTGCTTTTTTACAAGTAGTAAAAAGTGAAGGATTAGAAGTAGATGCTATGAGCCCTGGAGAAATTTATACAGAACTTGCTGCTGGCTTCCAGCCTGAGGAAATATTCTATATCTGTAATAATGTTTCAAGAGAAGAAATGCAATATGCAATTGACGCTAATGTAATTATCAGTGTAGATTCTTTAGCGCAATTGGAACAATACGGTCAGCTGAATCCTGGAGGTAAAGTTGCAATTCGCTTTAATCCAGGGGTAGGCGCAGGCCATCACGAAAAAGTAATTACTGCTGGCAAAAAAACAAAATTTGCTGTAGATCCAGAATATATCCCACAAGTGAAAGAAATTCTAAAAAAATATAACTTAACATTACTTGGAATCAATCAGCATATCGGTTCTCTTTTTATGACGGGAGAAGCCTTTGTCCGTAGTGTAGATTCTCTGCTTCAAATTGCTAAGCATTTTGAAAACTTAAAATTTATCGATATGGGTGGTGGATTTGGTATCCCATATCATAAAGAAGATGGGGAACAACCTCTAGACCTGAAAGACCTTGGACAGCATATTGATGCAGCTCTCTATAAATTTGCAGAGGAATATGGTTCACAAATTACGTTTCGTATTGAACCAGGACGTTATATCTCTGCGGAGTGCTGTGTCCTCTTAGGCACTGTTCATGCAGTAAAATATAATCATGACAAAAAGTTTATCGGCACTGATTTAGGTTTCAATGTATTACAGCGGCCAATTATGTACGATTCCTATCATGGTATTCAAATATACCGTGATAGTGAGAAAAAAAGCGAAAAAAATGAAACCGTTACTATCGTTGGTAATATCTGTGAAAGCGGTGATATTCTTGCAAAAGATAGAGTATTACCAGAAATTTTTCAGGGCGATCTCTTAGCAGTACTTGATGCAGGCGCTTATGGTATGAGTATGGCATCCAACTACAATTATAGACTAAAACCAGCTGAAGTCATGATACGCGAAAACGGTGAAGCAGTATTAATCCGTGAAAGAGATGAACTTTCCGATCTATTAAGGCATCAGATATCATTAAAATAAGTATATTTAGCAAAGGCGATTTCTATCACCTTGCTTCTATTCACAAAAAGGGGGTTCTATTTTTATGACACCAATGGAAAAACGAAATTCTTTATTAGGCGCGCAGATGGTGGAAGATATGAAAAAAAGAGGCATGGAGGGATACTACTGCGCTACAAAAGAAGAGGCCATAAAAAAGGCTTTGGAATTAATTCCTGAGGGCAGTACAGTTTCCTGGGGCGGTTCTGCAACAATCCGCGATATGGGACTGACACAAGCTTTAAAAGAGGGAAATTACCAAGCGTTCGACAGAGATGGGCTTCCTCCTGCTGAACAACAAGAGCTTTATCGTAAGGTCTTTTCTATGGATTATTATGTTACCAGCACCAATGCTATTACTACAGATGGTTTAATGATCAATGTTGACGGAAATTCCAATCGAATTGCTGCCATTGCCTTTGGTCCAAAAAATGTTTTGGTTGTCACAGGAATGAATAAAGTATGTCAGTCAGAGGAAGCCGCGATGATTCGTGCAAGATCTATCGCTTCCCCGATCAATGCCGCAAGATTTGACATAGCTACACCTTGTAATAAAGTTGGCATGTGTCGCAACTGCCTCTCCCCTGACTGTATCTGTAATGAAATATTGATCACTAGAAGATCTAAACCTGCTGGAAGAATAAAAGTTATTTTGGTTGGAGAAGAATTAGGCTTCTAAAACTAAAATAAAAAGGAACTGTAGCCATACTATAGTTCCTTTTTATTTTATTAAAATTTGAATATTCCTTGTAGAAAAATGATAATAATTAAAATAGGTAAAATAAAGGTGAGATAAAATCTACACCATTGTGGTATTTTAGCTCCAACTCCAGTATTGACTTCTTCTGTATACTTTTTCCAACCCCATCCATAACGGCTGACACAGAACAAAAGATAAACTAAAGATCCCAATGGCAAAAGAATATTACTTACCAAAAAATCTTCCAAATCAAGTACCGTTGTACCCTCACCTAAAGGTTGAAAATCCGATAATACATTGAATCCCAAAACACAAGGAAGACTTAAAATCATAACAACAAAAATATTAATAAAAGCCGCTTTTTTTCTACTCCATCCCCAAAGGTCCATGCCAAAGGAAATAATATTTTCAAAGACTGCAAGTACTGTAGATAACGCTGCAAATGCCATAAAAATAAAGAATAACGCTCCCCAAATGTTTCCACCAGGCATAGAATTAAAAACATTAGGCAATGTAATAAAAATAAGACTTGGTCCGCTGTCTGGATTAATTCCATAAGCGAAGCATGCTGGGAAAATAATCAGACCTGCAACAAATGCAACAAAAGTGTCCAAAACACCAATACGCAAAGACTCTCCTAATAAGGCCCTATCTTTTCCAATATAGCTACCAAAAATTGCCATAGCCCCAATTCCCAAACTTAATGTAAAAAATGATTGATTCATAGCTGCCACAATCGTTTGGCCAATTCCTACCTCGCGCATTCTATTAAAATCAGGTAAAAGGTAAAAAGCAAGGCCCTCTTGGCTTCCAGGAATGAGAATACTATTGATAGCGAGAATCACCATAATTACCATCAAGGAAACCATCATAATTTTAGTAATTTTCTCAACGCCTTTTTGCAGCCCAATTGCACATGTAATAAATCCTAAAATAACTACCAATACCATCCAAAATCCCATAATATCAGCTCTGGACAGCATACCGTTAAAAATTCCTGCAACCTCATCAGCATTTTTTCCGATAAATTTTCCTGATATCATCAAATAAAAATAATGAAGCATCCATCCCGCAACTGTCGTATAAAACATCATCAAAATATAATTTCCTGCCATGGCAAGATAACCATGAAAATGCCATTTTTGTCCTTCTTTTTCAAGTACTTTATATGCTTTAACAGCACTTTTGCCACTTGCACGACCAACTGCAAACTCCATAGATAAAATCGGCATTCCCATTACAACCAAAAAGAATAAATAAAATAATACAAAGGCTCCTCCGCCATAAAGTCCTGTGATATACGGAAATCTCCATACATTACCGATTCCAATAGCACACCCCGCACTTAATAAAAGAAATCCTAATCTTGACCCCAATCTTTCCCTTTCCATAGTACACCTCTCATTTTAATTGTTTAGCTTTTGCAGTTTAAAGTGACAGATCAAAAAGAAAAGACTAGCTTATTGAACTAGTCTTTTTTCTATCATTGTATAGAAACTGGAACCATACTTGCCACCATCAACAAAGTCAATATATATAATTGTAATACAGAATCTAAATTAATTCAACATATAGGACTTAGATTTCATTTCTTTCTATCAATATCTATATCATTGATGCACTAATAAATATAGATTGTAAACACCTGCAATAATAAGTAATATGATTGTCAAAATCAAGTTCGTATGGCTGACTGCAGTATAGATTGAAGAAATTATAGCAATAAGCGAAAGAATCATACCAATTCCTTTTTTAATTTTCGTATTCATTCTCTTCATTCTCCTCTTTTTTTCTCGTTGCCCTGACAACTTCTATGCGCTTTTCTTCCATCTTTTCAACCTGAAACATCCAGCCATCCGTGATGACTATAGGATGTTCTCCTTCTTCAGGGATTCTTCCTAATCGGCCAATTAAAAATCCACTTAATGTATCATAGTCCTCGTCTTCTTCTAAAATAAAATGAAAAATCTCATTGACTTCATCGAACTCTGCTGTGCCACTAATCATATATGTATTTGCGTTAATTTTTTGAATTTCTTCTTCTTCCTCTGTATCATATTCATCAAAAATATTACCAACAATCCTTTCTAACAAATCTTCCATCGTTACAATACCTGCTGTACCACCATATTCATCAATAACAATTGCCATATAAATTTTCCGTTTTTGAAGTTCTTCAAACAGCTCGTCCGTCTTTTTCGACGATGGCACAAAATATGGTTGCATTAAAATAGATTCCAAACAAAATGTCTTTGCTTTATCCTCTGATATAAAGTATTTTACTACATCTTTGATATGGAAAACACCAATAATATTATCTATTGTCTCTCTATAAACAGGAATTCTTGAATATTTCTCATTTAAAATAACTTTTTTAATCTCTTCAATTCCATCCTCAATATCCACCGCAACAATATCTGTACGATGAGTCGCAATATCTCCTACAGAGATGTTATCGAATTCAAATATATTATTGATCATTTCTTTCTCAGATTCATCAATCGTACCACTATCTTCTCCTGCATCTACCAAACCTAAAATTTCTTCCTCCGTGACATCGCCTTTTAATCGCTTTTCTGTAGAAAATCCCATCATACGAAATAATAGCTTTGTCACAAAAGTAATGATGCAATACACTGGTGTAAAAATAAAACGCATTGCAGAGAGCAAAAATTTATTTTTATTATAAATCTTCTCAGGCGCTTCTTCTCCGATGGAACAAGGAAGCAAGTAACCAAAAATAAAATAAATAAGACCATCTATAATCATAAAAACAAATCCTATCAGCCATGGATAGAGTACAAAATTAGAATTCTTTATTGTCAACCAAGGTATAATCTGTTCAAAAATAATTTTTTGTACTATGATGCCTGATACTATAAGGGATAACAACAGAAAAAAATCTATTGGTATCTGAATACGCTCCCTTTGTTCCAACTGCTGCAACATACGTACAGCAGTTTTATTGCCTTCCTCCGCAGCAGTCTTCAATTTATTGCGATTAATAGAAGCAATCGCTGATCGATTCATCGCCAGCCATCCCGAAAAGACTAAAAGAACAACAAATGCCACATCTATTGCCATAAAAATAAATTCCTCCATTTTTGCTTTACTTATTGTTCAGTTTATAACGTTACTTCGTGATTGTCAAGAAATGGTTAAGATTCATACATGTCACGAAATTTATCTTTTCACCAAATTTGTCATAGCACATATGATATAGCAGAGTAGCTGTTCTCCACAAAAAAAGGAGGATATATATGGGAACTTTTGAATTTGAAAGCAGCTCCTGTGGCTGTGACAACAGCAGCAAATCAGTAAACAGCGTTAATACCAGTTGCAGTAATACGTGTAGTAACACCTGTGGTAATGTAGGTGGCAGCAATACTAATGAAGATTGTATTATTGCACATAAAATCTATGACCAATGCCGCACACAGATTTGTCTGACACCAGATATCTTAGGCCCAGCCAGAGCGTCTGGATGTAACTGCTCTGATATGATTCAGGAAGGAGATATCATTGTTCCACCACCAAATGCGACAAATGTAACAATCGAAAACTTCCGACTTTGCCGTATCTCCATTATAAAAAAACAACCTAATGCATTCCGTCCTGGATATTGGGATATTGAAGCAAGATTTATCTTCAACTATACTTTAATTTTCCGCACATCAGACGGATGTGAAATATGTAGAACCAATGCAAACAGTGTTTACAATCTAAAGACAATTCTGTTTGGTTCTATCGGTACAGGTATTGTTATGACAAGTGATCTAATCCGTACAGATGACAACTCAG
The DNA here is from genome assembly GCA_018364635.1 of Clostridiales bacterium. Lineage (GTDB taxonomy): Bacteria > Bacillota > Clostridia > Lachnospirales > Anaerotignaceae > JAGZLR01. The sequence goes on along the minus strand of JAGZLR010000026.1, from coordinate 21,609 downwards.
GAGTTGTTAGCGCAGATCCTTTTGTATCTGTAGAAGGTAAGGCAGTTGCTTTAGCTGCCGAACTAAAATATGCTTGCTGTGGCTGTAATTCTGGCTGTGGATGCGGATGCAACTCTGGCTGCTCCAGCTGCGGATCTGGATGTGGATGTAATAACTGCGGATGCAATAACGATTGCAGCTGCGGTATTTCAAATACACCTGTTTCTGTAGATGTTACTATCGGATTATTTGCTATTATTAAAGTATTCCGTTTAGTAAACCTCCTGGTACCTTCTGCCGGCATTTGCATGCCTCAGGAATGTACAGCAGTTTCCGGCGCAGATACACCTTGCGATTTCTTTGACAATATTGACTTCCCAATGGAAATCTTTACACCGCCAGCAAACCCTGACTATTTTGCAAATAAAGCAAAAAAATGCTGTGACAGCAATTGCTGCTGTTCAAACAGATAACTTAAAAATTTAAGCACTGGAGAAACAGCTCACTCTTTCATATAAAAAAGGCGCTCAACCGAGCGCCTTTCTCTTATTTATTGATTCACTTTACCTATTAACTTTTCTACCGTCTCATCCATATAGCTGATATCTGCTTCCTCTAAAGCGCCTGCATCACATTTTGCAGCAACTTCAGGATTGATTGGAAGTTTTCCAAGGAACTGTAATCCCATTTCCTTTGCTATAGTTTCTGTTTTTCCCTCTCCAAAAGGATAAAGTACTTTACCACAATCAGGACATTTCATATAGCTCATATTTTCTACAATGCCAAACATATGAATATTCATCTTTTCTGCCATATAGTAAGACTTTTTCACAATCATTCCTACCAAATCTTGAGGAGAAGTAACAATTACGGCCCCTGTCAGAGGAATACTTTGGAAAACTGTCAAAGGTACATCCCCTGTTCCTGGAGGCATATCAATCAGCAAAAAATCCAGCTCTCCCCAAATTACATCTGTCCAGAACTGCTTTACTACACCACCTAGAATTGGACCTCTCCAAATAACTGGTGCTTCACTGTCATCTAGCAACAAATTAACAGACATAACTTTTATACCATTTGGGGTTTCCATTGGATACATACCATCCTCTGTACCATAAGCCTTTTCTTTAAGCCCAAACACTTTTGGTATCGATGGACCAGTAATATCTGCATCCAGCACGCCAACCTTATAGCCTTTTTTATTTAATGCTACGGCTAAACTGCTAGTAACCAAAGACTTACCAACGCCACCCTTACCGCTGATAATACTAATCACATGTTTGATTTTACTTTTTGGATTACATGGTTCGTGCATGTCTACTACTCTTTGTGAACAATTTTCTGTACAGCTAGCGCAATTAGATTTATCACAACTACTGCTCATTTGTCTTCATCTCCTACTATAAATAAATGTTTCTAAACAAATATTATAGCAAACAATACTCGTTTCGTCTATCATAAAATCAAAACTTTTACTCAAGGATAAAGCTAACCAAAAGTTCTTCCTGACTTACCCTATCGCCTTCTTTGACATAAATATGATCTACCTTTCCGTCTACTTTAGAAAGAACGCTAGTTTCCATCTTCATTGCTTCTACTGTCATCAATAACTGATTCTTCTTCACTATATCTCCTGGTTTTACTACAATCTTTCCTACAGTACCAGGAAGTGTAGAACCTAGATGTGCTGGATTTGTTTTGTCAGCTTTTAATCTATGGTCGCTCTTAATTGCAAGTTTCTTGTCTTGAACACGTATTACGCGGACAACGCCATTGATCTCAAAGGTCAAAGAACGGATGCCAAATTCATCTGGATCTGAGCTATCCACATACTTGATCAAAATATCTTTTCCTTCGCCAAGACGCAAAACGGTTTCTTCGCCTTTCGCTAGACCATAAAAATAAACATGGCTGTCTAGAAGACTTACATCATTGTATAACTCTAAATGCTCACAATATTCATCATAAACTTTTGGGTACAATGCATAACTGAGAACATTTTTGTTATTAATTTTGTGCATAGTATGAGTCGTTGTCAAATATTCTTTTATGGAATCGAAGTCTGCTGGCGGCAACATAGCACCTGGGCGTACTGTAATCGGCTCTTTGCCTTTCAGTATCAATTCCTGTAAATCTTTTGGAAAACCACCGTCTGGCTGACCAATCATACCAGAGAAATATTGGATCACAGAATCAGGATAAGATAAATCTTTTCCTTCCGTCATAATATTCTCAGCCGTCAACCCATTTTTATACATAAAAATTGCCATATCACCGACAATTTTAGCAGATGGCGTAACCTTAATGATATTGCCAAACATTTTGTTGACGTCTTTATATAACTTTTTGATTTCCTCAAAATCGTCCGCAGATCCCATAAATTTTACCTGTGCAAGAAGATTGGAATACTGGCCGCCAGGAATCTCATACTTATATATTTCTGTATTTGGTGTTTTCATACCGCTTTCAAAACCAGAATAAACTTTTCTTACCTTTTGGAAATAATTGCTCATCTCCCGCAATTCTTGCATATGAAGCCCTGTATCTCGCTCTGTTCCTTTTAACGCCTCTACGACAGAATTCATGGAAGGTTGGCTTGTAAGCGTACTCATAGACTCAATCGCAAGATCCACAATATCTACGCCTGCTTCTGCTGCCATCAGAACAGTACTAACACCATTTCCTGTAGAATCGTGAGTATGAAGATGCACTGGAATATGAAGCTCCTCTTTCAACGCACTTACAAGTTTTTTTGCAGCATATGGTTTCAGGAGCCCAGCCATATCTTTAATTGTAAATATATGACATCCCATTTCTTCCAAAGCTTTGGCTTTATTTACATAATAATCAACAGTATATTTTGTCTCCTTCGGATTCAATAAATCTCCTGTATAACAGATTGCTCCCTCAACAATCTTGCCTGTCTTTAAAGCTTCTTCCACTGGCATTTTCATATTTTCTATCCAGTTCAAACTATCAAAAATACGGAAAACATCAATACCATTTTCAGCAGACTCACGAATAAATCCTTTTACCACATTATCAGGATAATTCGTATAACCTACAGCGTTAGATGCTCGCAATAGCATTTGAATCAGCGTATTAGGCATTGCTTTTCTCATATACTTTAACCTGCTCCATGGAGACTCTTTCAAAAATCTGTAAGCAACATCAAATGTTGCGCCTCCCCATGCCTCACAGCTAAAAGCATTTTCCAACATTTTATTTTCCAATGATGCCGCAAGCATAATATCTTTTGTACGGAGCCTTGTCGCAAACAGAGACTGGTGTGCATCACGGAATGTTGTATCTGTAACGTATAGTTTCTTTTCTTTTAGAATTTTCTGTGTAAAACCTTCTGCTCCTAATGCTAAAAATTCGTCTCTTGCTCCATGGGTAGCAGAGCTTTCCACTTTTGGTGCTGTAATTTTATCAAAAACCGGCTTATCGCCTTTGGCTTCATTGACAATTTTATTGCCAATAAATTCTGCAATCTTTGTAGCACGGTCCATGCCCAAAGAAATTTCAAAAAGCTCTGGTGTATTTTCGATAAATGTTGTTGTTGCTTCTCCTTCCATAAAAATAGGATTTGCCAAAACATTAATTAAGAAAGGAATATTTGTTTTTACACCACGAATACGAGTTTCTTTTAGAGCACGAATGGATTTATGTACTGCTGTGCCAAAATGTCTATCATGGGCAATAATTTTTACAAGCAGACTGTCATAGAACGGCGTAATTTCAGCACCACTATATGCAGTACCACCGTCCAAACGAATACCATTACCAGAAGCAGAACGATAAACTGCAATTTTTCCAGTATCTGGAAGGAAATGATTAGATGGATCTTCTGTTGTAACACGCATCTGGATTGCGTAACCGTTAGATACAATGGATTCTTGGGAAGGAATGTTGATTTCCTTCGAATCAAGTGCATATCCTTCTTCCACTAAAATTTGTGTACGGACAATGTCAATCCCTGTAATCATTTCTGTCACAGTATGCTCTACCTGAATTCTTGGGTTCATTTCAATAAAGTAATAATTTTCATCAGCATCCACCAAAAATTCTAATGTACCAGCATTCTTATAATTTACTTTTTTTGATAACTTGATAGCATCAGCAAATATTTTTTCTCTTGTGGAATCTTTTAAAGTAAAAGCAGGTGCATATTCTACAACTTTCTGATGACGTCTTTGCACAGAGCAATCTCGATCAAATAAATGGACAATATTACCGTATTTGTCTCCTAAAATTTGAACTTCTACATGTTTTGGATTGCGCAGATATTTCTCTACAAATATCTTATCATCACCAAAAGCTTTTTTGGCCTCATTACGTGCCTCTTCAAATTCTTTTGGCATTTCTTCTGCGCTGTTTACAATTCTCATTCCTCGGCCGCCGCCGCCATTGGATGCTTTCAGCATCACAGGATAACCTACCCGTTCAGAGACTTTCATCACTTCATCCAAAGACTTAATAGCGTGATCTACACCAGGTATAATCGGTACACCACATTCAATAGCAATCTGTTTTGAGGATATCTTATCACCCATCGCACACATCGTTTCTTTTGTTGGCCCAATAAACGCAATACCTGCTTTTTCACAAGCCTCCACGAATTCTGGATTTTCAGAGAGAAACCCATATCCAGGATGAATTGCATCGCACTGCTTTGTCTTTGCAATTTTAATAATTGTATTGATATCCAAATAAGCGTCAATTGGCCCCTTATTGGTATCCAGCATATAGGATTCATCAGTCTTTGTTCTGAACAAAGAATAAACATCCTCTTTTGAATAGATACCAACAGTCTGTATGCCAAGCTCATTTAAAGCTCTGTATACACGAATCGCAATTTCTCCACGATTTGCTACCAGAACCTTTTTAAACTTTCTGATATTTTCCTGCATAAAATAATCTCTCCTTCTCCAAACAATTACAAAGAGCTGTAATATTTATTTGTTATTTTATATAACAATCTAAATAAAATCAATAGTTTTATATGATCTTTCTTTAGATTCATCAGGTTACTTAAAATATTTCCCCTGTAACTGTACATTATACACACACATATGTATTCAATATAAAAACATCTGACATATTTAAAAAATAGTCAAGCTTTTTTAACAAAATATACTAAATATTCTCCTTTCTATATGTCAATTATGCTAAACAAAAGAGAGTACAGCTTTGCCATACTCTCTTCTATTCTATCACTCTATCAAACGCTTTCTTCCAAATATAATCTATCACTTATTGAAATAGTAATTAATCCTCGGCCTTCTCGCTGCACTCACTTCATCTAAACGGCGCACAGAAGTCTCAGTAGGTGCATTTTTTAACTCGTCAGGCGAATTAACCGCCTTTTGATACACTTTATGAAAAATATCAATCACCTGATCTAGCATTTCTACAGATTCTGTTTCTGTTGGTTCAATCATTAGTGCTTCCTGAACAATTAGAGGAAAATACATCGTTGGCGGATGAATTCCTTCGTCTAAAAGACCTTTCGCAAAGTCTAAAGCTGCTACACCATTTTCTTTTTTTAGGTGTTCCATTGATATGACAAACTCATGCATGCATCTACTTCCAAATGGGCTTTTCAATATATCAGACAATTTGGCCAACACATAATTGGCGTTAAGCACTGCATTTTTTGACACCTCAGTAATTCCATCTCTACCCAAAGTAAGAATATAAGTCAAAGCTTTTACTACAACTGCAAAGTTTCCCCAGAAACTTCTCACATCCCCAATAGATTTATCCATTGATATCCATTGATATAAGCCATCTGGGTCCTTTATCACACATTTTCCAGGAAGATACTCACCTAAAAACTGCTTACACCCGACCGGTCCGCTGCCTGGGCCACCGCCACCATGAGGCGTTGCAAAAGTTTTATGCAAATTTAAATGAATTACATCAAATCCCATATCCCCAGGACGAACTTGACCTACAATTGCATTTAAGTTTGCTCCATCATAATAATTAAGACCTCCAGCCTGATGAACAATTTCTGTAATCTCAAGAATATTTTTATCAAAAATTCCTACTGTATTAGGATTTGTAAGCATTAATCCAGCAGTCTGTTCATCTACAACTTCCCTCAAACGGTTGATATCAACACATCCATCTTCCGCTGACGGAATGTTAATGACATCAAAACCAGCCATTGCAGCACTTGCCGGATTCGTTCCATGGGCTGAATCTGGAATAATAATCTTTGTCCTGTAGTAGTCTCCCCTATCTTCATGATATGCTTTGATTAACATAAGCCCTGTGAACTCTCCATGTGCTCCTGCAGCTGGCTGAAATGTCATATGATCCATTCCGGTAATTTCTGAAAAATACTTTTCCGCCAATGCGTAAACTTCCAAGCAACCTTGGACTGTTTGAGGAGGTTGAAGAGGATGAATTTTAGTAAAACCGTCCAACAGTGCAATTTCATCATCAATTTTTGGATTATATTTCATTGTACATGATCCCAGCGGGTAAAATCCATCATTGACTCCAAAGGTTTGTTTCATAAGTTCTGTATAGTGCCGGCTAATTTCTGTCTCTGAAAGTTCTGGTAACTTTAGGGCACTTTCGCGTTCCATTGACACTTTCTTTACAGGCACATCACATGGCGGAAGGATAGAGAGTCCTCTTCCTTTTCTGCTTCTTTCAAATATGAGACGCATCTTTCAGCACCTCCTTTAAGATTCCAGCCAATTCATCCATCTGTTCTTTACTAATTTTTTCTGTCACACACCAGAGGATATCTCCTGACTCCAATGGCAATCCTCCTAGAATTCCTTTACGATCTAAAGCATCTATGATCCGCTGTGGCTCAATTGGACATTCTGTTACAAACTCGTGGAAAAACTCTTTCTGATATTTAATCGGAAAACCAATCTCTGACAGATGGTCTGCCAAATATACTGCTTTTGACATGCACTGTTTTGCAGCCTCTCTCAATCCTCCAGGTCCCATTGCCGCCATGTACACCGCTGCTGCCAAAGCACAATAGGCCTCATTAGAACATATGTTGCTAGAGGCTTTCTCGCGCTTAATATGCTGTTCTCGCGCCTGTAATGTAAGAACATATGCCCTATTTCCATCCATATCTACCGTTTCTCCGACAATTCTTCCTGGAAGTTTTCTTGTCAAACTGCTTTTACATGCCATAAATCCTAAGTAAGGGCCGCCAAATGATAAAGGTATTCCCAACGGCTGTCCCTCTCCTACCGCAATATCGGCTCCTATTTCTCCTGGAGTTTTAAGGATTCCTAAAGAAATAGGATTTACTCCCATAATCAGCTTTGCCTTTGTCTGGTGTGTTATTTTACACACTTCGTCACAATTTTCTAGTACCCCATAATAGTTGGGCTGTTGGATATAAACACAGGCACTATCCTCACCTAACATCATTTTAAGATTTTCACAATCTGTCTGGCCATCGTTTAGTGGGACGCAAACTACTTCTCCTCCATTTCCATGACAATATGTCTTAATAACACGAATAACCTGTGGATTTACCCCTTCTGAAATAAACACTTTATTTCTTTTCTTTTCCAAACATAAACTGACTGCTTCAGCAGCAGCTGTCGCTCCATCATATACAGACGCATTAGCACTGTCCATTTCTGTTAAAGAACAAATCATAGATTGGAATTCATAAATTGACTGTAGAACGCCTTGACTGATTTCCGCTTGATAAGGCGTATATGCTGTTATAAATTCTTCCTTAGAGATAACACTTTTTACGATAGAAGGTATATAATGATCATAGGCACCTGCTCCGCGAAAAATACTGCGGTATATCTTATTTTTGCCAGCTATACTTTCCATCATCAATCTTACTTCCATCTCAGAAGAACCCTTTGGCAGATCTAGTGGTCTTTTTAACTTCACCTCATCTGGTACAGCAGAAAATAGCTCTTCAAAAGTTCCACAGCCTACTTGGTCGAGGAGAAGCCTCTGCTCTTCCTTTGTTGAAGGTATATAAGTCCCCATCACCCTCTCCCCCTTAATCCTCTACAGTTTTTAGGAATTCCTCATAAGCCTCAGCACTCATCAATTCCTCCATATCTATCACATTTGTGGCTTCTATTAACCATGAACCATATGGATTGTTATTGATATTCTCAGGGCTATCGGATAGCTCCTCATTTATTTTGGATACAGTTGCAGTCACAGGAGAGTAGATATCAGAAGCTGCCTTTACTGATTCCACATCAGCAAAAGATTCTTCTTTTGTCAGTTCATCACCTACTTCCGGCAGACTTATATAAACTAAATCCCCAAGCTGACTTTGGGCAAAATCTGTGATACCAATTTGCACCCTCATGCCATCTAAAATATTCACCCATTCATGTGATTTTGTATACTTCAATTCCTTTGGACAACTCATAATAAAACCCCCTTAACCTTTTATTTGTCAATTCTCTTATAAAACGGCACAGGCACCACTTCACACGGAATTCTTTTTCCTCTTACCTCCGCTTCCAAAACCGTATGGGGCTCTGCCTCGTTTTTATTTACAAGTGCCATAAATATTGGTTTACCAACATATGGACAGTAAGTGCCTGATGTTGTAATGCCAACTTGCACATCACCTTTCCATAAAAGTATATTCTCGCGAACGATGCCTTTTCCTATTACTTTAAGTCCCACTCTTTTTTGTTCAGGTTCTCCCCGTTCCAGTAATGCCTTTTTTCCAATAAAATTTTTCTTTTTCATTTTTACTGCAAAAGATAAACCTGCTTGTAAAGGAGTAATTGTCTCATTCATCTCATGTCCATACAGAGGCATAGAAGCTTCTAGACGCAGTGTATCTCTTGCTCCCAAACCACAGGGAATCAATCCATAACTATCTCCAGCTTCCATCAATATCTCCCAGACTTCTGTAGCTTTTTCCGCCTGCATATACAACTCAAAACCGTCTTCTCCAGTATATCCTGTTCTGGAGATCATACATTTAACTTCATCTATTTTCCCCTCAAAGTTACAAGTATAATATTTTTGAGGAATCATATTCTCTTGTACGACTCTCGCCAAAATTTCTTTAGACTTTGGACCTTGCAATGCGATCTGACCAACTTTAGAAGAAATATCTTCAAACGCCACTTCACCAAACTGATGATCCAGCATCCATGCAAAGTCTTTATCTTTATTAGCTGCATTAACGACAATGAAATAACTTTGCTCCTTATATTGATAGACAATTAAATCATCTACAACACCGCCTCTTTCATTGCACATCACACTGTATCTTGCTTGCCCATCCACCATAGAAGTAAAATCATTTGTGAGCATAAAATTCAAATTATCTAATGCGTCTTTCCCATAACACAAAAATTCTCCCATATGGGAAACATCAAATAAACCGGCAGTATTACGGACTGCCATGTGTTCTGCAATAACACCTGTTTTGTACTGTACCGGCAATAAATAACCAGCAAAGGGGACAATCTTCCCTTGATATTTTAGGTGCATTTCATATAACGGTGTTTTTTGTTCCATTTTATTCCCCCCTATTTTTTTATTGATTACTAAAATGATTATCGATTCTTTGAAAAACTGCTTTTTTTGATAAATTTTTTATGCAAAAAAGGCAGAAAGAAAAACCACCTTTTTATGATGATTCTTCTTTCCGCCTCTGTCTTTTTACCTGAAAGATTAGGGGTATAATACCCACACTTCGTCGGTGCACATCGCTTTCCAGAGTATCGTCCAAACAGGGTCCTTTTGCCTGAGAGTTTGCTGCGAAAACTTCCCCTTCGGCGCCGTCAAACGGTCTCTTCCCAGTTTATCAACCGATAACATAACTGTTATATTTAAGTACTTACCACCATTTTAACATCTATTACCTAAATGTCAATTCCTTTTTTAATTTTATAAAACTTCATCTATTTTTACTGGAAAAGTATCATCAAAATGAATTCTTCTCCATCCATTCTATGTGGCAGCTAAGAAAATATTCCTTCTTTGTTATTTTTATGGATTTCTTTAATCTCAGTAATCTCAAAAGGAGTCTCCTGATATACATAATAGTTAAGCCAATTAGAATAAATCAAATTTGCATGGCTTCTCCATCGCACAATCGGTTCCTTTTTGGGATCATCATCCCTAAAATAATGTTTTGGCACACAGATTTTCTCACCTTTTAAGACATCTCGATCATATTCTTCTTTCAATGTCAAAGGATCATACTCTGAATGGCCCATGACAAAAATTTGCCGACCTTTTTTAGCAGAAACAATATAGATTCCTGACTCATCCGATTCTGCCAATATCTCAAGTTCTGGCACACGAACAATATCCTGACGCCTCACCTCGGTATGCCTGGAATGAGGGACAAAGAATTCGTCATCAAATCCTCTTAGTAAATTTACCCTATCCTTTGCCTTAAATATATTAGTATAGTGAGGAAAAACGCCAAACATTTTTTCTTTCAGCTCATGCTTCGGTACTCCATAATGATAGTATAAACCTGCTTGCGCACCCCAACAGATATGGTATGTACTTGTCACATGACTTTTTGTCCATTCCATAATTTCAGTCAATTCTTTCCAATATGCCACTTCTTCAAAATCCAACAGTTCGATTGGTGCTCCTGTAATAATCATACCATCAAAATTTTGGTCAGAGATTTCATCAAAGGTATGGTAAAAACTTGATAAATGCTGAGAAGCAGTATTTTTTGATTTATATGTTGCCGGATGAAGAAGTGTAACCTCAATTTGCAGAGGTGTGTTTCCTAGTAATCTTAAAAGCTGAACTTCTGTTGTTTCTTTCAATGGCATTAAATTTAAAATCGCTATTTTCAATGGACGAATGTCCTGATGATAGGCCCTACTCTCCCCCATAGCAAATATTCGTTCATTGGTTAATCTTTCTATCGCAGGAAGATTATCTGGTACTTTAATTGGCATACAATCCCTCCTGTCTTTCTTGATGCCTGTCACAATTGTTTTTTATTATATCAGCTTTTTCCAGTTTTTTCAAACCAAATTCCTGTTACCTTTTAATCATTCTGTTAGTTCTACAAAAGTCCATACTATTACAAAACATTAAATTCAACTTTCTATTAATTTTAGAATATCAATTGAAGATATCAACTGATTAAGTAAGTCTATTTTGTTTTCTATTTATATATGTTATACTCAATAAAGAGGTGATATAGATGAAACTGTTAGTCGATGCAGATGCCTGTCCAGTGAAAGAAATTATTATTGAAACAGGTAAAAAGTTTTCACTTCCTGTCTGGATGTTTACTGATACTTGCCATCAGCTAGAGATGGAAGATGCAGTTGTTCATATTGTAGATAAAGCAAAAGATTCTGCAGATTTCGCTCTGGTTAATGCTGGATCTAAAGGTGATATTGCAGTTACTCAAGATTACGGTCTTGCTTCCATGCTTCTTGGAAAAGGAATTTTTCCAATTCATCCTAATGGTTTTTGCTTTGACGACTCTAATATCGACCGTTTGTTATTTGATCGATATCTGTCAACAAAACAACGGCACCAAAAAAAATTTCGTGGCAGTAAATTTCACCCACGGACAGAGGCTGATAATGATCGATTTCGCGCCCTATTACAAAAAAAGATTGTAGATTGCTTAGATAACTGTCCATTTTCACAATAGTTGAAAAATCAATTCAGCTATGTTACAATAATTTTACATAAATTAATAAAAAAGGAGCCCTTATATATGAAACTTCAGGAATCCGGTGAAAACTATCTGGAAACAATACTTATATTAGAAAAAAGAAATGGGATCGCCCGCTCTGTTGATGTTGCTAACGAATTGGGATTTTCTAAACCTAGCGTTAGCCGTGCTGTTTCTGTATTGAAAGAAGCTGGGTTCGTCACAATTGGGAATATCAATCAATTGCTACTGACTGACTCTGGACGCGAAATTGCCGAACGAATTTATAATAGACATTGCACATTAAAAGCTTATTTAATACATCTAGGTGTTGATGAAGAAACTGCTACAAACGACGCATGTCGTATGGAACATGTTATAAGCGAAAAGACTTTCCATTGTATCTGTCGTGAACTAGAAAAAAATATATAATAAAAAGGCGTGGTATATATACCTCGCCTTTTTTGTTAACGTTTATCTTTCTTTTGAATTTTTATCTTCGTCCCATCTGGCCTCTGAATATAAGTATTCTCTAATACACCCTGAAATCCTAACCGAAACTGGCGAAGATATTCCTTTCTTAACTTTTCCTGCTCTTGTTTTTCCTCTTCTGTCAAGCCATCTATCTTTGCTTTTTTCGCTAATTCATTAATTCTCTGAATCATTTTCTCATCAATCATATAATATCCTTTCTCATCTCACCGAAGCGGTATCCGTTTTATCGGTTTTAGTTTTAAAAATGGGATCTGAGAAGCAATAGGCAAAATCAGTTGAAAAACAGCAATTAAAAGTAACACTTCTACTGGTAGAAGCATTAGATTTTTAATCATACTTTTTACTAAATAATAGTAATATCCTTTGCCAAACAGCATTGCACTCCAAAGGGATCCCATAAAAATATTTACAAAAACATTAATCAAAAGCTTCGCCAAAAAAATTCTTACAACCGAAAGTCTTTGGCGATAAAAAAACAAAGCAAATATGAAAGCTCCAGCCATAGATGATAAAATATATCCAAAAAAGAAACCTCCAGACGGTACCAACATATATCCAATCAAATCTTGTACAAAACCATAACAAAGTGCTATCACAGGACCGCAGATCATTGCCATCAGGGAAACCAAAAGGAAACTAAAATAAATCCTCAAATTGTCTCCGACTGGAATAAAGAAACCCTCCATGATACATTGCATAGCCAAAAAAATTGCAGACAAAGCGAGCAAACGAGTATTGGTTAAATTGTTTCTAGCCTCTTTCCAATACACGGGAGACAAAATATTATTTGTTGTCTCTACTAACTGTTTTACCATAAAAAATATCCTCCTTTGTTATGTGTGATACAGGCTAAAACCTGTTGCTACATAAAGGAAGACACCATTTATGCAACAGCGGGATGCGAAGATTGCACCGCAAGTATAAAAACTTTTCGTCTGACTGACAACTCCCCGTTCAGCCAGCACTTAACGCGCAAAATTCTACTCTGCTCAACACATATTTAATTTTTTAGACCTCCGTCTTATGACCATCATAGTACATTCTACTTTAAATTGCAATACCTTTTCCATTTCAGACTATTCCATCTCGTGGAAAAAATTACTGCACGGAAGATTTCATCACAAGCCATTGCCATCCAAATACCAATAATTCCCCACTGAAATACAATACCGAACAAATAACCAAATACTACAGATACAAACCACTGGAAAACAATGCCGACAACAACAGGATAGACTACGTCTCCTGCCGCCTGAAGTCCACGAATAAATATCATATTCCCTGCACGTCCTATTTCCAAAAATATTTCTATCAACAATATATATCTAGCGGTATGTATAATCAACTCATTACAGTTTAAAAGTGTATAGATCGGTCGGCAGAAAGTTAATATCAATAGTGTGATAAAAATACTGATGGGAACCGAGCAGAAAAATGTTCGGTTCGTACGTTTTCTAGCTTCTATCACTTCACCTCTACCTATCATGTAACCACAAATAATCTGAGATGCCTGACTAGTTGCAAGAGCAAATACATAGGCAACCCAAGCCAATGTTGTAGCGTAAACTTTTAACCGGATCATGTCATTCCCCATCGTATTGATAAAAGACTGTATCACAATCTGAGAAGCATTATAGGAAATAGTTTCTCCTCCCGACGGCACGCCAATCGTAATAAATTTTTTCAATAATTCCCACGGAAACGGTTTTAAGCAGTTTAAAGAAATTTTAGCGTCAAATCCGCTTTTTAAAAACATAAAAATAACCAATATCGTTCCAATCATTCGGCTAAAGGATGTAGAGATTGCCGCACCTGCAATACCAAGCCTAGGAAAAAATCCAACTCCATTGATTAACAGATAATTTCCAAAAATATTTAATGCATTGACTACAATTGCAGCGATCATAGCTTTTTTCATAAATGTATTCGCTTTAAATATTGCAGAAAACGTCAGAAATATCGCTTGAAACGGGAGAAAAATACAAATAATTGTAAGATAAGACCGACACTCGGGCAATAATTCTTCTGGAATCTGCATTAAAGAAAAAATCAAATTTTGCCCTAAAATAACTACGAAGGATATGATAACACTTACAACTATATTTAATACAACTGCCAACGTATAAATTTTCGAAACGTTTTCTTTGTCTCCAGCGCCCAAATAAATAGATACAAGGATTGTAGTCGCTAAATTTACCATTGTAAAAAACAACAACAGCAAATTGATAACTTGATTAGCATTTCCTACAGCACTGACAGCAGTCTGATTAAAACTGCTTAACATTACTTGATCCGCTGTTCCTGCTAACATCTGCAAAAACAGTTCTATAAACAAAGGCCATGTCATATGAAAAAGTGACATATTTTTTTTATCTATCTTGTTTGTAGCACTCATATTCTTAAATCCTTTCTTAAAAGTAAATCAGCACTTAATTTTACACTTTCCCCTTAATTAGTCAATTAAAATATTTAACATCAAAAAACTAAAAAACTGTTGTATTATTGTGTTTTCCTCAACTTCCACATCTTAAAAAGGTGAAACACACCAATTCTTTCACTCAAATTTAGTCATTCTCAGCACTTATTACAAAAAATAATAGTTTTTTCTTTAGTACTTTATTAAAATATTTTATTTATTCTTCTTCATAAATTCTAAAAAAGAGACGGTATCTCCGTAGGAATACCGTCTCTTTTTATATTGATTATCTTATTTTTTCATTCTTGCTTCTATAATTTTTTTCTGAGCTTCCATTGGAGCCTCTTCATAACGTTCAAACTCACTAGTAAAACTTCCTCTACCTTGTGTCATAGACCTAAGACCTGTAGCATAATCATTCATCTCAGCCATTGGAACCTCAGCAACCACTTTTTTCTTATTACCCTCAGAATCCATACTTAGAATACGGCCTCTTCTTTTATTGATATCCCCCATAACATCTCCCATAAACCGTTCTGGAACAAAGACTTCCACATGAGCAATTGGCTCTAATATTACAGGTTTTGCCTGAGTAAGGCCATCCTTAAACGCCAATGAAGTCGCCATTTTAAATGCCATTTCTGAAGAATCTACCGGATGATAGCTCCCATCTACCAAAATAGCCTTTAATCCCACAACCGGATAACCTGCTAAAACACCGGTATTGATACTTTCTTGGATGCCTTTTTCCACTGCCGGAAAATATTGTTTCGGTACAGAACCGCCAAAAATTTTTTCTTCAAAGATGTATGGTGTATTAAGATCTCCAGATGGCTCAAACTCCATCCATACATCACCGTATTGGCCATGGCCTCCTGACTGTTTTTTATATTTCCCCTGTACTTTTACCTTTCCACGAATTGTCTCTCTAAAAGGAATAATTGGTTCCACCAAAGAGATATCTAATTTATATTTATTTTTCAGTTTGCTAACAATGACATCCATCTGTTGATCGCCTACACCGCTAATTACAGTTTGTTTTGTTTCTGTATTGACGTTAACTTTTACGGTTGGGTCCTCTTCCTTAATCTTTGCCAAAGCAGATGCCACTTTATCCTCCTCGCCTTTTTTATTTGAAACAATTGCCATAGAATACACAGAAGCTGGCAAATCTATTTTCGGTATAATCACAGGAGCCTCTTTAGAGCAAAGGGTATCCTGTGTAGAGGTATTCTCAAGTTTTGATAATGCGCCAATATCCCCTGCCTTCAACTCATCAACTTCAATCTGCTCTTTTCCTCTTAGTACATAAATATGTGAAACCTTTTCATAAGTATCTTTTTGTGGATTAAAAATTGTTTTGTCTTTTTTCAGTGTGCCTGAATAAATCCGAAATAGGTTTAGACGTCCAACATAAGGATCTGAAATTGTCTTAAACACATATGCAGAGAAATGGTCTGATGGATCATTTTTTCGTTCTGTAACATCGTTTGTTTTTACATCAATACACTCTATTGATGGCTTACATTCGCTGGATGGAGGAAAAAACTTTACAATTGAATTCATCATAAGTTTTACACCATATCCCATAGGTGCTGCTCCACAGATTACTGGCGCAATCGATCCATCTACAATACCCGTTTTAATCCCCGAATAAATTTCATCATATGTAAGCTCTTCATTATTAAAATATTTTTCCATCATCTCATCATCGCTAGAAGCCGCTACTTCAACGATCATCGTCCTCAGACGTTCTACCATATCTACCATTTCTTCGGGCATTTCACATTTTGAAAGTTTTCCGTCTATTTTAATTCTAGCATCTCTTTTAATCAAATTAATCATTCCATCAACCTTGCCGCCAGCATCAAAAAATGGAATCTGTAACGGTGCTACACATTTTCCAAACTTCTCCTGCATATCACTTAGGGTACGTTCAAAATTTGCTTTATCATCATCCATTTCATTGATAAAGATCATACGTGGAAGGTGAAATTCTTCACAAATTTCCCATGCTTTTTCTGTCCCCACTTCTAGACCGCTTTTTGCAGAAACCATAATAATAGCTGCATCAGCTACAGAAGCCGCATTTTTAACCTCTCCTATAAAATCAAAATATCCAGGGGTATCTAAAAAATTGATTTTGCTATCCATCCATTCAATTGGTATAACAGAAGTATTGATGGACACTTTTCGTTTTATCTCCTCAGAATCATAGTCGCTAACAGTATTGCCCTCTTCTACTTTACCAAGACGCTTTAATAAATCTGCTCTAAACAAACAAGCTTCCATCATCGTAGTCTTTCCACAGCCACTATGACCTAAAATGACGACATTTCTGACTTGATCTGGTGTATAACTTTTCATACGACATACCTCCTGGAAATTTAATTTTCAGTTGATAACTTATTCTTTTCCATTCGTTATCTTCTAGTATATTCAATTCGACCTTTGTTATAAATCTCCTTCTTTTTCCAAAACTTTTTTTATTTCTTGTATATTATGCATAATCATTATCATGTTTTCCTAACAAAATCATCGAATTATTTATATTTATTTTAATAAATGTTTATTTTTTTTGAACTAGATATCTTTTTTATCTATAACAGAATTCTTCTTATAGTAATTGACAAACACTTTTTTCATCCGTATAATAAATTAAGTAATCAGCTACTGTGGCTCAGCTGGTAGAGCAACGCATTCGTAATGCGTGGGTCGCCGGTTCGAATCCGGCCAGTAGCTTTTTTTTTACCTGTTTGTACTATATTACAGGTTATTTTTATCATTTTCCATTTATCTCAAGGGGGGTAATATTTATGGATATCAGTATGTTTGAGGTAGTAGGTCCAACGATGCTTGGCCCGTCCAGTTCTGCAACTGCTGGCATGGCACGATTAGGTCTGTCTAGTCACGAATTCTGTGATGAGCCCGTAAAAAGTATCGATCTAAAGTTTACACCGCAGTTTCAGCGTACCTACGCTGGAGATAGAAGCCATTTTGCACTCATCGGTGGTATCATGGGCTATAATGTAAGCGATGAAGAGTTAAAAAATGCTCTGGAAATTGCAAAAAGCAAAGGAATCACTATCACAACATCTGTTTTTGAGCCTTCTAAAACTCGTCATACACTGACTGTCCGAATGACACTTGGTTTGGAAAGTGGTAAAAAACGTGTTATCACTGGTATCTCTGTAGGCGGTGGCAGCATTGAGATCAATGAAGTAGACGGATTTCCTGTAACAATGTCAAGTGTTGATAATTATGTGTTCATTTGGGCAGACCAAAATATTTCAAAGTCTGTAGAAGAAATTTTTGCTGGCCTGTCTTTCCATACAGAGCAAAAGGATGGGAAATATTTAATCTATGGCTCAATTGGAGGAAAAGATGTTTCTGATGAAATAGAACAGATAAATTGTCTTTCCGGTGTTACTCTCGCCAAAAAAATCAATGCCGTCGTTAAATTAGGTTTTGTTCCACATAAACCTCTTTTCACTACATATAAAGATTTAATTCAAATGACAAAGGATACAGGAAAATCTATTGCTGAACTTGCTATAGAATATGAAGTTATTCGTTCTGGCAGATTAAAAGATGACATTATCGCAGAAATGTTGGAAGAGTACAAGGCAATGAAATATAGTTGTGATAGAGGTTTGAACTCAGAAGTTATCCCTTTGTATGGCTATAATGACGGCAAAAATGGAAAACGTCTGCTCCATGCCGCACAAGAAGGAAAGACGTACATGGGCCCTGTTATGGGTAAGGCTATTGCCCGCGGTATTGCTACGATCGAATATGGTATGAGTATGGGTAAAATTGTCGCTGCCCCTACTTGCGGTTCCTGTGGTATTTTACCTGCCTGTATGGTAACAGCTCAGGAGGAAAAAGGTCTCTCTGATCGTCAAATGGTAGATGCTTTATTTGTCGCTGCTACTATGGGTGTTGTAATGTACTATGATAATGCATCTTTTTCAGGTTCTAAAGGCGGATGCCAAGCAGAAATCTCTGTGTCTTCTAGTATGGCTGCTGCAGCTTTGGCATATCTGTCTGGTGCAGACGCAGAAGGCTGTATCCACGCTTGCGCTCTAGCGATTAAAGCTTTGCTAGGGCTAGTATGTGACCCTGTTGGAGGCGCAACAGAAGTACCTTGTATCAAGAGAAATGGAAGCGGTGTTGCAGTTGCTTTTACTTGTGCTGATATGGCTTTAGCCGGTATCCGCAGCTATATTCCACCTGATGAAGTGATTGATGCTTTAGTTAATGTTCAGCAACTCTTGCCTCCTGAACTTCGTGCCTGTGGCGGTGGATGTCAATCAACCAAGACAGACAAAATTACATTGGAACGAACACATAAACATGATGAGGCAATCACATTGCCACTTTCAGATCTATAAATTATACTTAGGCGCCAAAATGGCGCCTTATTTTTTCTGAGGTTATAAAAATGAGCGAAGAACTGTTAAAAAGAATTGTAGACCCTCTATTAAACTGGTATCATCAAAATGCACGAATTTTACCATGGCGCGAAAGCCCTACCGCCTATCATGTCTGGGTTTCAGAAATTATGTTGCAACAAACACGTGTGGAGGCAGTAAAGGAATATTATCATCACTTTCTGCAACAGTTCCCAGATATATCTACTCTGGCAAACGCAAGTGAAGATGAGTTACTTAAGGCATGGGAAGGACTGGGGTATTACAGTAGAGTCAGAAATATGCAGAAAGCTGCTCGGGAATTATTAGAAAAGTTTGAAGGGCAATTTCCATCAGACGAAAAACTGCTTCATTCACTGCCTGGAATTGGCGACTATACAACCGGTGCCATAGGCTCTATCGCTTTAGGGCTTCCTCTTCCTGCTGTAGATGGAAATGTGCTGAGAGTCTTTACCAGACTAACCAAAGATAATAGAGATATTATGAAAGATGCTGTAAAAAAAGATATTAGAAATAAACTTGCCAAAGTAATCCCTTATAAATTTCCTGGTGATTTTAATCAGGCATGGATGGAATTAGGCGCTACTGTTTGTCTGCCAAACGGCATACCTTTATGCTCCTGTTGCCCTTTATCCAATGTTTGTCTGAGTAATCTTGATGGCACAAAAATGGAGTATCCATATAAAGCACCTAAAAAAGCTAGAAGAATAGAAGAAAAAACAGTTTTTCTTCTTATATGCAATCAATCTGTTGCATTGAGAAAAAGACCAGATACAGGACTTCTTTCCAGGCTATGGGAATTCCCATCTGTTAGTGGATTTTTAACTGAGCCTGAGTTAATCGAGGAACTTGATCTATTAGGTCTCACGCCTTTAAAGATTACCCCTCTTCCAAAAGCGAAACATATTTTTACTCATATAGAATGGCATATGCAAGGGTATCAGATTGAAGTTGATGGACAAACAAAATCTTTTTCCTGGGCTAAAATAGGTGAGCTCCAAAATATCTATGCGATTCCTTCAGCATTTCGTGTATATTTAAAAGAAGCACAGAAAAAACTAATTAAATAGACAGGTGATTTTTATGAATTATATTGATGATATCCGCTCTTTTCTCCCTAAATCGAAAGAGGAATGCAAAGAAAAAGAGCTCATTTTAAATGATATCGCTCTTTTTGGTAAAAACATATTAACACGTGATAATGAAATTATGCATTTTACAAGTTCTGGTCTTGTCTTAAATCCAGACAAAACTAAAATGCTGATGGTTCTTCATAACATTTATCAAACTTGGGCATGGACAGGCGGCCATGCTGATGGACAACAGGATTTATGGGAAGTAGCTAAACGTGAGGTACAGGAGGAAACAGGTGTAAAAAACTTTCTTCCGTTCTCTAAAAAGCTATTTTCCTTGGATATTTTGACGGTAAATAATCACTGGAAGAAAAGTAGCTATGTTCCTTCCCACCTACATCTAAATACTTCCTATGTTTTTATTGTCCCTGAATCAGAATCCTTAAAGAAAAAACCTGATGAAAATAGCGGCGTTCGATGGATCAATTTATGCGAGATAGAAAAGTATAGCAATGAAAAACACATCATACCTATCTATCGCAAAATTATAGAACGAGCACAGCATGTTGCAAAAAACTAAACCAAAAGCTGCTGAAAACTATTTCAGCAGCTTTTTTAATAAGTTAAATTTGAAACAGTAACTCAGAATATGTTGGGAATGGCCAATAATTTTTATCAACCAATTTTTCTAAGGCATCTGCCGGTTCTCTCAATTTTTTCATTGCCGGCACCATGACATCCTTTATAAAGACAGCTTTCTCTCTTGTGCCATCTTCCATCTTCTTTGCCTCTTCTATAGCACATTCCAAATCCTTTTCAGCCTGAGATAAAATACGAATTTGCTTTGCAATCTCATTCAACAAATCACTAGCTGCATCATCCTCTACCCCTGCGGCTCTTAAATTGCTAACTGACTTTGCAAGATCTCCTGCATATCTAATAACAGCAGGTCTAATTTCTGTAGATGTCATATCAATCATTGTTTTAGCTTCTATATTAACCTGTTTGATATAAGACTCATACTTAATCTCAGATCTTGCAAACAATTCAGATCGATTTAAAACTTTATGTTTTTCAAACATAGCAATTGTTTCTTCGGTTGTATAAACAGGAACAGCATCAACCATAGACTGGATATTGTGAAGCCCCCTTCTTTGAGCTTCCTCTACCCATTCTTCCGAATATCCATTGCCATCAAAAATAATACGCATGTGATCTTTCGCTGTTTTTTGAATTAAATCATGCACTGCCTTACCAAAGTTATCAGCCTTTTCAAGCTCATCCGCAAATTCCTCTAGCACATCAGCTACAATTGTATTTAAAACAAAATTTGGTCCAGAAGTAGAAGCGGAACTTGGTACCATACGAAATTCAAATTTATTACCGGTAAATGCAAAAGGAGAAGTCCTGTTGCGGTCTGTCGCATCCTGATTGATAATTGGAAGTGTACTTACGCCAATCTCCATTTTTCCGCCCTGCTTGCTAGTTGTAGCTTCCCCTTCACAAATCTGTTCCAAAATTAGCCGTAATTGATCTCCCAAAAAAATAGAAATAATCGCAGGCGGCGCCTCATTT
>JAGZLR010000113.1 GCA_018364635.1 Clostridiales bacterium | reverse complement strand
CAGAAGAAACCGCCAGAAAGCCTAAAAAATTCAGGGCAATCTGACGGTACACTATTCTTATACTGTATAATTCTTTCTGCCAATATCAGTCCTGAAATGCTTCTTTTCAAAATTAACCATGTCTACGCCTTCATAGGCAATACGGATTGCTTCTTCTATATTGTTCCCAATCCCTGTGATACCTAAAACACGCCCGCCATTTGTTACAAATTTATCGTCCTTCACTGCTGTACCTGCATGGAAAACAATTAGATCCTCTCGATTTGCGATTTCTTCCAAACCAGTAATTTCAAAACCTTTTTCATAGCTTACTGGGTAGCCTCCACTTGCCAAAACAACACAAACTGCTGCATTATCTTCCCATTCAATATTTAACTTGTCTAATGTGCCATCTGTACAAGCCTGCATAATTTCCAGTAAATCAGTCTTTAAACGCGGTAAAATCACCTGTGTTTCTGGGTCTCCAAACCGACAATTGTACTCTATCACTTTCATCCCGTCTTTTGTTAACATGAGACCAAAGTATAAAACACCCTGAAATGGTCTTCCTTCTTGGATCATTGCATTCACCGTTGGCATGAATATTTCTTTCATACATCGATCTGCCATCTCTTCTGTATAAAATTTTGCAGGAGAGAAAGTGCCCATACCTCCAGTATTTAGCCCCTCATCATGATCTAAGGCACGCTTATGATCTTGAGAACTTACCATAGGCACGATTGTTTTTCCATCACAAAATGCAAGTATTGATACTTCAGGTCCAACTAAGAATTCTTCAATCACAACAGTATTTCCAGAAGCGCCAAATTTTTTGTCCAGCATAATTGATTTTAACGCCTCATCAGCTTCAGCATAAGTATTACAAATTAAAACGCCTTTTCCCAAAGCCAATCCATCCGCTTTAATAACAATCGGCAATTCCTGACTGTCAACATAAGCCTTTGCAGCGCTGTAATTATCAAATGTCTCGTATTTCGCTGTAGGAATATGATATTTCTTCATTAAGTCTTTCGAGAAGGCTTTACTTCCCTCAATAATTGCAGCATTCTTCCGTGGTCCAAAAGCCCGCAGACCTTCCGCTTCCAATGCATCTATCATACCAGCAACCAAAGGATCATCCATCGCTACCACTGTAAAATCAATTTTCTCTTTTTTTACAAAGTTTACAACGCCATCAATGTCAGTAGCCTTTATGTCTACAAGCTCGCAATCCTTTCCAATTCCAGCATTCCCTGGTGCACAGTATAATTTTGTCACATCTGGGCTCTGTTTTAATTTCCAAATAATTGCATGTTCTCTACCACCGCTGCCTACTACCAAAACTTTCATTCTTCAAGCCTCCTGACAATATTACCTTCCACTTTCAATTTTCCTTGGGCAAACAGGCGAATCGCTTCTGGAAATATCTTCCATTCTGCTTCCTCCATCACTCGCTTCTGGAGAGTTTCTGGCGTATCATTTTCAAAAACTTCTACCGCCTTTTGCAATATAATCGGACCTCCATCCGTTTCAGCAGAAACAAAATGAACAGTTGCACCAGTAATCTTTACACCTTTCTTTAACGCCGCTTCATGCACCTTAAGTCCATAAAACCCATCCCCGCTAAAAGAAGGAATCAATGCTGGATGTATATTCATAATTTTATTTGGAAAGGCATTCACAAATTTTTCACCTAAAACCACAAGAAATCCAGCTAAAACAATTAAGTCCACAGAAAAAGACTGAAAATGCTCAATCATTGCCTGTTCATATTCATCTATTGTAGCAAAATCTTTTTTACGTAGTACCCTTCTGTTAATTCCATGTTTTTCTGCACGTTCTAATGCATACGCTTTAGGGCTACTACTAACAACTGTCACAACTTGTGCTTCTGGGATCTCACCCTGTTCCACAGCATCAATAATTGCTTGAAGATTTGTTCCACCACCAGATACGAGAGCCCCTATTTTAAGCATATCTCTACCTCTTTTTCATTTTTTGTAATCTTACCTATTATAAAGGCTTCTTCTCCCATTTCGTGAATTGCTTTCATACAGTTGTCTACCTTATCTTTTCCTATAACGAGAATCATGCCAATACCCATGTTAAACGTATTATACATACTCATTCGTTCCACGCCGCCCAACTCTTGCATAAGATCAAATACAGGTAATACAGGCCATGTGCCCTCTTCAATCGTTGCACATAGTCCTTTTCCTTTCGGAATACATCTAGGAATATTTTCAATAAAACCACCGCCGGTAATATTACTAATTCCTTTAATTTCTACATGTTTCATAAGCTCCAAAATTTCTTTGACATAAATTTTTGTAGGGGCCAAAAGCGCCTCACCCAATTTACACCCTAATCTATCATGATACTCATTTAAGTTTTCTTTTGTTGGCTGAAAAATTTTTCTTACTAAAGAAAATCCGTTTGAATGTATACCAGAAGATGGAAGACCAATAATTATATCTCCTTCTTCAATCTTTTCTCCATTAATAATGTCTTTCTTATCAATAATACCAACTGCAAAACCTGCCAAATCGTATTCATCTTCTGGATAAAATCCAGGCATCTCAGCAGTTTCTCCGCCAATCAAAGCCGCACCTGACTGACGACAGCCCTCAGCGACTCCACTGACAATTCCAGCAATTTTTTCAGGTGTATTTTTTCCACAAGCAATATAATCTAAGAAAAATAAAGGCTGTGCACCATTACAAATAATATCATTAACACACATAGCTACACAGTCGATACCGACAGTGTCATTCTTGTTCATAAGAAAAGCAATTTTAAGCTTTGTTCCAACACCATCTGTCCCGGAAATCAATACCGGCTCCTCCATATTCATTTTAGCGAGAGAAAACAGACCTCCAAAGCCTCCAATATCTGTTAAAACTTCTGGGCGAAATGTACTTTTTACATGATCCTTCATTAACCGTACAGATTCATATCCAGCTTCAACATCTACGCCTGCATCCTTATAATTAAGACCCATCAATATTCTCCTTCCTTTTCCTCCAAAATAAAAGATAGCCAGTGCCTCTTGCCTGACTTTTGCTCAAAACTTCTACTTTCATGATTCAATATATTTTTACCATAACCATAAAAAAATGTCAATAATACGCGCTCATTTGATAAATTTAAACAAAATAAACGCGCGAAGAAATCTCCGCGCGCCTATTTTTTATTATCTACAAGTTGAGATTAGACAATACACTATTGAATGAGGGGTTCAATAGAATTATGTATTGTAATTTTGTTATCTATAATCAAACGATTGAGATTAGTTAATCATTTTATACAAATATGAGGGGATGATTCATATCTATTATTCTGCTGCAGAACTTTCTGCGCTTGTAGCTGCTGAGCTTGCTGCACTGTCTGCTGCTGGTGTGCTTGTACCAGAAGTAACAGCATCAACTTCAGCGAAGAATTCATCTGTCAATTCAGGATTTTCTGATTTTTCTTTTACTAAATCTCTGATACCAGCTTCATTTGTCTTATCAATAAATAACTGTCTTTCTTCTGGTGTAAGTTCTACAACTGTACAACCAGCTTCGTTTAATTTTGCTTTATAGTCTTCATCATTTGTTGCACAAAGACCAATTTCATAATCTCCAGCTTCTTTTGCAGCTTCTTCAACAACTGTTTTCAGGTCGTCTGGAAGAGACTGATAGAAAGATTCGCTCATTAAAGCCAAATAAGGTGTATAAACATGTTTTGTCTGGATGCAATGATCTGTAACTTCACAGAATTTAGATAAGTAGTTGGAATCGTTTGGATTCTCCTGAGCATCGATTGTTTTCTGCTGAAGAGCTGTGTAAACTTCACCATATGCCATAGGTGTTGGGTTTGCACCAATTGCTTTCCAAATAGCAAGATGAACATCGTTTTCCATTGTTCTTATCTTCATACCTTTGAAATCATCTGGTGTACGTCTTTCACCGTTGCATGTAACATTACGGAATCCGTTCATCCAGTTACCAATCACTCTAATCTGAGCTTTCTCGATGGAAGCCTGGTTATATTTTTCCATCAGTTCCT
>JAGZLR010000112.1 GCA_018364635.1 Clostridiales bacterium | reverse complement strand
TTCGGAAATCTTCATCATCCATAGCTTATCACCCCTCTTTCTGATACCTAGACGGGTGAAAACTCATTTCGGTTTTATAAATC
This sequence comes from Clostridiales bacterium, assembly GCA_018364635.1. Taxonomy (GTDB): domain Bacteria; phylum Bacillota; class Clostridia; order Lachnospirales; family Anaerotignaceae; genus JAGZLR01. The sequence continues at coordinate 3,952 of JAGZLR010000112.1, read as the reverse complement.
TTAAAAATTATTAAAATCGTCATTTTGCATCACAATATGATGCATACTCTGTTATATCGTATCACAATATGACCTAAAATAACAGTTGGAAATTAATAATAGGAAGGAGGATATCATGCCAGAAGAACTAGACTATAAAGCCCTTGGACAGCGAATTAAAAAATATCGTATGCAAAAGCATTATACGCAGGAAAAGCTTGCTGAACTAGCCAATTGTGCAGTATCAAGCGTTTCCCATGCTGAACGTGGAACAAGTCAACCAAGCCTTCAATTACTGGTTCGGTTTTGTAATATTCTTGACATCACTGTTGATCAGCTTCTTTGTGATAGCCTTCCTATCGCTCAAAATACTCTTGAAAAAGATATTTCAGAGCTTTTAAATGGATGTTCTCCACAGGAATTGAAAATCATAAAGGATATTATTGCTGTAACAAAGAAAACATTACGGGAAAACAAGTAGCCACTGGGGGAAATTCCAGTGGCTGTTCTTCTCATATAGCATCATCTCCGTACCTTTCACGAATACGCCTACATAAATCTTCCCATCCTGCTTGCAGTTCCTCTGGCGTTTGTTGTGGAAAATCAATATCTGGATATCGTTCATTTACTTCTTGTTCTATTCTATTTGCATAGACTGAAAGAAAATCTGGATATTCTAAAAGCATACGATAGAAGATACGATCTGCTCCAGAGCCAATTTCCATACACCGATCCAGAATGGAATCATATATCTTCTGTGTCATCGGTATCTGGCAATCTATTGCCGCTAATTGTTCATCAGAAAATTCGAATGTTTCTACAAGAAAATACCTCATATTGTCTTTATTCATAAACTCTCCTTAATCAACCCAGCCTTATTAAAAAATAGTATAGCATCCCTTATTCCCGCCATGTAGTAAATATCATTTGCTCTACAATTTGTAGTGTCGAGACAAGCAATATAATCATCTATTATTCTTTTTAAGGATATTGGCAAGTCAAGTTTCATATATCTTGTTTCCAAATAATCCAAATCTATGCAATTCTGTTGATATTCCTCATCTTCCAGAAGTAGTGGATCTGTACGTTTATCAATCACATCACCTATTCGTGAATCCATTATTTTTTCAATTAGTTCTTCCATGATATATCTCCTTTCATATGTGTAAGAAGTCTGACAAGATTTCTTAGAACTTATATTCTAATTCTAACTACCATACACTATACATGTCAAACAGAAATAATTGACATATTCTTCTCCATTTCGACAAAGTCATGAGGTGTGTTTATGAAAGAAGAGAACTACGGATATATAAAAATCAAATTAGATGAGCTTATCAAGGAAAGAGGCATTTCTAAAAATAAGCTTTCCCATAAGGCAGAAATGCAACGGACACAGATCAATCAATACTGCAATGGTGAGATTACCAGATTAGATACCGCTGTACTGGCAAGAATTTGTTCTACTTTAGATTGTCGTATAGAGGATCTTTTAGAATTTGTACCGCCAACAGAAGAGGATAAGTAAAAATCGCTACTGGCTCATTTTCCAGTAGCGCCTTTCTTTTAGAGAGAATAATTCAATTTTTTCTTTAACTGTATGAATTTGTAATATTTGTATGGATTTTTCAAGATACTGATTTTCCGTAACGGATATAGGATCTGATATCGAATATTGTGACTGATGCACCACTGGCAGACGGACTCTGTATTGAAGCCCACAGAACTTAGATTTGATTCCAAATATGAGAGCTGCTGCTTTTCCCAATCGGAATAAGAACCTGCAACTACTGGAAAGTTCATTCCATTTGTAAAGAAATGTAATCCTCTTAGATTTTCTTCTGGTAATTTAATTATTTTACCCATGATCCTCCTTTCATTCTCTCTGGTTCTTATCATAACACAAAATTGCCCTTAAAAATATCCTTTTTGAAAATTGCTCATTTTTTTATATGTATAATGTATGTATAAAATACATCACGCTTCACATATATAATGTATATACTTTATGTATAATTCGGGAGAAATGATTTTAAATGTTCCAAGCGATCAATTACTCATTTATAATAAATAAAATCAATTCTGCCGCATTTTTGTGATCAACCATCTATAATTTGTACTTTTTTCAAATTAAGAAAAAATTTTTTTATTTACTGTTCGGAACTATTGATTTTGAAAATTTTTAGTTATAAAATTATAGTTGAGAAGAGAAAAGGACTGAAAACTGAACAATTAGAATCATCTTGATGTGTCAGGAATCAAGTTGGTTTTGTATATAGAGAATTTTTTCGTAATCTTTTTCTCATTCCCAAATCATTTATACTATTAAAATATAATTTATTATAGGTATGATATTTACAGATTGCGAAATGATTGCAATCTGTTTTTTTGTTTTAAGAGCAAAAAAAATATGCAACCATTGTCAGGTGGTTGCATATCATGTAATCTTTTTCTTACAAATCAACACAAGATTAACTGGACCATTATGCGATTTGTACATATATATTTTATGATCAAAATTAACTGAAGTCAATATATTTGATCAATTTTATTGATCGAATTCGAAATATTTTTACAATTGAATACCGTAACAAGCATCTTTGAAACGCTACCAATTAGGCTATGCGAGTAAAAATAATTGGAGGTAAGCAACCTTTTACAGATGACTGGTACTCATCTTAAGCTCTTCGAGTGGTACAAACCTTAGCGGAATGGAAGTCAATCGTCCCCATGGCTCGAATAGATTGCCGTTAGATGGGTGCTATCTTTTTATTCAAAGATGACACGATGCTGACTGTCCCAGGACCTGAAATGGCGAGGGCATTTTGTGGCGATTGATAATCGAGAGCGTTTTATACTGGACCTTGGCTCCACGGGTAATGCCGAACACAAAATGTTGCGACACGAAAAACTTAAAACCTTTCCAGACTTTTTGTTTTTCCAAGTCGCAGGGGGGGGATAAGTTTTTTTGCGATTCCCTATATATCATATACAGACTTTATGGTACATGTCCTAGATCCTAAGCGAATAACTTGATATCCACTTAATCACATTATGGATGAGCTAGTGGCTACAGGCAAAGGTTAGAAACAACGGGCTGGAAAGAATTGAAACACGCAGCGCTAAGACAATCACACAAGATAAGATGTAAAAAAGGTAACAAAATAAGAAAAAACAAGAAAAATCACATAAAAGTAATAGCTATATACATGGAAATTACTACATGGCGCAAATTTAAAATTTTAAGGGATACTATGCTTTTTTTCGTTTATACATATATTGTATGTATACTTTTTTGTTTTTACTGCAGATCTGTCTGGATTGAATTTTTTCATTGATTATCGCTATTCCAATTTTCTGAAATTTATACATATGGCGTATGTATGGACTTTAAAATCTGCTGCAGCTGTGCTTAATTACAGCTTTTCTATACTTTATGAATCATCTACGCAATGTAGGTGATTTTTGCTTTTTATACATATACTGTATGTATGATTTTGAAAAGAGAAAGGACTCCGACATTTCTGCCAGAGCCCTTAGAGAAAAGGATTTATTCGAAATTTTATGTAGTTGTCAATTAAAAGGCGAACAATTCATCGTCCTCGGAAAGTTCTTCCTCGTCGACCAGATCGCCGTAATCAATCGGATCTGTGATTTTGTCGATGTCGGTTCCTTTGAAGTATCCGTCAAGGAATTTCACGATTGGTCTTACCTCGCCGTGTTTTGCAGCATAGAACTTAATTTTTTTGTATTCAGCTCTGTCGATTGTTTTGTAGATGTCTCTCTTTTTCATCTGGAGCTTCAGCATTCTGCAAGCTAACACCATCTGATTGCATTTGTCGCAAACCAGAGCGGAATTGTAATCCATGATTGGTTGAGTATTCCGGGCGATTCTGAACCGCCATTCCGGTGACACAGTACCGCAAATCCGCCTTTGTGGATACCGCCGTTCTGGTTCATAGATACCGTGAAT
>JAGZLR010000111.1 GCA_018364635.1 Clostridiales bacterium | reverse complement strand
GATTTGTCAAGACTTTTTGGGCAAAAAAGTGGGGGATTTTAATAAAAAAGGAATCTGCAAGCCTTGATTTTACTGAGCTAAAGATTCCGAGAGATTATATATTGAAAAAGGAGGTTATGGAGAGGTTGTTGATTTTGGAAGTCCAGATCCTATTTATGCGAATGCTGCCATACAGGTTGCAGAAAGTGTTGCAAAAGGAGAGTATGATAAAGGAATTTTAATTTGTGGCACGGGAATAGGGGTGTCTATAGCTGCTAATAAAGTACAAGGAGCATATGCAGCCCTAGTATCAGATGTTTATTCGGCAAAGAGAGCCTGTTTGAGCAACGATGCGAATATTATTTGCATGGGAGCATTTACAACAGGGAGTAAAGTAAGAGAAGAGATGGTAGATGTTTTTTTAACGCATAACTTTGTCCCTGGATGTTCTTCACAACCTAAAGTGGATGCATTTGTGGCATATGACATGAAGAGTAGTGGAAAAATGCATAAAAATTAGTGAAAAAAACTATGAAAATTATCGAATTGACAAAATATAGTTCTTGAAGTATTATAAAAAAAAATAAATCGTATCCAATATCCAATATCCGAAAAGGAGGAGAAAGAATGAAGGAAAAGAAAAGTTTTTTCAGATTAATGCAAAAGATTCCCGGTGGTTTGATTATTGTACCTATGCTTATAGGTGTCCTTGCCAATACATTCATACCAAGTGTATTAGAAATTGGCGGATTTACAACAGGTATGTTTAAAACTGGGACAAATTGCTTACTGGGGATGTTTCTCATGCTGAACGGAGCATCAATCAATGTAAAGAAAATCGGACTTCCGCTTTACAAAGGATTTGTATTAACACTTATGAAATTTATATTAGGTGTTTCGTTAGGATTGATTGTTGCAAAACTATGTGGAAACGCGGGGGTGTTGGGCGTTACACCAATGGCAATTATAGCGGCAATCACAAATTCAGCAGGCGGATTGTATTTGGGACTTGCACAACAATATGGTGATGAGAGTGATGCGGGAGCTATTTCCATTTTGTCATTAAATGACGGACCTTTTTTTACGATGATTGCAATGGGAACAGCAGGTATGGCATCAATTCCAGTTGAAGCATTTATTGCAACATTGATTCCATTAATTATAGGCATTGTGTGGGGAAATCTAGATGAGACATTCCGGGAATTGGCAGAGAAATCACTTCCAATCATTACATTTTTCATGATGATTCCAATTGGAGCAGGAATGAGTCTTGCCAGTTTGGCAGAAGGTGGATTTGCAGGAATTTTGCTTGCAATACTATCTGCAATGTCAGCATTTGTATTTTACTTTCTTTTTCAATTGTGTCTCCCAAAAAACAGACGAAATGCTATGGGAGCAGCAATTGGAACAACGGCGGCAAATGCAACAAGTGTACCAGCATCAGTTGCGGAGATGGATCCAGCTTGGCAACCATATGCAAGTACTGCAACAGCTCAATGTGCGGTAGCAGCAATTATAACTGCTTTTACGGCGCCTATGATAACAGCATTTTTAGATAAGCGTATGAGAAAGAAAAAAATGGGAGTTTATTCAGAGGAAGCAGTTCGTGAACGAGAACTTGCGAAAGCAGAAAATAATTGTTAGAAATATTATAATTTTATTTAATCACAGAAAGCGGGGAATTTATTATGTCATTAACAATCAGACCACTTAATTCAGGTTATATTCCAACACGTCCATTGGAGTACTGGTATCATTTCTCATGTAAAAAATATGTAGAAAAAATGGGAATTACGAACGACTCAGATCAATTACCAGATTTTACATTTTTGATTGAAGGAGGCGATCAGCTTGTGCTTGTCGATACAGGAATGTCATGGACGGAACATGCAGATAAGTATCATCATGGACCATCTTTACAGAGAGTTGGAATTGACGATATTGAATCTCGTCTAGCTCAGGTAGGTTACAAGCCATCGGACGTAGATATTGTTTTATTTACACATCTTCATTGGGATCATGTGTTCTATCTTGAAAAATTTACAAAAGCTCGTTTTATTTGCAACGAGGTAGAGTGGAATTATGCACACAATCCAATTCCTTTACATTATAAATCATATTGCAGACCGATTATTGCAAAAGATGGTGATGTAACATGTGGAAATGAATTTATCGCACCGTACGACCAGCCGGGAGTTTATGAACGTTTTGAGACAGTAAAAGGTGAAACAGAAATTGTTCCAGGAGTAAGTGTATATGAATCGTTTGGACATTGTCCAGGTCATATGACAGTAGTTGTTGAAACGGAAGAAGGTCCATATTTCTGTGTAGGTGACTCAGTATTTGTAATGGGGAATATTAATGCACCAAAGGAAATGCAAGATGAACTTCATTATGATATCTGCCCTCCAGGGCGTTATGTTGACATTGTGGCAGCATGGCAGACATTGCGCGATACTCTTCGCAGATGTAAAGAAGCAGGGGTGGATCCTCATAAACATTTGTTACTTGCACATGATGTAATTTTATCTGCCGCAGTGGAAAAGTATGAAAACGCTCATGCTAATAAACTTCCGGTAATTGGTTTGAAACAAAGTGATTTTGTATTTGATCAATATAAAACTGCAATTATTGATAAAGATGCAAAAAAAGCTGCGAAGAAGGCAGAAACAAAATATTTTAGTCAGAGCTAGTGAGTTGTATTGTGAAGATTTTCTATTTTAGAAATCTTCACAATATCTATATAGAGGAGAAATGGTGATAAAGATGAAAACAATAGCAATTATCGAAAGTTGTGATACAAAATTTAAAGAGGCAAAATTTATCAGTGACTTTATAAAAAATGAAGATTTGAATACTATTGTGATTAATACAGCTACGGGACCACAGCCTTCTTATAATTATGATATTTCAAGGGAGGAGATAGCGGAGGCATATGGAACTAGTTGGAAAGAAATGGAAGAAAAAACAAAAGGAGAAAAGATTGATTTTATGAAGGATGCAGTTGCAGCATATGTTGAAAAACTGTATCAGGAAAGAAAAATTGACGGAGTTATTTCGGTAGGAGGTTTACAAAATACCGTTATGGCAGCAAATGCTATGCAAAAGTTACCAATTGGATTTCCTAAGGTGATAGCAACAACTGTTGCAAGTGGGACTAGAAAGTTTGATTTAGTCGTAGGGGATAAAGATATCACGGTTATGCCTGCAATTTGTGATTTTACAGGACTTAATATTGTTACACGACAAGTAATTTCAAATGCGTGTGCATGTTGCGTGGGAATGGTAAAGTATGCAGGGAAAGTCTTAGAAAAGGGAGATAGACCAGTTGTAGCAGTTACGCTTATGGGGGTAACGAACAATGGAGCAGTTGCTGCGGTAGAAGAATTAGAACGACTGGGAATAGAAGTGATTGGGTTCCATGCAACAGGAGTTGGTGGAGCGACTATGGAAGAAATGGCATCGAACGGTCTGATAGACGGGATTTTAGATTTGACATTACATGAGTTGACAAGTGAGTATTTTGGTGGCGGATTTTCATATGGACCTAAAGCATGTATTCGGCTTGTGAAATCGGTAGATCAAAAAATCCCGTTGGTAATCAGCCTTGGAGGTTTAGACTTTGTTGATTTTGGTACAAATGAACTTCCAGATAGAATGGATGAAAGAAAATATATGCTACACAATGCCAATACAGCATATATCAAAATTTTACCTGAAGAAGCTGAGGCGTTGGGAAAAATTTTAGCGGAGAGATTGAGCAAGGTCACATATCCAGTAAAACTTTTGATTCCAACGAAGGGAATGCGTCATAATACATTAGTGGGACAAGAATTGTATTCACCAGAGAGTGATAATGTTTTAATCAAAACGATTATTGACAATGTAAATGATAATATTGAAGTAATTGTAATTCCACATAATTTGGATACTAAGGAATTTGGTATTAAAGCAGCACACTACATTATAGATGAGATGAAGATAAGAGGAAAGCTGCCGCAAGATTTTTTATATTAAGCAAGAAAAGGGGAAACAAAGATGGAAACAAAGGTATTGGAAATTGCAGAAAAGCTTGTTAT
>JAGZLR010000002.1 GCA_018364635.1 Clostridiales bacterium | reverse complement strand
TACTTCTTGCTTTATCAACACGATAAAATCGTTCAAAGATTCGAGACAAATCCTCTCGCTGTATTCCCATTCCTGTATCCTTTACAGATACTTTCACAAAATCGATGTCTTCTATAATAAAGACTTTAATTTCCGCTTCATTTAAACTATATTTTATTGCATTTGTAATAATATTATTCACTACTTGATTAACTCTATCTCGATCTGCATAGATTGTCAAATCTTCCCTACCTGGAATCAAATACAAATTTTGATTTTTGTGTTCTGCATGAATTTTATTTTGCCGCATACACTCCTGTAAAAATTCATTTAAATTAAAATAGGTTTTGTTTAAAAGCACTTGATTATTATCAAACCTGGAAAGCTGTAATAAATCTCGCACTAAAAATGTCATTCGGTCTGATTCACTATCAATAATGCTCAAAAACTCCATTGCAATGTCTGGCTGATTCAACGCACCATCCATCAATGTTTCTGCATAACTTTTAATCGTAGTTAGTGGCGTTCTTAACTCATGAGACACATTTGCCACAAATTCTTTCCGCATATCATCCAATTTTTTTTGTTCTGTGATATCTTGTAATACGACAACTAGACCTTCCATCTTGCCACGATCACTAATATACGGAGAAAAAATAGCATTGATAAACTTCTTGCCAACAGTAAAAATTACTTTTTGATTTGTCTGTGGTGACATATCTAGGTAAATACCTGAATTAATGTCAAATTCTTTAATAAACTCAGCAAATGTATATTTAAATTCATCCAATTCCAACATCTCCGCTGCCGCATAATTGGCATGGATTAAGCTGCCATCGCTGTCATATGAAATTACCCCATCACTCATATTATGGAGAATTACTTCTAGTTTATTTTTTTCCTTACTCATTTCATTCATTGTTTTATTCAGCTCTGAAGCCATATTGTTAAAACTATAAGTCAATTGACCAATCTCGTCCGAAGAACGCACCTTCATTTTAAGATTTAAATTCCCAGAAGCGATTTCTTTTGCCTTTGTAGTTAAAACAAGAATCGGATCTGTCAGTGTTTTTGCAAATATATATCCCATAATTGCTGTAAGCAGTAACGCCAAAGCAACTGATACTAAAATGATACTTCTTGTCTGTGCAATACTTTGGTTAATGGAAGAAGCATCCAATTGAGTATATACAATATACTTTACTTCACCATTTATTTTTACTGGTTTCGCATAACACATCCATTCCCGCACAAGACCGTAAGCATCTGTATTTTTTCTGCTGCGATCAAAGCTTTCTTCACCTGCCATAGCTGAAATAACAACAGATGTTTTAAATTCAGGAAAAGGGGGTTGACTTACCATAGTAGATGCTAACGTAATTCCTGACTGGTCCAATATATTTCCTTGGATATTATTACTATCAGAACTGCGGTTAACAAACTGTTCTAAACCATACTGAAATGAATTTTCATCATAACTATTTACTACTTGTTCCTCTATAATATTTGCGTAGGTAGAAAGCTGAGCTCTCGCTTTTTTAACCTCAATACTTTGAATACTCAATAAAATATAAGTTCCGCTTACCATCATTACAATCAGCACCAAACCTAGGTACAGAAAGATAAGCTTCCATTTAATACTCTTCATAAGTGAGGACAGACCTCCATCCGTCGGTAGTTACTGATTTCCGCTAAAATAATAACCTACGCCACGTTTTGTCATGACATAGCTTGGTGAGCCCGGATCGTCCTCAATTTTTTCTCTTAAACGCCGCACTGTAACATCTACCGTTCTAACATCTCCAAAATACTCATAACCCCAAACTTTTTCTAACAATGTTTCTCTTGAAAAAATTTGATTTTTTTGTAACGCCAAAAACTTTAACAGTTCGAACTCACGAAATGTCAACTCTATAATTCTCTGATCTTTTCTAACCTCGTAACGATCTACATCAATGACCAATTTTCCAAAGGTAAGAACATTTGAAGACTCTCCACCTGTTTTTTGCTCTATCGCTTCACTACGGCGAAGGTTTGCTTTAACACGGGCCATCAGCTCACGAGTGCCAAAAGGTTTTGTTACATAGTCATCAGCACCCATTTCCAGACCTAACACTTTATCTACTTCCTCTGCACGTGCAGTCAACATAATAATTGGCATATGATATTTTTCCCGAACTCTTCGGCAGACTTCATATCCATCCATCTTTGGCATCATAATATCCAAAAGAATCAAATCTGGATGATTCTTTTCTACCAAATTCAAAGCTTCTTCTCCATCACTGGCGCAAAACGTTTCATACCCCTCTTTTTTTAAATTAAAAGAGATAATACTTACAATATTTTTTTCATCGTCAACAACCAATACTTTCTTTCCCAAAAGAAACTCCTCCTTTCTGAGAACAGAATCTCTCCTCTCCCAAGGCAATAGAATATAAACTATTATACTAGAGATAAAACAAAAAGTAAATCCACGGAATCTTTCAAAACTATGAAGCACAAAAAACACAGAGATTGTACTCTGTGTTTTTTCTATTCCTTTAATAATTTTAAAATATCTCTTGGATAATCTGCAATATACTTTGCCCCCAACTTTATCAGCTTTTGTCGACCACGAAATCCCCAACTGACAAATATCCCTTTCAGTCCCGCATTTCTTGCTGTCTCAATGTCAACTTCAGAATCACCAATAAAAATAACTTCTTCTTTTGGCAAACACATTTTTCCTAATGCTAAATTTACCATATCAGGCGCCGGTTTACGAGAAACCCCTTTCGTCTCACCAATTGCAAAAGAAATCTTATTGCCAAAATATTTTTCTTTTAGCTCGACAACTGCTGCCTGGTATTTATTTGATACAACGGAACATGTAATACCTAGCTGCTTTAGTTCGTTCAGCAGTTCCATAATTCCATCATATGGCTTAGTCTTTACATTATCATTTTGACTGTAATGTTCTTTAAAAATCTGTACCGCTTCTAGAAAATTGGGGTTCTCCTTCCCTCTGGGTATTGATAACTCGATTAGTCTCTCCACGCCGTTGCCAAGAAAATCTCGAATCTCATCTTTGCTACGCGTAGGACAGAGTAAACTTTTCATCGAAAAATTCACACTATCTGTCAAATCATCCAGCGTATCAAGTAATGTCCCATCCATATCAAAAATAATTCCTTGTACCATTACTTTTTTTCTCTCCCGCTCTGCGTTTGATCTACATATTTTCCTTTTCTTCCATAAACATCTCGGACAGAATCCAAATGGTTATGAACTAAATTCCTGGCAGTCTCTTTCTCACAGTTGCGGATAGCATCAATGATTGCTCTATGTTCTGCTAAAGACTGTTCCCAGTCCACATTATTTTTCCCACTCTCCACAATTCCATTCCAATTTCGGCCTGCTACTTGTCGTACATATCCGGATAAAATTTTCACTAGACCTTCTACTAGGCTATTCCCACTAGCTTTCGCTATAGCATAGTGCAACGCAGCATCTGCATTGGTAATTTCCTGTGGATCATCACTGGTACTTAAAATGTGATAACAACGCTCCATTTCTGCTAAATCTTCTGGTTTTCGATTTAAACAAGCAAGTTCTGCTGCACCAGATTCCATAATCTTTCTTGCTTCTATTGTCTCTTCCATACCACCTTTTTCCATCAAAAGCATAAGGAATAATACCTTATAAGCTACTGATAGTGTCGAAGACTGAAAGAATGTCCCTTCCCCTTGACGGGCTTCCAAAATCCCCAAAATACTAAGTCCCGAATAAACCTCTCTCACCTGAGCCCTCGGTACCCCTAATATAATGGACATACGATTTTCTGAATAGACTTTCCCATCTGGTTTTAATGTACCGTCACTGACTAGACGGATCAATTTATCTATAATTTTTTCATAAACTTCTTCTGACAAGGTCTACACCTCTGCTTTCTAAAAAAACATCTGCAAAGAAATACCCTCCCTGCAGATGCCCTAAAAAATGCTAGATTATATATTGTCTTCTTCATCCACTCTGTCAGTTGATATTGTTGCACCACAATTACGGCAACATATATCCTGTCCGCGATTTAGAACTTCTTCCTCAACCTCTATTTCCTCTCCACAGTTAGGACAAGTGAAAGAATACGTATACTCAGGTCCTCCATTTTCATAGTCTAATGAATCATCACTGACATAATCATCATCGTCTAAAGCGCTGATAATATCTGCCATGTCATCAAGGATATCTAAAATACCATCAAATATCTTTCCTTCTTTGGTTGTTTCATCATATCCACTGCCCTCACAAAGACCGCGGAGATATGCGACCTTTTCATTGAGATATTTCATCATCATGACCTCCCAAGAAAACCGTATAATATAGAATTATCCGTTTACTCTACCAAGATATTCACCTGTTCTTGTATCGATTTTAACAATTTCACCCTGGTTAATAAAAAGCGGAACATTGATTGTTGCTCCTGTTTCTACAGTTGCTGGTTTTGTAGCACCCTGTGCTGTATTACCTGCAAAACCTGGTTCTGTTTCTGTGATCTCAAGTTCCACAAACAAAGGTGCTTCAATTCCAAATACTTTACCTTGGTGGGAAAGTATTTTACACATTTCATTTTCTTTAACGAATTTTAGTGTATCTCCAACTTCTTCTTCTGGAATAGGAATCTGTTCAAAAGACTCTGGGTCCATAAAATAGTACAGAGAATCATCTTTATATAAATATTGCATATCTCTTCTATCAATATGCGCTCTTGGCATTTTTTCTGTTGGACGGAAAGTCTTTTCAACAACGCTTCCTGTTACTAGATTTTTAATCTTTGTACGAACAAAGGCTGCACCCTTTCCAGGCTTTACATGTTGAAATTCTAGAATAATGTAAATACCGCCTTCATATTCAATTGTAACGCCGTTTCTAAATTCACCTGCAGAAATCATTCAATACTCCTCCTTAAAAGTAACCAATGGATACAAATATATTTATCCAGTGAAATATTGTCATAGTAAACTCATATTATTATATTCTAAAGTATAATCGCAAATTTTTCAATAAAAATTTTTAATTTCCTTCATTTTCATTTTGAAAATAAAAAAATAAAGCTGTCAGTCCCAAATGATAGCTAGCCTCCCCAAAGCCACAAATCTGGCCAATACAGTTTGGCGCTGTTACAGAGGTGTGTCTAAATTCTTCTCTTTTATGAATATTGGACATATGCACTTCAACACAAGGGATCTTAATGGATGCAAGAGCATCTCTAATAGCATAGCTGTAATGAGTAAACGCACCTGGATTCATAATAATACCGTCATATTGATCTAAATAACACTGCTGAAGCTTATCTATAATCGCGCCTTCATAGTTAGACTGAAAAAAGTCAACTTCAAAATCAATATCTTTTGCGTTTTCAGCAATCCCTTTATTAATTTCATCCAAGGAAGCGCTGCCATAAATTCCTGGTTCTCTGATACCAGTAAAATTCAAATTCGGTCCATTGATAACGCAAACTTTTTTCATATCCATTCCTCCAATGCCTGTATAATTCTATCTGTAATTTGACTGACTGTCCCAAAACTAACGTCTATTGTGACTTGGCCATATTGTTCGTAAATAGAAAGTCTTTCTTTCATTAACGAACGAATCTTCTCCATCTTGTCTTTTCCTTGAAGCAATGGTCTGGATTTATCCTGACCAATATTTCTGTAAATATGTTCCGGAGTCGCTTTTAAGTAAACGACTACACCCTTCTCCTCCAGAAGTTCCATATTTTCTGCGCTTTTAATCACGCCTCCTCCTGTGGCTATTACAGTAAGATCTCTATTTGCCAGCTCCTTTACGACCTCTATTTCTATTCTTCGAAATCCTTCTTCTCCTTCAAGAGCAAAAATTTCTGTAATTGACCTTCCCTCACGTTTTTCCAAATATCTGTCCATATCCACAAATTTATAATGTAATCTGGAACTTAGCTTTCTGCCAAAAGTCGTTTTTCCGCTTCCCATAAACCCAATGAGAACTATATTAGATTTTCTCATTTTCTCACCTATTTCGTCTGCTGTAAATAAACTTTTTCCAAGGTATTTCGAATCTGTTCAGCCTTTTGCATTGGAATTTTCATATCATTCCATATTTCAAAAGATGCAATTCCTTGATAAATTAGCATATCAAAACCATTAACTGCTTTTGCCCCTATCTTTTTTGCGTCAGATAAAAATTTTGTCTCCCATGGCGCATAGATAATGTCAACTGCGGCAATCACTTTTTCAAAAAAAGTCACATCTTTCACAGGAGAACTGCCTGCCGTGCTTCCCATACCTAAAGAAGTCGCCTGAATGACAATTTCAGGAACAACAATCTGCATCAATGCATCGTACCCAATAGCAAATACAGGAATATCATACTGTCGTCTGATAAGAGCAGCTAATTGCTCAGCACGTGCAACTGTACGATTTACAATGTAAAGTTGTTTTGCGCCCTCACTGGCCGCAAGAACTGCTGCAGCATTGGCAGCTCCGCCTGCGCCTAGTAGCACAACTGTACGCCCTTCTACCGATACTCCCTGTCCTTCCAAACTCTTTTTCAACCCTAAATAATCTGTATTGTATCCAGCGTATCCATTTTCAGTTCGTTTCAGTGTATTGACCGCGCCAATATCCTGTGCCTTTTGATCGATATAAGTACAAAAATCCATAACTGTTCTTTTATGGGGAACGGTCACATTCAGTCCCTGGATTCCAAGACAGTAAGCTCCTGTCACAGCACCCTGTAAATCTAAACCTTTTACATGGAACGGCACATACGCAAAGTTGATATCCATTTCCTCTGCCAATGTGTTTTGAAGTGCCGGAGAAAACGTATGGGCAATGGGATCTCCAAGGATACCAAAAACTTTTGTCTTCCCATTTATTCTATTGACACTTTTCATGGTGATCCACCTTATCAAAATATTTTTTTAACACCCAATTTTCTGTTACCCGCTTTACCTTTGTAATCAATTGATCTCTTTCACAAATAGGTTTTACAAGAACTGTCAGTATACCCGCCATTTTCCCGCATAACACGTCTGTAAACACTTGATCTCCTATAATAACAGCAGAAGACATTTCTTCTCCCAATTTTTTCACAGCTTTGCGCAAACGCCCACAAAAAGGTTTTCCAGCACGGCAAATCGCCAGTTCCTTCACTCTGCGGTTAAATAGTTTCACTCTGCGGTAACTGTTATTAGAAAACAGGATAATTTTAAATCCCTGCTTTTTTAAATACTTAAAAAAATCTAGGATATCATCCCCAGGTTCTGCCACATCATATGGTAGCAGCGTATTATCAATATCAAATACCAACACACGAATACAAGCCTTTTTCAATTCTTCCAACGGGAGTTCCCAAATGGACTGAAGATAAATATCAGGATAAAATACGTCTAACATGATTAACTCCTTTTGTCGCAAATAGTTAAGTCTTCTTTTCTTTCAAATTATAACAATTTCCCCTATCTTTGTAAATCCGCAAAATATATTTTTAATACCTTACGAGTACTTTAAATAATATAGAGTCAATCATGAATACAAGAAGGATGAAACAAGCCGGCAGTAACTGCCGGCCTATTGTTTTATTTTGTCTGTTGCGCAATAATCTCTTTTGCCTTTTCAAGAGACTCTGAAATCTTAGAAGAATCTTTTCCTCCAGCCTGTGCCATATTTGGACGACCGCCGCCGCCGCCGCCGCAAACAACTGCCGCCGCTTTTATAATCTGTCCGGCATGAACACCTCGTTTCACAGCGTCGTCTGTAGCCATAGTAAGCAGACTAACTTTTCCACCTTTTTCGCCTGCTAGCACAATAATACCTGAACCAATTTTATTTTTAATCTGATCTCCCATCGTTTTTAAAGCTTCGCCATCTGCATCCTTCACTTCAGATACAATAACAGTAATTCCATTGATTTCTGTCTTTCCAGCCATCATAGAATCTACAGCTTCCCCTGCCATTTTTTCCTTCAGCTTCTCCATTGCCTTCATCAGTTCACGCTGTTCATGGAGTAATGCTTCAATTCGCTTTACCATATGGTCCGGTGTAGCCTTCACCAGATGACAAATTTCTTTTATCTCATCATTTTGCTTCTCATAAAACCTTAATGCGCCTTCTCCAGTCAAAGCTTCAATTCTTCTGACACCTGCTGCAACGCCGCCTTCACTGATAATTTTAAAAGAACCAATCTGTGCCGTATTTTTCAGATGAGCGCCACCACAAAATTCCACACTATACCCATGCCCCATATCTACAATACGGACAATCTCTCCATACTTTTCTCCAAAAAGAGCCATTGCTCCCATTTTTCTAGCTTCATCAATTGTTTTTTCATACGTATGGATTTCCATAGCTGATAAAATGCTTTCATTGACCAACTGCTCTATCTTTTGAATTTCCTCTGCCGTTAAAGCTTGGAAGTGAGTGAAGTCAAACCGTAATCTGTCTGCAGCAACATAAGACCCAGCCTGTTCTACATGGGTACCCAAAACCGTTCTCAATGCCTTTTGTAGTAAATGTGTAGCGCTGTGATTTCTAGAAATTGCCAATCGGTTCTTTACATTATAGGATGCTTGCGCCAAGTCATCAACAGAAATTGTACCGTCGACAACTGTACCGATATGTGCCGTCTTTCCTCCAACGACTTTAATACAATCTGTAATATCCACTGTTCCAAGATCAGTTTTAATTTCGCCAATATCTCCAACCTGACCACCCATTTCCGCATAAAATGGTGTTTTATCAAGGAAAATAGATACTTCATCACCAACAGTAGCACATGAAGCAATCTCTCCATTGGCTACCAACGCAAGTATTTTAGCATTTTCAGCTACATTTTCATCATAACCCATAAATTCTGTCGTCAACGCTGGATCCAGCTGGTTATATACTGTTTCTTTCGCGCCCATGTAATTGCTTACTTCACGGGCAGAGCGAGCTCGTTCTTTCTGCTCCTGCATTTCAGCCTGAAATGCTTTCTCATCTAAATCAAAGCCTTCTTCTTCCAGTATTTCTTTTGTTAAATCAATTGGGAATCCATAAGTGTCATAAAGTCTGAATGTCTCCTTGCCATCCAGTATTTTATTGCCACTTTTTTTCATTTCTTCAATATCTGATTTCAGAATTTCCATTCCTTTATCAATTGTCTTGTAAAAGCCATTTTCCTCTACAGTAATAATTTTCATTATATAATCCTGTTTTTCCCGCAGTTCAGGATAAGCGTTTCCACTTGTGGCAATAACTACCTTGCACAGATCAGACAAGAATGTATGGTCAATATTCAATAGTCTGCCATGTCTTGCAGCCCGTCTTAATAACCGACGCAAAACATAACCTCTTCCCTCATTGGACGGAAGCACCCCATCAGCAGTCATAAATGTAATAGCCCGCACATGATCTGTAATAACTCTAACGCTTACATCAATTTTATGTTCTTTTCCATAATCCACGCCGGCAACTTTACAGACTTCATCTCTGAGAGCCTTCACTGTATCCACATCAAAAATAGAGTCTACCCCCTGCATAATTGTCGCCATACGCTCCAAACCCATGCCTGTGTCAATATTTTTGTGTTCCAGTTCAGGATAACTTCCATCTTCCTGCGCATCAAACTGTGTAAAGACCAGATTCCAAAATTCCATATACCTATCACAGTCGCATCCCACAGTACATCCAGGTTTTCCACAACCATATTCCGGCCCTCTGTCATAATAAATTTCAGAACAAGGACCACATGGGCCTGTGCCATGTTCCCAGAAATTGTCTTCTTTTCCTAAATAAAAAATTCTGTCCTTTGGGACGCCTACTTTGTTATGCCAAATATCAGCAGCTTCCTGATCGTCCTGATAAACAGTTACATACAGTTTATCTTTTGGAATCTCCAGCGTTTCTGTAATAAACTCCCATGCCCATGGAATAATATCTTCCTTAAAATAATCTCCAAAGGAAAAATCCCCAAGCATTTCAAAAAATGTACCATGACGTGCAGTTTTTCCCACATTCTCAATATCTCCTGTACGAATACATTTCTGGCAGGTTGTCACTCGGTTTCTAGGCGGAATCTCCTGTCCCGTAAAGTATGGCTTCAATGGGGCCATACCTGAGTTAATCAGTAATAGACTTTTGTCATTATGCGGGATCAGAGAAGCACTCGGCAATCTCAAATGGTCCTTGCTTTCAAAAAATGATAGGAATGCTTCTCGTATCTCATTCACTCCCATAGATCTCATATCTATTTCCTCCTTAAAATAATATAGAATCTCTACGCCTATGCGCCATGAAATAATTTCCAAGAAAACAAAAAAGCCTTCATCCCTCATAGGGACGAGACTTTCTCTCGCGGTACCACCCTAGTTATACCTTTGATTGTATCCAAAGATATCTCTCTTTCTCTTTCACGCAGAGGATACGCCATATCCTACTTAAAAACTATTCAGATACAGAGCCTGGACTTCATATTCCCAAAAGACTGCTTCCCTGTAAATTTCCTAAAAGCCTCCCACCGATTAGCTTTCTCTCTGAAAACAAATGTCACAGGTACTCCTTCTCTTGACGGCCTTTTTCCTATAAATTCTGACTTCTAAAGTATAATAACTAGCTGGAAGTTTGTCAATGTCAATTCATGAAATTTCTTTGAAAATCCCTTTTCACTTCCTATATATTTTCCAAGAAATCTCTTTATTTTTTATTTTTAATCGGTTATAATGATTTTATGCAATCTATTACCAAGGAGGTTTCACAATATGGCTGAAGTAACCAAAAAAACTACAATGGGCGAACTTTTATCTATAGACAGAAGCGTAGCTGTCGTTTTAATGCAGGCTGGTATGCACTGCATTGGATGTCCTTCTTCCATCAACGAATCTTTAGAGGAAGCAGCAATGGTACACGGCATTGATGCTGATGAGTTATTAAAAAATATTAACGACTATTTGGCTCAAAACGGCAAATAAAAAAAGCGGAGGTTTCTCCGCTTTTTTTATTCTTTCAGCTGTAAATTCTCCCAAATATCATAAAGCTCTGTCAGCCTTTCTTCTAATTTCATCTTCTTTTCATAGATCTCTGCTGATTTTTGTGAATCTCTGCTAATCTCTTCATCAAACAGCATTTTATCCATATCTTCAATTTGTTGTTCTGTCTGTTCAATTTCCTTTTCTGTTTTTTCTATCTGGCTAGAAATTTTTCTCAGCCTAGCCTGCTCCTCTTTTTGTTTTAACCAATCAGCTTTTGATTCACTGACCATCTCCTCTTTTTGTATGGCCTTTTCCGAATTAACAGCAACTTCCTCTTCTTCCTGTGCTTTACGCGTCTTTTTTTCTAAATAATAAGAGTAGTTTCCATAATAGATCTGTAGACCTTCTGGTGATAGTTCTAATACCTTATCTGCCGTTTTTTCAATAAAGTATCGGTCATGGGAAATATAAACAACCGTACCTTCATAATTATTGATCGCATCTTCCAATATTTCCTTGCTGTACATATCAAGATGGTTCGTCGGCTCATCCAGCATTAAAAGATTTGCCTCTGAAAGCATTATTTTTGCCAAAGCAACTCTGCCCTTTTCTCCACCACTCAGTGACGCAATCGTCTTAAAAATATCGTCACCTGTAAAAACAAAAGCTGCAAGAACATTACGAATTTGTCCATTTGTCAAATTAGGATATGCCTGAGCAATCTCCTCAAAAATCGTGTTGCTCTCTGTTAATTTTTGCTGCTCCTGATCATAATAGCCTATCTGCACATTAGCGCCTAACTGAATTGTTCCTGTATCTGTCGCAATTTCCTGCATAATCATTTTAAACAATGTACTTTTTCCTACACCGTTAGGTCCAATGATGGCAACCTTCTCTTCTCTTTTTACATCGAAATTAACGTTAGAAAAAATCTTTCGCCCATCAAAGGATTTTGACAAATTCTCTCCATGTATAACATCTTTACCACTTAATAACTTTGGCGTCAGTGTCAGTCGCATCTTTTCAGGCAAATTTTCCGGCCGCTCTATCTTTTCCATCTTTTCAAGAGCTTTTTCTCTGCTTTCTGCCCGCTTAATAGACTTCTCTCTATTAAATGCCTTTAGTGTACGAATCACCTCTTCCTGGCGCTTAATTTCTTTTTGTTGATCTTCATACTGTTTTTGGGCAATGGCTCTGTTGATCTCTTTCTGTTTTGCATAAAAAGAATAATTTCCCTCGTAAACCATTGACTTTTTATTCTCGATCTCAACAATTTTCGTTACAACCCTATCCATAAAATATCTGTCATGAGAAATCACGATGACAGCGCCTGTATATGCTCTCAAAAAGTCTTCCAGCCATTGAATGGATTCAATATCTAAATGATTTGTCGGTTCATCCAAAAGTAAAAGATCTGGCTTTGTCAAAAGAAGCCTTCCTAAATAAACCCTTGTCTTTTGCCCGCCAGATAGCTGACAAACTGGTTTATCATACTCATCTTCGCTAAACCCCAATCCTTTCAAAACACCTCTAATTCTGCTTTTATACCCATAGCCGTCCTTTTTTTCAAACTCTTGCTGGAGTCTAGCATACTGCCCCATAAGACTTTCCATTTCTTTTCCAGAAAGTCCTGACATCTGCAGTTCCATGTTCCTCAATTGTTCTTCCATATCTATAATGGGCTGAAAAACTTTAATCATCTCCTGATAAATTGTATGATTTCCATCAACAGCTACATTCTGTGCCAAATATCCAATTGCTGCACTTTTTTTCAAGTAAAGCTCCCCGCCATCATAGGAAATTTCTCCTGTCAATATCTTAAAAAGTGTACTTTTTCCCGCTCCATTGACGCCAACAATACCAACTTTATCTCTCTCTTCTATGTGAAATGATATTTTTTCTAATATACAGTCAATGCCATATGCCTTTTTAAGCTCCTTACAGGCAAGTATCATTTTTACAAACCTCCAAATATCTATTATTACTTTGATAATATAATATCAGATTTCCCCCTGAATTAAAAGAGTTATCGTTGACAATGAAACATTTATAGTGTTATACTTTTATCAATAGGTAATGTAGAATAAAGGGGTTAATACAAATGGAAAACGAAAAAAAAATTTCATCGGCGGTCATTCACCGTCTGCCGCGTTATTTCCGATATCTCGGTGATTTATTGGAAAGTGATATCACTCGTATCTCTTCCAAAGAACTCAGCGCCAAAATGAACATTACCGCTTCTCAAATTCGTCAGGATCTAAATAATTTTGGAGGCTTTGGCCAACAAGGATATGGATATAACGTTGAATATCTCCATACTGAAATCCAAAAAATCCTAGGTCTTGATAGAGTATATAATATGATTGTTGTCGGCGGCGGAAACATTGGTCAGGCGTTAGCAAACTATGCCAATTTTGAAAAGCGTGGTTTTGTCATTCGTGCTGTTTTTGATGTAAATCCTAAATTGGTCGGCATGACAATCCGCGGCATAGAGATCTATGATGCAGATCAGATGGAAGACTTTGTCAAGAAGAATGCGATTGATGTTGCTATTTTGACTCTTCCACGTTCCCAAGCTTCAAAGGTTGCAAATGACCTTGCTAGCTGGGGAATCAAAGGAATCTGGAATTTCTCTCATGTTGACCTTCAAGTTCCAGACGATGTCGTTGTGGAAAATGTTCACTTGACAGATAGTCTCATGACTCTTCTTTATAAGTTAAATGAACTAGAAGATAGCGAGGGGCCAGAGACAAACAAAATGAAAGAATAAAAAATACGACGGTATATTTGTTAAAAATATACCGTCGTATTTTTTTATTTTCTTTATATCTTTGATAAATCATCCTCAATTAAAATAACTTTTCACACTAAAAACCATAGAGACCTAAAATCTCTATGATTTTTATGCTTCTATAATCCTTTAAAATAAACCGATCACATTTCCCTTTTCATCAATATCAATATTTAAAGCAGCTGGTTTTTTTGGTAATCCAGGCATTGTCATAATATCTCCCAAAAGACAAACTACAAAGCCTGCCCCTGCCGAGATTGTAATCTCTTTTACCGTGACCTCAAATCCAGTTGGTCTACCTAATAACTTCGGATTATCACTAAGAGAATACTGTGTCTTTGCAATACATACTGGGAAATCACTAAATCCAAGATCTTTAATCTTCTTTAAATCTTTCTTTGCCTTAGCACTGTAATTTACTTTGCCTGCGCCATAAATCTCTTTACAGATCGTTTCTATTTTTTCCTCTGTAGAGATATTATCTGGATAAAGACATCTAAAATCAGACTTCTGTGCTGCCATTGTATCCATCACTTTTTGTGCAAGCTCAAATCCACCTTCTGCACCTTTTTCCCAAACCTTAGAAATCGCAAAGGTTGCCCCCATAGATTCACATCTTTCTTTCACATACTGAACTTCCGCTTCTGTATCTGTTACAAAATGATTTAACGTAACAATAACTGGCACATGATATTTTTGAAGGTTTTCAATATGTTTTTCTAAATTGCCAAACCCTGCTTTCACCGCCTCTAAGTTTTCCACAGAGAGGTCATCTTTTGCGATCCCTCCGTTATATTTTAATGCACGGATGGTCGCTACTAACACAACTGCGTCAGGTTTCAATCCTGCTTTCCGGCATTTAATGTCAAAGAATTTTTCCGCTCCTAAGTCTGCACCAAAACCAGCTTCCGTTACAACAACATCACCTAATTTTAATGCAAGTTTTGTCGCCTTAACGCTGTTACAGCCATGAGCAATATTGGCAAAGGGGCCACCATGTACAATTGCTGGCGTATGATCCAACGTCTGCACCATATTTGGTTTTATGGCATCCTTTAACAGTACAGCCATGGAGCCATCCGCTCCAATATCTTTCGCAGTAACAGGGAGATTTTCAGGTGTATATCCCACAATAATTTTCCCTAACATCCGCTTTAAATCATGGATATCTTCTGCTAAACAAAAGATTGCCATAATTTCAGAGGCTACTGTAATTTGGAAATGATCCTCTCTCATAACGCCATCTGTTTTTGCGCCTAACCCGACAATAATATTCCTAAGCGCTCTGTCATTCATATCAAGACATCTTTTCCACACTACTTTTTTAGGATCAATATTGCAGGCATTTCCCTGCTGAATATGATTATCTATCATCGCGCTTAAAAGATTGTTTGCTGTTGTCATGGCATGGATATCCCCTGTAAAATGTAAGTTAATATCCTCCATTGGAACAACTTGAGCATGTCCACCACCTGCTGCGCCTCCTTTTACGCCAAAACAAGGCCCTAAAGAAGGCTCTCTTAAAGCAGTAACCGCATTGATCCCCATTTTATTCATTGCCTGGACTAAACCGATAGTAGTGGTCGTCTTTCCCTCCCCAGCTGGCGTAGGGTTAATGGCTGTAACTAATACCAGTTTTGCATCCTTTTTGTCTTTCACTGTCTGGTAAAAGTCCTCTGAAATTTTCGCTTTGTACTTGCCATAATTTTCAAGATACTCTGAGGAAATACCGGCCTTTGCCGCAACTTTTTCAATTGGTTCCATGATACACTCTTGTGCAATTTCAAGATCAGTCTTCATAAATTATCCTCTCCAATCATTACGTTTTAACAGCTTGTCCAGAAAATCTCAGCGCATAAAAAACGACCGTCCGGACATTTATTTCTGCCCAGACGGTCGGCAATTACACAGTCATACTTCATGTGGTTAATCCACTTCCGTCAGTCATATGACCGAATCTACATGCACTATATCACAACCAAAAAGTTTTGTCAACCTTGATCCTCAGCGTCGTCATTTTCTTCATCAAGACCTTCCAGTTCAGCTTGCGTTAACAACACTTTTCTCGGTTTACTTCCTTCCTCAGGACCTACAATTCCTCGACGTTCTAAATCATCCATCAACCGTGCAGCTCTATTATAACCTATTCGGAATTGACGCTGCAACATAGATACAGACGCCTTCTCTTTCTTCACCACAAGTTCTATTGCAGGATTTAAAAACTCGTCGCTGTCCTCATCAAATCCAGTATTTTTACCAGTTGCTGATGTAATATTTTCGATAAGTTCCTTATCATATTCTGATACTTTTTGTTTTTTAATAAACTCAACAATGGCTTCTACTTCCTGGTCTGTAACAAAAGCACCCTGGATACGCATTGGCTTGTTAGATCCCATAGGACTAAAGAGCATGTCACCTTTTCCTATGAGCTTTTCTGCTCCTGTACAATCCAAAATAGTTCTGGAATCAATTCCAGAAGAAACTGCAAAAGCCATGCGAGATGGAATATTTGCCTTGATTACCCCTGTAATAACATCTACAGAAGGCCTCTGTGTCGCAATAATCAAGTGCATCCCTGCCGCTCTTGCTAACTGTGCTAAGCGGCAAATAGAGTCCTCTACCTCTCCAGGTGCTGCCATCATCAAATCGGCCAACTCGTCTATGACAATCACAATCTGAGGCATGCGAGCAGAATTTCCTTCCTCTTTCATCAGCGCATTATATCCCTTGATATTTCTCACACCACACTGCGAAAACTGCTCATAACGGCTAAGCATCTCTCGTACTGCCCAATTTAAAGCGCCAGCTGCCTTTTTAGGATCTGTGACAACAGGTATTAACAAATGCGGAATCCCGTTATATACACTTAGTTCTACAACTTTTGGGTCTACCAGCAAAAGCTTTACCTCTTCCGGTTTTGCCTTGTACAGAATACTTGTAATCAATGTATTGATACAGACACTTTTACCAGATCCTGTTGCACCTGCGATGAGCAAATGAGGCATTTTAGCAATATCCGTAACAACCGCCTGCCCTGTAATATCTTCTCCAACTGCAAAAGCGACTTTAGATGGGAACTTTTGATAAGTTTCACTCTCTAGCACATCCCTTAAATAAACCGATTGAGGGTCTACATTAGGTACCTCAATCCCCACCGCAGCTTTTCCAGGAATAGGCGCCTCAATACGAATGCCGCTTGCAGCAAGGTTCAAAGCAATATCATCTGATAAGTTTACAATTTTACTTACCTTTACTCCTTGATTCGGCGATACTTCATAACTTGTAACTGTAGGGCCTTTATTGATCTGAACTACTTTTGCCTGGACCCCAAAACTATGAAGCGTTTCTTCCAACTTCCGAGCATTCGCCAACAACTCTTCTCTGGAATCCGTCACTTCGCTGCTGTCTCTTTTTCCTAATAAATTAATTGGCGGAAACTCATACTCCTTTTCCTCTCGAATAACCTGGTGTGGTCGTTGAACTTCAACTACCTCCTTATTATCCACAGGAAGCTGAGAGGTCTGCTTTTTCCCCTGTGCCACTGTCCTTTTCGACTCCAGTTCTTGTTCACATATTTTTTGTTTCTCCGCTTTTAATTTCGCCAGTATCTCTTCTGGAGATTCGTCTTCCTCATCAGAATCCAACCAATCATGCTCTATTACTTTTTCAGCTGGAGAATCCTCCTCTATTTTAGAATTGACATAGGCTTCAGATACTTTGGCAGAACCTTCTGGTTCCTCCCAAGAAGATTCCTCCGATTCAGCTTCGTCCAACTCTTCCATAAGTCCAGTCTCCTCTACGATAAGCTTTTCTTCTACCGACTCTGGATTCATAAAAACAGGATAAATTTCCTCCTGTTTTTTGTTCTTTTTTAATAATTCCTGCACTGCACTATGAATAATTGGATTTTCTTTCGGATTTTCATTACTTTTGATTACCGGAAGAATTGGTATCTTTTCAGTCTCTTCCACAAAATCATAAATTTTTTCATCTTGCTTTAATTCTTGTGGTGGAGCTTTAAAAACCGGCACCTCGATGACAGGCTTGTCCTCCATCCCTTCTTGCTGCAGGCCCTCATCCTCCCCAATTTTGATATTAAAGTCACCCTTTTTCATTCGTTTAGCAGTTGGTGTAGATCGTCTCTCATTCTTATGCATCTGTGTCCGTTTCTTTTCTCGCGCCGTTTCTCTCATACGAATAATTTCTGCTTCAGATTTTATTTTCTCTTCTCTCTCTCTCTGCCTTTCCTCTACCAACTGAAAAATTTCACTTATTCCAGTTACAAACGATTTTCCCGTGCTCATAATTAATGAAATCAAAGCAACCGCAACCAACACAAGATACTTCCCACTTCCGATTGCTCCGCCTAATGCCATATCAACGATACCACCGAGCACACCACCATTAGCAGCACTGCCTTCTGCATACATCTTACCGCACTTTACAAAAAAATTCCCACTCATCGCCTGTGCGCCGATTCCAGCAGATAAAGCTGAAATAGATAGAATAAAAAGTATACCGCCCGCCAGCTTCAATCTAGCGCCCTCATGATCTTTTGCCATAAGCATCCAGATGCAGTAAACAATTGCCACAAAAGGCAAGAAATAGCCACCTAACCCCAGTAAGCCATTGACTAAGCCCCTGAGCAACTCTCCTATGACCCCCATGCCAGAACTAAAAAGACTAATTACTACTAAAATTCCAACAACAATCACTAAAATTAGAATAATCTCGTCTAAAATTGTATCTCCAAATTGCCTTACTTCATATCTATCTTGTTTCGGCCGTCCCTGCTTTTTTGAAGCCTGTTTCGGTTTCATTGGTGTTTCATTTGCTGTTGCAGACTTTTTTCTGCTTCCTGCCATTTTTTTCACCCCAAAAATTTCTAATTTATTCCTAATTATTTATTGTATCACAATTATTCATGAAATGCACCTTTATTTATTTCTCTTCAATAATACAATAAAAAAGCATTTTCTTTCTCTATCTTGTATGATAAAATTGCAGTTAATGAAATAGATAAAAAGGAGATGGATGCTTTGTCCAAAGAGAATATACAAAAACGTATTGGAATTATCGGCGGCGGACAATTAGGCCAAATGATGATTTTAGAAGCCAAAAAAATGGGATTTTATATTACCGTTCTTGATCCAACGCAGCATTGTCCAGCTGATTCCATTGTTGACGAACATATTGTTGCTGACTTTAACGATGAAAAAGCAATTCGCTTGCTTGCAGAAAAAAGTGATGTTATTACATACGAATTTGAGCATATTGGAGCAGATATTTTAGAGACATTAGAATCGGAAGGTATCACTGTTTTCCCAACAGCCAAAAGCTTAAAGATCATTCAAAATAAATTTTTTCAAAAGAAACTGCTTGCAGACCATAAAATCCCAGTACCAGAATTTATGACAGTATCCTCACCAGATGAAATTGTACAGGCAGGCAAAGTTTATGGTTATCCTCTCATGTTAAAATCATGCACTGGTGGATATGATGGAAAAGGGAACTATGTTGTAACATGCCAAGAGGACGCAGAGAGAGCTTTCTACGCACTCGGCAACGGCAGTCTTCCATTAATGGCAGAAAAATTTTTCCCTTTCACTATGGAAATTTCAGTCCTTGCCTGTCGAAGCCAAAACGGGGAAATCGCAGTCTATCCAGTAGCGGAAAATATCCATCAGGACAGTATTTTACATAAGACAAAAGTGCCCGCATCAATCTCAAATGTCACCTCACAAAATGCGATGTCTTTAGCACGGTCTGTCATGGAAGTTTTTGAAGGCGTCGGTATGTTTTGTGTAGAGATGTTTGTAGATTGCCATGGAAACATCGCTATTAATGAAGTGGCTCCTCGCCCACATAACTCAGGTCATTATACTATTGAAGCCTGTGTTACCAACCAATTTGAACAGCATATACGTGCTGTAGCAGGTTTACCATTAGGTGATCCTTCCCTACTTCGTCCTGTCGTTATGATGAATTTGTTGGGAGAAGAAAATCACCAAGGAAAGGCCATTATACTAGGCGCGGATCAATGTCTAAAAGTACCAGGCGCTACTCTTCATATTTATGGAAAAGAAACTTCAAAACCGAAACGGAAAATGGGCCATATAACTGTAACAGCTAATACATTAGAAGAAGCGGATCGTCTTGCAGAACAGGCATTTTCTCAAATAAAAATCATCGGTAGAGACTAAAAACATACCAGAACCAAAAAGGGTAAGAAGACCATTGCATTTCTTACCCCTTTTTTATGCCTTATTTTTACTCTCTTTTTAAAGCCCATACAAAACTGATAAAATAACAAAATCCTTATATTTTCATTCCATGTTTTCCCACACTTCATAAACACTTTCTTCCAGCTTCCACACGCCTTCCTTATACGCGATTGGCACCTCCAAAGTGCCCGGCACAAATCCGTCCAAAAAAATCTCATAGTCGCATAAGATTACCCCCCTATTTCCGTTGATTGCTCCTATCCTAACATCTTTGATTGCCAATGCCATCCCTTTTCCACCTTGATTTTTGTTACCATATAGTTTTCCATTGATTTCTTTATAATAAGGAGGAACACTGTTCAAAAAATTCAAAAAATGGTTCTTTCGCGTTTGGGAAGCATATATATCATTGATTGTATTCTCTATTTCCTCTTGTGTCTGAAACTCTCTCTTAGGCACTGGAAAATATGGATCATAAGGGCTTTCCGTCACAGCAGAATCAATAATCGCTCCATTGAAAAACGACTGCACGTTTAAGTCTGTTTCTATCACATATTCTGCACGTTGTTTTAAACCAGCAACAATCACTTCATTTTGTAGCAATTGAATATTATTCAAAAGAAACCCTTTTGATTTGTCAAAATCAATATCTGCCGTCAATATTCCTATGAATTGAGCTTGTCTATTTGCTGTTACGCTTACAGTAAATTCCCCTTTTAACTGATTCCCTTCCGCATAAAAATGAACACTGTCTCCCAAACATATTTCCAATGGATCGCTTTCTATGTTCTCTTCCAAATTCAGGCGATACCGCTTTTGGTCTATGTATAAACTGATTTCTCCGTTTTTTTGTCCATAACCCAATGTAACATGATCCTTTAATTGTGTTAAATAGGAGTCCATCGTAAAATTATAAAGTATCTTTTGTGCCTGATCTGTGGGAACTACAAATAATGTTTCTACAAGGCCATCTATGTCTGCTGTTAAAATTACTGCTGTGTCTTCCCTTTTATCTCCATCAAAGTCCTCTGCAAAAATTGTAGGGAGAAAAAACCTAGGAGATAAGTAGTCTCCCCCTATATAAATTGCCTGATCCTGTTGATAGAGTACCATGCCTTGCGGTTGTAAACCGTATAGGTAGATATTTTTTTCTGGCACTGCTGCAAGCAGAGGAAATCTATTGCCCTCTAGCTCTGAAGAGTTCCCAATCGGTATATTTTTGTACCTTATTTTCACAATATTTGATGACTGGTCCCAGACCCCCTCCTTTTCTGTATATATCCCCAATTCATCCAAAGGAATATACACTTCATCATCCACCATCCTAGCAGAACTATAGTTTACATATCCTCTTCCCTCCACTTGGATCTTCCCAGTATAATCCATAGTGTCATACGCATAGGCTGATAAATTAGGAATTACGATACTTGATAAAATTGCAACAGAAAGCTTCACACCATTAATTGTCAATACAACCAACTCCTTTCTGAATCTTTTTATTAAAATAATAGAAACTCCCGGCATAACCGGGAGTTTCTATTATTTATTTTGTAGAAGCATCTACCTTCTCATAGAAAAGATTTGCAAACTCTTTATCTGTACATTTATCAATTGCCATCTGACGAATGCCTGCATCCTCACACATCTGTTTGAATACATCTCTTTCCTCTTCTGTCAAAGTAACAATTGTCATGCCTTGATCAATCAGTTCTTGACGGAACTGTGCTTCCATTTCTGCCGCAAATTCAAATTCATAATCTGTCGCTTTTTCCATGCAAGTATCGACAACAAATTTATCTTCCTCTGAAAGATTATCATACCATTCCACACCGCCTAAAACGATAAATGGAAGATACATATGGCTTGTCTCAATCAAATGTGATTGAACTTCATAGAATTTAGTCTGAACAGCCTGTGCGTAAGGATTCTCCTGAGCATCAATCGTCCTCTGCTGCAATGCAGTATAAAGCTCACCATAGGCCATTGGTGTTGGATTTGCGCCCATCGCTTTCCAAACTGCTAAGTGAAGTTCATTTTCCATCGTTCTAATCTTTAGGCCTTTCATCTGCTCTGGTGTTCTAATTTCTTTATTACATGTCACATGACGGAATCCGTTTTCCCATGTACTCATATATAACAAGTTAGCGTCATGAGAGAAACTTTTTACTTTCTCTACAATTTCAGGATCTTCAAATACAGCACGTCCCTGTTCTCTTGTTGTAAACATAAATGGGGAATCATATACAAAGTAATCAGGTGCAAAAGAAGCTACCGGTGTGCTTGTTGGTGTACAGATTTCTACATTGCCCATCTGAACCGCTTCAATCAGTTCTCGGTCAGAACCCAACTGGGCGTTAGAATATACTTGCACTTCAATTCTTCCACCTGTCATCTCTTCCACTTGACGTTTAAATTCATTATGACCTTCTGCCATTGGTGTACCTTCAGGATTGGCATGTCCTGTACGGATAACCAAGCTCTCTCCTTGTGTATAATCTGTTTCACCTGAAGCTGCTGTACTTTTTGCAGGCTCTTTCTCCTGAGAAGAGCTAGCACTGGCAGCTGGTTTGGAAGACGCTGCTGGAGCATCTGCTGGTTTCGAATCATTAGAGGAACATGCTGCCAAAGAAGCTACCATTGCTGCCGACATTACTACCGCTGCAAACCTTTTCATACTAAACTATCCCCTTTCAATAAACCCCTTTTTTTAAAGTTATAATAACGTTTTTCCATCTCACGTTATTGTTATATATTATAATAATAAAAGATTTACTTTGCAACTAATATCAGGCATGTTTTATATTTTTTAGCTATTTTTCCATTTTTTTTTAGACATATTTCGATTTTTATTCAAAATTTAGAATTTTTATCATAAATATAAAACAAAAAACTTTTTTCTCTTCAAATACTCATTTATTTGCTTTGTATAATGTGAAAGTTGTTTACAAGTCATTTTTATACATCCCTTTTTTAATATTAAAATAAACCTTCAAACATAAAATTTACACTTCTTTATCCCAAAAAATAAAAATTGTATTCACTTTTTTTCTCTTGAATTCTTTCTTCACTCTTTTAAAAAAAATAAAACCGGTGGTTATCACCGGTTTTTTCTCATTTATTCATCTTGCCATTTTATAAATTTCAATCATGTCTGGAATATCTAATTGGACAAACTGACCAATTTTTCTTTTGCCAAAGAAAGAACATTTTTCTGCCAATTCTTTTATTTGGATATCTGTCAATTCAATTCCCATGTCATGAATTGAAGTTGGCATACCAATCTTTTTATAAAATTCCTCCATCGCTTCAATACCTGCATAAGCTGTTTCCTTCGGATCTTCATAATTCATGACGCACCCCATAACATTTACAGCAAATTGTGCAAATCGCCCAATGTCTTGATGCATTACATATCGAGCCCAACTGCCCCAAAGCGCAGCAAGGCCTGCTCCGTGTGCCACATCAAACATTCCACCCAGCTCATGCTCTAATTGATGTGTCGCAAAGTCTTGATTTCTTCCTGTGCCCATCAGTCCATTGTGAGATAGACTTCCAGCCCACATAATTTCAGCTCGTGCGTCATAGTTGTCTGGCTGTTCCATAACCTTTAATGTATTACGATAGACGGTTCTGAGTAGTCCTTCACAAAGCTG
The DNA here is from genome assembly GCA_018364635.1 of Clostridiales bacterium. Taxonomy (GTDB): domain Bacteria; phylum Bacillota; class Clostridia; order Lachnospirales; family Anaerotignaceae; genus JAGZLR01. The sequence continues at coordinate 86,886 of JAGZLR010000002.1, read as the reverse complement.
GTCTGTAAGCTCCACATGCTTTTCTGTCGTAAAGTATCTTTCCATGGTGTGCATCATAATATCTGTACAGCCGCATGCCGTCTGATAAGGCGGCAAAGTGTAAGTCAATTCAGGATTCATAATTGCAAACTTTGGCCTACAAATATCAGCGTTATATCCCCGTTTGAGCCATCCCTCTTCATTGGTGATAACAGAAGAATTGCTCATTTCACTTCCAGCAGCAGCAATCGTTAAGATAACTCCTACAGGAAGACAATGGTCTGGCACAATCTCCTTCGTATATATTTTCCATGGATCGCAGTTGCACGCAACACCATAACCAATAGCTTTTGCTGAATCAATAACACTACCGCCGCCTACCGCTAAAATAAAATCAATTTTCTCTTGTTGGCAAAGCGCTACCCCTTCACGGACTTTGCTAATTCTTGGATTCGGCACTACACCTCCCAAAGCGACATACTCTATTCCAGATTCGGTTAAGGACCGAAACACTCTATCCAACAATCCACTTTTGAGCGCACTTTGTCCCCCGTAATGTACTAGAACTTTCTTGCAACCATACGTTTTAATTTCTGCTCCAACTTCTCTTTCCGTTCCCCTGCCAAATATTACTTTTGTTGGTGCATAGTATTCAAAATTAAGCATACTTCTTCCCCTCTTTCTTTTTAGATAACTCCATTAACCTACTCTTTCATTAAACATTGTTTTTATCTTTCCGTCAATATACAGAAAGTAGAAAAATCTAAGACCTATTTTTAGTATCCGATACATAAAAATAGAGCGCATTTTTACATGCACTCTATTGTTCTATTTCTTCGTCTTCAATGCCCTCAATTGCACGAATTCCTGCAATACTTGTAACTGGAAGAGAAAATAAAATAGTACCTGCTTTACTTTTTAAGCCCGCCTCCTCCATAACTGCCTGCATAATTTTTCTTTTGTCAGATGTTCTCACCACACTAAAGATTATTTCTTTTTCTGATGCTAGGGAGACGCCGAGAAACTTTTCCGCACTTTCCATTCCTGTACCTTTCGCATGAATAACTGTACCACCAGATGCATTTGCGCTTCTTGCAATATCCATAATCCGTTCTGTATAACCTTGGTTAGCAATCATCACTAAAAGCTCATATTTTGTTCCCTTCAAAATCGACTCCTCCTTTTTGAAAAACCGCTGGCCTCCTATCAAAAACTGTAACTGCTTTTTTCCACCAATGCTGCTTAATGGCAAAATAAAACCAATGCCTGTTCCAGGAATATCAATTCTCATCTCTTTATGAAGTCCCTTTTTTACGTTTTTCCAGACCTCTCCTGTAATAATAGAAAACTGAATCGCTTTTTCTGTTGCCTCCAACCCAAAGGAATCTAAAATTTCAGAATCCGCAGTCCCCTTGCCTAACGTATTAAAGATCACACCAATACTATAATCCTGATAAAAAGAAATGAAGTTTCTATTTTGATTTCTGTCAACAATCGTGACCAATAAGTATAGCTCGCTCACAAAAATTCCTCCTTCTCTTTATCTTATAAATCAATAATTGCATTATCATCTAACAGATCATATACCATTTCAGATCCAATTTTTACAGATCTAGCTTTGCGTTTTTTGCTGATTTGTGACACCAAACCCAAAACCTGCACTGTAATAAGAGGTGTCATAGCTACCATAGCCACTACACCAAAGGCATCAGTTACAATATCGCCTCCTGTCGCCATACAGGCCCCCTGAGCCAATGGAAGCAGAAAAGTCGTTGCCATAGGCCCTGACGCAACGCCACCAGCGTCAAATGCCACTGCTGTATAAATCGGAGGTACAAAAAATGAAATTCCTATCGCTACTGCATAACCTGGAATCAAAATCCACAATACTGATATTCCTGTTAAAACTCGAATCATTGCAATACCAAGAGATACTGCAACGCCAACTGATAACGCTGTACCCATAGCTTTGGAAGTAATTGCACCATCTGTCATTTCTTCCACCTGTTTATTTAAAACGTAGACCGCTGGTTCAGCCTTTACAATAAAGTATCCCATAAGCATTGCAATAGGCACAATAATCTGTGGATAATCCATTCTTGTCAATATTTGGCCTAAATAATTTCCAGCAGGCACAAAACCAACGTTAGCACCTGTCAAAAACAAAACAAGACCTACATAAGTATAAATCAAACCTACAATAATTTTTGTCACCTTTTGTGTGGAGAGTTTTAAAACAGTCAATTGAAAAATAACAAAAAATAGGATAATTGGTAATAGAGAAATAGAAATCTCTAGCATATAAGTTGGAAGCCCCACTTGAAAGAGGCGCCATAGTTCTAAGGAATTTTGAATCTCCGGTATTGTCGGTGCTACATACAAACTGTCTTGCGGATGATACATAATTCCCAATAACAGTACTGCCATAATTGGACCAATCGAGCAGAGGGCGACTAAACCAAAACTGTCATCAGCTGCATGTCTGTCATTTCGTATTGCCGATACCCCGACACCCAAAGCCATAATAAATGGAACGGTCATCGGCCCAGTTGTAACTCCACCCGAATCAAATGCTACGCTTAAAAAATTGTCTGGAACAAAAAAGGCCAATAGAAAAATGAAGATATAAAATACTAACAGCATCTGTGGAAGAGGTATGCCAAATAGCATTCTCAAAAGTGCAATTGCAAGAAAACAACCTACCCCAACAGCTACAGCAAGAATCAAAACTGCATTGGGCACGGCAGGCACTTGTTGTGCTAAAACCTGTAAGTCCGGCTCAGAAATTGTGATGATAAACCCCAAAAAAAAGGCTAGAAATAATAGAACGAATAAATTTTTGCTTTTGGTAAGGCATGTTCCTATTCTTTCGCCCATAGGCGACATAGAAATTTCTGCTCCCAAAGTAAAGAACATCATCCCCACCATTAAAAGCACTGCACCTAGAAGAAAACAAAGTAGGATACTAGGAGAAATAGGTGAGATACTAAAACACAGTATAAGCACAATTCCCACAATGGGAAGCACCGCTCTTGAAGCCTCACCCCATTTTTCTTTTAATAATGAGATAAACCTATCCAGCGCTTTACGCTGAAACTCTTTACATTCTATTGGTATCAATTGATCTACCACCCTTCTTTCTCAGTCATTTTCTATTTTTATTTCACAATACAATATTTTTTAATTAAAACATAGGGAAAACCACTATGTCAAGTTCTACAACCTTGACCAATTACAAGATATTGACAGCTTTTTCCTCATTTATCTCTAAAATGTATGTTATTTTGTGCTAGTTGATACCGATTTTACATATTACTATTTTCTGCAAACAAAAAAATACCTGGTATATCCAGGCATTTTTATTATTCATTAAAAAAATCTTTCGCTTTTTCTTTCCAGCTTTTTTTCTGAGAAAGCTTCCCATCAAACTCCAACAACAAATCCTTTTGTTTTTGTGTTAGGTCTGTTGGTACTTTCACCTTAAAAGTAAGATACATGTCACCACGTACACGGTTATTTCTCAAACTGCATATACCCTTATTTTTTAAGCAGACTGTAGATTCTGGTTGTGTTCCAGCCTTGAGGGAATAAGCCTCTTCTCCTTCTAATGTCCTAATCTTGATCTCATCTCCCAATGCAGCCTGAACAAAAGAGATTGGTATATCACAGTAAACATCCATCCCTTTACGAACAAAATATGGATCTGTTTTGACATAAACCGTAACTAAAAGATCTCCACTTGGGCCGCCACGTTTCCCTGCTTCTCCGCATCCAGCCATACGAATTGTCTGTCCATTATCAATTCCCTTTGGAATTTTAACATCAAAGCTCTTTTTCTTTCGCACTGTACCTGTTCCACGACAAGTCTGACAAGGTTCCTTAATAATTTTACCTGTACCATGACAATTGCTGCAAGTGCGGACGCTTCTCATTGCACCAAAAATAGATTGTTGTACGAATGTTTCCTGACCTGTACCGCCACATTTAGAGCAAGTCTCCGCATGTGTTCCAGGTTTTGCACCACTGCCACGACAAGTATCACATTCACTGCTAACATTTATTTGAATATTTTTCGTAGTGCCAAAAACCGCTTCCTCAAACGTTAACTGGATATTAACACCAACATCCGCACCACGTTCTGGTCCATTACTTCTTCTCCTACTAGTTGTTCCTCCAGTAAACATATCAAAAATGTCATTTAAGTCACCAAATCCACCGCTGAAACCACCAAAACCACCGAATCCATCAAATCCACCTGCACCGCCTTGTTCAAAAGCAGCATGGCCAAACTGATCATACTTTGCTTTCTTGTCTGGATCATTCAACACTTCATAGGCTTCGCCAATTTCCTTAAACTTTTCCTCTGCCGCTTTGTCTCCAGGATTTGCATCTGGATGATATTTTTTCGCAAGCTTTCTATATGCCTTTTTTATTTCACTGTCTGTAGCATTTTTGCTTACGCCGAGAATTTCATAATAATCTCTTTTTTCCGCCACTTTTCTCTCACCTGCCTAAAAAATCAAAACTTCTTTCTGTTTTCATTTAAAGAGCCATTAACCGGCAGTTTCCTGCCGGTTAATCTTATAATCTATCGCTTAGTTCTTTTCTGTAAACTCACCATCTACAACGTTTGGATCACCATTTGGCGCTGCGCCTTGTGCATCCCCTGCTGCTGCCTGCTGCTGGTACAGTTTTTCACTGATCTTATAGAACTCCTGCTTTAAAGCCTCTGTTGCATCTTTTAAACTCTTAACATCAGATTCAGACATTGTATCAACATTCATCTTATCTGATAAATCTTTCAATTCATTCATTTTTGCTTCTACAGCAGCTTTCTCTGTATCATCGATCTTGCCTTCCAGTTCTTTTAAGGTTTTTTCAGTCTGGAATACATAGGAATCAGCTTCATTTTTTGCATCAATAGCCTCTTTTTTCTTCTTATCTGCTTCTGCATACTGTTCTGCTTCTTTTACTGCTTTATCAATCTCATCCTCACTTAAATTAGAACCAGATGTGATTGTAATCTTCTGTTCTTTTCCTGTTCCAAGATCTTTTGCAGATACATTTACAATACCATTAGCATCAATATCAAAGGAAACTTCAATCTGAGGCACACCCCTTCTTGCAGGTGCGATTCCATCCAGACGGAATTGTCCTAATGTCTTATTGTCTTTTGCCAAAGGTCTTTCACCCTGTACTACATGGATATCAACCGCAGTCTGATTATCTTCCGCTGTAGAGAATACCTGTTTCTTACTTGTAGGAATTGTGGTGTTTCTCTCAATAAGCTTTGTTGCTACGCCACCCAATGTCTCAATCCCTAAGGAAAGTGGAGTAACATCCAGAAGAAGAACACTTCCTGCTCCTTCATCTCCTGCCAATTTACCACCTTGAATAGAAGCCCCTACTGCAACACATTCATCAGGATTGATTCCCTTAAATGGCTCTTTTCCTGTATATTTTTTTACAGCCTCTTGTACCGCTGGAATTCTTGTAGAACCACCTACAAGAAGCACTTTATCTATCTCACTTGCAGAAAGGCCTGCATCAGAAAGTGCATTTTTTACAGGAGTCATTGTAGCATCTACGAGATCACTTGTCAATTCATCAAATTTAGCTCTGGATAATGTAATATCTAAATGTTTTGGCCCATCTTGATTCATTGTAATAAATGGAAGATTGATGTTGGCACTTGTCACAGAAGATAACTCTTTTTTAGCCTTTTCTGCTGCTTCTTTTAATCTCTGCATAGCCATTTTATCACTAGTCAGATCCATGCCTTCTGCCTTTTTAAACTCTGAGACAAGATAATCAATCACTCTTTGGTCAAAATCATCACCGCCAAGACGAGTATTACCATTTGTAGCAAGTACCTCAACTACGCCATCGCCAATCTCGATAATAGAAACATCGAATGTACCGCCGCCAAGGTCATAAACCATAATTTTTTGTTCATTTTCGTTATCAAGACCATATGCAAGCGCTGCGGCTGTTGGCTCGTTAATAATACGTTTTACATCAAGCCCTGCAATTCTACCAGCGTCTTTTGTTGCCTGTCTCTGTGCATCATTAAAATAAGCAGGCACAGTAATAACAGCTTCTGATACAGTCTCACCCAAGTAACTTTCCGCATCAGCCTTCAGTTTCTGTAAAACCATTGCCGAAATTTCCTGTGGAGAATAAGCCTTTTCATTGATTGTTACTTTGTAATTTTCTCCCATATGTCTTTTAATGGAACTGATTGTGTTATCAGGATTTGTAATTGCTTGACGTTTTGCAGTCTCACCCACTAAACGGTCGCCATTTTTTGCAAAACCTACAACAGATGGGGTTGTTCTGGCGCCATCAGAATTAACAATGACAGTTGGCTGTCCGCCTTCCATTACTGCTACACATGAGTTTGTTGTACCTAAGTCAATTCCAATAATTTTTCCCATAATAAATTCCTCCTAAGATGAAAGTAATTGTCGTTTTCTCAACTTAAATCCGTCAGTTTGCAACCTTTACCATACTTGGACGGATCACTTTTCCTTTATATTGATAGCCCTTCTGCATTTCCAGAATAACTTCATTTTCACCATATTCTTCGTTATCTTCATGGGCTACTGCTGCATGAAGATTTGGATCAAACTTTTCGCCTACTGCTTTAATTGGTTCCACTCCTAGTGCCGACATTGTTTCCGTAAACTGTTTCAAAATCATATTGACACCTTTATAGAACGCATCCTGTACTTCATCCTTATCCTTTTGTGCTTCCACTGCACGCTCAAAATTATCCAAAACCGGAATAATCTTTTCTACTGTCTCTCTTACACCATCATCAAACATCCCAGCTTTTTCTTTTATGGTCCGTTTTCTAAAGTTATCAAACTCCGCAAACGTCCTCAGATACTTATCCTGTAATTCTTTTACCTGCGTCTCCAGTTTCTCATACTCCTCCTTGGAATATACCTCTACAGACTCAGCCTCTTCCACAGTTTCCAAACACTCTTCTTCAACCATTTTCTCTTGTTTTTCTTCGGCGCTTTCCAGCTCTTGCTGCTGATTCATTTCTTTATTTTCGTTATCCACGTTTTCTACCTCTTTTCTATTCCTATGGATCCTGATGATCTTTTCCTAGTGCACGAAGTACCTTTTCAATATTCCTGACCATACCATTTAATACAGACACAACCTGGGAATAATTCATTCTTGTAGGGCCTATAATTCCAATTTGTCCTGTTGTGTTGTCCCCAAGGCTGTAGGAAGTACGAATGACACTGCAACCTTTCATTTCCTGGATTGTATTTTCATTTCCTATCAAAATTTGTAACCCTTCCTGTGGTGCTTCGCCCAAAAGTGAAACTAAGACATTTTTTTCTTCCAAGGTTTGGAATAAATCCTTTGCCTTTTCTACATCACTAAATTCTGGAAAACCTAAGATATTTTTTGTACCGCTCATATGAATCTGACTTTTTTCCGCAGAATGAATCGTCTTTTCTACCGCCATCAAAATCGGCTGTAGCATACTGCGGTTTTCACCTAATTCCTGTTGCAACAACAACACTGTATTGTCATCGATATCTTCCAATGTGTGCCCTTTCAAGCAAGAATTAATCCTTGCCGATATAATATTTAATGTATCATCATCAGGGGCTTGGGGAACAGATATAATTTGATTTCTAATAAAATTTTCTTCTGTGGCAATCACCAACATAACGCTTCTGCTGTCCAGCGGCACCAAACGAATTTGTTTCAGTTTTGTCTTCTTTAATGCCGGCTCTGATATAATCGTTGTGTAATTCGTTAGCTTTGAAAGTGCTCTTGCGGTCTCATCCATCAAATAATCAATTTGATTAATATTCCTAGCCACAACACTCTCTAAAAATCTCTCCTGATCCTCCATCAGCTCTTTTTGCTGCATAATACGGTCTACATAGAGGCGATAACCTAAATCTGATGGTATCCTTCCAGCAGAAGCATGCGGCTGAACAATCAATCCCATCTCTTCCAAATCACTCATCTCATTACGAATTGTAGCGGAAGAAATGCCTAAATCATATTTTTTAGCAATCGTTCTGGAGCCAACCGGTTCGGCAGTTGCAATATAATCATTGATGATTGCCTGTAAAATTTTTATTTTTCTTTCATTCAATGACACCCTGCTCACTCCCTCTACCGCAGTCTGTTAGCACTCATTTGAATCGAGTGCTAATTCATGATTTAAAGATATCACTTGCGTACCATAATGTCAAGGGCTAAATGAAAGTTTTTTTCATTTTCTATAAAAAATAGTATTGGCTTCTTCTATATCCAAAAGCAACGGAGCATTTCTTTCTATAGTTATTGCCCTTATTCCCTTCATTTTCTACTTATATACATCAAATATTTTTCTCGAACACGATGCACATAAATAACAGATAATCCAAAAGCTCTGTAGTCAGCAGGTTCTGAATTATCTGTTATCATCAATTTATAATTTCCTCAAAAAGATTACTTTAAATTTACACTGTGACTAAAAGCAAAATACTTTAGTGCTCCGCTACATAGCGATGCATTGTGGAAAGCAGAATATCTAAGACAGCTTCATTCTTCTCCTCAAATAAATATGGAGAGTATTGTGTCATTCCAAAGGAAAGATAAATCATAGCAGAAAGATTACTAAGCACTTTAGGATCACAAATTGCCGGATCTTTTCCCAATAATTTTACCACTTGAATATAATGGTCTTCCTCAAAATCACGGAACTGTTTCCACTTCTCTTTGCTGACCTTTGATTGAATATAAAATAGATCCATATAATTAGTATAATTTGCCTGTAGAAAAAGTTTTTTATAAAGCTGACTAATTTCATCAGGACAAGCACCTCTGTTGCGTGCAGCAGAGAGAATCTCCAGGTGCTTCTTCATCTGACAGCCAATTGCCTGTAAAAAAAACTCTTCTTTTGATTCAAACAAACGATAAAAATATCCTTTAGATGAACCAATCAATTTTACCAACTCGTCCACCGTTACATTTTTATATCCCTGCTCCATAATCATATGCAGACCTTTTTCAAACAGCATATTACGCTGATTATCTTTTTCGATATCTGAAAACATTTTTGGCATATCAATTCCTCCATACTGGTATGGATTTTATTATAAACGAATCACTCTTCGATGTGAACAATTTTTTCATAAAACTATAAAAGAAAAATAACGAACTGAAGAATATTCCCGTTTGCTAATTTAAGCTTCATTGTTATAGTGTTTCATCAAAAATGACTAAATATATATTTTGGTCATTTTATAGTAGACATAAGAAACTCTTTACGCTATAATGACTATAGATATTAAAAAGTCATATAAAACAGTGGCCACTATTATTTTATTTACAACCAACTATATAAATTAGTCAAATGAAAAAGGAGGATGACAAATGAATAGAAAGGAATTAACCTTAGTATTAGCCCATAGATTAAAAATTACACAAATTGAAGCCAAACGACTGACAGACAACCTGTTTGATGTGCTAATACAAAAAATTGCTTCTGGCGAACCAGTTAAACTTTCTGGCTTTGGAACTTTCCAGTCTAGGCAAAAACTACGTGGATCTTTCCGAAAACGAATCGTATTTCATCCAGGGAAAGTGCTAAAAGAATCTATCAATGAACAGAGCGAAGACCATGTCCAAAACGATTTTACAAAAATAAATCACTCTCCTCCTTTAGCACTATAACACTCTAGATATAACAAAAGATCAATGTACTAGAATGTATGCTAGAAATATATATAAATTTTCTCGGCCACATACCAGAATCCTCTAAACCGCAATTTTTACTAAATTATTGATTCTGCTATGGGGTCAATCTATCATCTCATCAACTTTAGATATTTCTATCATAGTTTCTAAATTAGTTCTAGATCAAGACCACTGTAAGCAACAAAATCTCTTAATAAGATTTTTCAATAAAAAACTTCCACAAAATAACAATCCTGTGGAAGTTTTTTATGTTAAAGAACTATTCAAAGTTGACTTGGTCTAGGATATCCTTGCCATTCTTTTATATTATAGTTTTTTCCCATTGACAGAAATCACAGCGACCTGAAATGGAATATCCTTACCACTATTATTCCATGCTTCTTTCACCATTCTCTCCAAACCACCGCAGCACGGCACTTCCATTCGAACCACTGTAACTGATTTTATATCATTATTTTTTAATATTTCAGTCAATTTTTGCTCATAATGAACCATATCTAACTTTGGACAACCAATCATTGTAACTTTATTGCGCATAAACTCCTCATGAAAATTTCCATATGCAAACGCTGTACAATCCGCTGCGATCAACAACTCTGCTTGATGATAATATGGCGCTTGGACTGGTAATAGCTTCATTTGAACTGGCCATTGCATAAGTCTTGACATCACGCAATCTGATCTTTCAGCCCTATCTTCCTTGGAAATCATTTTGGGCATACTTCCTGGGCATCCTGTTGAAATTGGTTTTTGTCTTTTTTCCATATGGACTTTGACAGCTTCTGCATCATAGGCAGCTGCTTCTCTCTCCTCAAAGGTAATGGCTCCTGTAGGACAGGTAGGCAGACAATCACCTAATCCATCACAATAATCCTCTCGAATGAGCTGCGCCGTACCATTAACCATTTCAATAGCCCCCTCATGACAAGCATGAGCACAAGCGCCACATCCATTACATTTTTCTTTATCAATAACAATAATCTTTCGTATCATACTTAAATCCTCCTATAGCCATTGACTTTATAATATTAATATACTAAAATACTGGATACAAAACAGTTGTTTTTACAACAGAAATGAGTGGTTCCATGAAAAACTTAACTATTATTCGAAATTCGACTTTATTTCAGGGTACAGATGCCACAGAAATAGATGCTATGTTGTCCTGTCTATCCCCACAACAAAAAATAGTGGAAAAAGGAACTTATATTTACCGTCGCGGAGAAACTATTATGAGCATAGGTCTTGTCATCTCAGGATCTATTCATATTTTTCGCGAAGATTTTTGGGGTAACCGTTCTATCCTTTCAGAGATATTACCTGGACAAACCTTTGGTGAGACCATCGCAGCTTCTAATATAACAACCAATGTTAATGTGGCCGCAGCACAGCGAAGTGAAGTTCTGCTTTTTGATCTCCGAAAAATTTTAAAAACTTGTCCTTCCAACTGCGAATTTCATAATCGCCTTATTCTAAATCTTGTCAATGTCTTAGCAGAAAAAAATCTATTTCTCACAAAAAAAATAGGTTATCTGACCAAACGTACTACAAGAGAAAAACTTCTTAGCTACTTATCTGATGAATGTATGAAAGCTGGCAGTGCTATTTTTCAGATTCCATTCAATCGGCAACAGTTAGCTGATTTTCTTTCTGTAGATCGCAGCGCAATGTCCAATGAATTAAGTCGCCTAAAAGCTGAAGGCATATTGAATTTCCAAAAAAATACCTTTCGCTTAAAAAATATAGAAAAAAGGCCGGATTAACGGCCTTTTTTCTACAACAGAAATTTTTCAAACACATAATTAGAAATATCTATTCCTCGCTCTGTCAAGCAAATTCTATCCTTCCTATAGTCTAATAACCCTTCTTCTATCAACTGGGAAATTTCCTTTTCATATACATGAAGCATTTCTTCACCAAAGCGCTGATAAAATCTATCTTTCTCAACACCCTGTGTCAGCCTTAATCCCATAAACATAAACTCAGCCATTTGTGTCTCTAGAGAAAGTTTCTCTATCTGCTCTGTTATTGCTTCTCGTTTGCCATGTGATGCTAAATATTTTTTCAAGTCTCTAGTATTAGCATATCTAATACCATTTACATAAGAGTGAGAACCTAAACCAATTCCCCAATATTCCTCATCTCTCCAATAGACACAATTATGTTGGCTCTCAAATCCAGGTAAAGAAAAATTAGATATCTCATATTGCTGATATCCTTTATCCCACATCATTTTCTTTGCCAAGGCATACATTGTTCTGTCTAACTCTTCAGAAGTCTCTTCTAACTTTCCTGCACGCAACTTCTCCATAAACGGAGTCCCGTCTTCATAAATAAGGCTATAGGCAGAAACATGCTGAGGTCTTAGTTTTAACACATTCTCTAATGTTTCCTCCCAGTCATTCAACGTTTGGCTAGGGAGAGCAAACATGATATCAAGATTGATATTTTGAAAGCCTGCATCCCTCGCTTGTACATAATTTTTAATAAATTCCTCACAAGTGTGAATACGGCCAAGTACCTTCAGCAGTCTATTCTGCCATGCCTGTAAGCCAATGCTTAATCGATTAATCTCCATAGATTTCCACTCCCGCAATTTGGAAATCTCCATCGTTCCTGGATTTACCTCCATTGTGATCTCAATGTTATCTGCAAGATTACAATGATCCATCAGAAAACTCATAATTTTTCCTAACATTTTAGGAGGTAACATCGATGGTGTGCCTCCCCCAATAAAAATTGTTTGTATCTTATGTTCACTTAACTCTTCTTTTTTCTCCTGTAATTCTCTCAGTACAGCTATAATATACTCCTCAAATATTTCTTCTGACTTACTAAAAGATAAAAAATCGCAGTATCCACACTTTTTAACACAAAAAGGAATATGAATATAAATGCTTGATGGTGCCATTTTAGTTCCTCCACTGATTTGTTTGATTAAAGTATTGATTTTGAGTTTACTCCAATCCGATCTTTTTTTCAATCATAATACCTTTTATAGAACCAAAAATAGCTACCAATAAATCGTACAAATTATTATATCATTTTATTTTTTGTCTTTCAAAAGACGTCATCCAAAGATCAAAGTTTTTAACACTAAGAGGTTTTGAATAAATATATCCTTGAACCATACCACAATTAATCCTGCATAGATACTCCAGCTGTTTACTGGTTTCAATTCCTTCTGCGACAGTCTCCATGCCAAGTTTATTGGCAAGATCAATAAAACATGAAACTACATTTTGTGCTCTTTTCGTAGAAATGTCTGCGAAAAAAAGTCGGTCCAACTTGATGACATCCACCTCAAATTCCTTCAATAAAGCCAAAGAAGAATATCCAACACCAAAATCGTCTAAAGAACACCGAAATCCATTTTTATGAATTTCACTTATAAAATTTTTTATCATTTTTCTCTGACGTTCATCAGAAAAAATAGTCTCTGTCATTTCTAGCTCTATCATTCCATCTGGAATTTGATAGATTTCTTTCAACCGAATAAAAGGCTGCAAAAAATTTTTATGTCTAAAATGCGCTCTAGATAAATTGACAGAAATGGGAAATATAGTTTTATGATGATCCATTCTATCTTTCAAATATTGGCATGTCTTCTCAAACATATATTGGTCAAGACGGCAAATCCTGTCATTTTTCTCAAATAACGGTATAAATTCTCCTGGGGATAAAATTCCTTTTTGGGGATGTATCCACCGACATAGAGCTTCTGCCCCTGCCACTGTTTCATCTTTGAGCCTAATTTTTGGCTGCAGAAATAAATGGAAATCACAATTACGAATAGAATTATCAAATAGTATATTTAGCTCCTGATCTTTTGACAATTTTTCCATAATCTCAGAACTATAAAAAGAACATTTGGAACTACTTTCTATTTTACTTGCAGCCCTAACACGATCTTCAATCGTTGTAATATCTAATCGAGGATCATCAATAATATATGCCCCTTGTATTATAGGAAGACAATAACTCGCGGCAGCTGATTGTACCGCCGATTGAATTTCTTGAATCATTCCATCAAGTCTATTCTGAACCCGATCAGCATTATTTTCTCTAAGGCACAGAAAAAACTGATCTCCATCACCTCTAGCCACACTCTCTTTTTCAGGATCAATGTGATGTTCTAAACTAGAATAAATATATTTTAAGGTCTCATTACCTGCTTGTACTCCAAATTTTTCATTAACTAGTTTAAAATCCTTTATGTTTAAAAGAACAATAGTATATGTATTCGGCGCCATAACTTTTGCCTTTTTGGCATAATCCACTTGAAACGCGTCGTGATTCATACCTCCAGTTAAAGGATCTATAAACGCAATCATTTTCAGCTGTTTTTTATTGTCTGCGAAAAATGTTCGTAAGGAAAATATCCACAATATAAAAATAACAATAATTCCTGTAACTATTAGAAACATACGGAGAATATAAATTTCCGTTTTCCCAGAAATCAAATCTGCGGGCACCAAAGTTAATAGAATCCAATCATTAACACCAAGAGCATGGTAAGCTAACACTAACCTAGAGTTATCAATCGCAGTAAATTGGAATGTCCCCGAAATTTCTTTTAACATATTCTGTCTCATTCGTACAATTGAATTTTCTGTCTGCTGATTTATCCCCATTTTAAATATGTTATCCAATTGTAAAAATGGTTTTAGGCTAGTCGGAGAAATCATCACCTCTCCCTTATTATTTATAATACACGCTAATCCTTTACCTTTAAAACTTGTCGGCTGAATCAATGCTTGGATCTTTTCTTTCCTACAAATACCAAGCAGAACTTTTTCACTTTGTTCTCCAGCAGGGATTGATGTAGAAAAGACAAGATTTTGCCCCTCAATAATCGTTATTTCTGTCTTTCCACCAAAAGATTCTTGAACGCTAGGCAAGTCTTTCCATATAATATTTCCAAAATTTTTGGAAATAACCTTCTCATTCTGATCCAAAATGAGTAGTTTATCAAATGTCGTTTCCTGGGTTTGTTCCTCTAAAAAAAATTTTATATCAATAAGATCTGATAATTTCGGAATTGTATTAGCCGTTTGTTTCAAAGACATTTCTATCGCTTGCATATGATGAGAAACATCACTCGCTAATTGGTTTGACACATCTTCCACATAATTTTCTGTACGCCACTCTAGAAAATTTTTTAATCCTATGATATTCCAAATTAACAGTAATATCACAAAAATCAAAATTATACATATAAAAATAGTTTTAAGTCTATGACGAGTTACAAACTTTTCATATGAGACTGTTTGATTTAATTTTCTCATCTCAACAGCTCCATCCTTTATAATATCCTCATATTATCACACTTTATCTGATGAAACAATAATAAATTTTAAGTTTATTTTCAAAACGATTTACAATTATAATTATGTTTCCAGAAATTTTATGATAATATTCTCAGAAAAAACATCACAAAACGTATATAATATATATGAATTTTGGTCACACAAATCTCATTTTTAAAGTTCTGTAATTCCCTAACACATACTTTTAGCCCCTTCATTTTTTACACAGCAGAAATACAAACATAAAAACACGAATATAGACCTCAGCGATGACAGATAAAGAGACAAATCATCTTATAGTTTATCATGCACAATTTTAACCATTTTCCCCTTTCTTTAAGGATTATACATAAAGATTTAAGAAGGGGATAGATATTATAAAAGCATCCCATATTTCTTTCTCTGAATCTATATCTACGAAATAGCATTCCTTTTCTAACAAAAAGAAGAAGCTAACTTTTCTAATTTTCAGGTAGAAAAAAATAACCCACTCATACAAATAAGGCGTGAAAGCAATCCAATTACTTTCACGCCTATTAAAACTCCAAACCAGTACATTCCAAAAAAATTCTTTTAGAATGTTTCCTTTGCTCATCTTTACTATAAACAATTCACTTCTATAAATCAAAAATAGATTTCTGTTAACTTTGTCAAAGATATTACTAAGTTCAATTAACCCTACCCTATAAATTTTATTCCCTATTTATCTGTTCCAGTTTCACTGCCTTAAAGACTTCATTTCCTAGGACAGTTCCCACCTGATAAGATACAATAATAGAACTTCCAAGCAGCATACCATTACATCCTGACTTATCAGCATCTGAAGTATCAAAGCAATAAATCTTGCCGTCCTTTGTTTTTATTTTCAGTGTATTCATAGTTGCATCTTCAATAACACCTTCGACCACCTTTATTTCCTCATTACCTTTTTCTTCAAACGTAATGTCAATTACTTCATTAGTCTCATTTTTCATTGTAAAACCAAACAATTGG
Source organism: Clostridiales bacterium (assembly GCA_018364635.1). Lineage (GTDB taxonomy): Bacteria > Bacillota > Clostridia > Lachnospirales > Anaerotignaceae > JAGZLR01. The sequence continues at coordinate 70,882 of JAGZLR010000002.1, read as the reverse complement.
CTAAAAAAAGGCGATGGCACATAAGAATAATCATTCTTAATTTCAGGAACTGCCTTTAACTGTACTTCTTCTGTTCCATTAACGACATAACAATCTTCACCAATTACAAACTGGACTTCTTTTTCATCAGACACTACTGTCACCATCTTCTTGTCTGCATCCCATCGGACTTCAAGATCTGCCAAATCACAGATTTCTCTTACAGGCATCATATGTGCATGGTCTTTGTTCTCATAAATTTCATTTTTCAGCCAAATGCCGTTTACTTTTGCCGTATAGGCTTCTTTTGTATCATCTCCTGCGGCAAATGCTGCGTTAGAGATTAAAAAAATACAAGCTACAACATTCAGTACCATCTTCTTCATCCTGAAACTCTCCTTTCTTTTTTTACATAGACTTTTCTAGAAAGCTTACATCTTTATTATAGTATAAACAATTTGTTTCAACAAGAGATCTACCTTTAAACAATAGCAACGAATTATCACTCAAATACTTGAAATAAAAAAGGAGGCGGCGCCGCCTCCAAACAGAAATTAAACAAGCATATTGATTAAATTACCTACTGTATAAAAATTAGAAACAGCATAAGCACCAGATCTACTGTATCGATTTAAAAGGCTAAATAAGTCAGCAGTTTCTCTCTGTTCAGCAATACCTAAGTCATTTTCAATCAGTGAAGCCCCTGACTGCGAAAGGCCCTTCCTGCCGTCTTCAAAAAGCGTTTGTGATAAACTGAACGAACCTCCTATAACCTCTTTGACAAGAGACGGATTTTCCTCAAGACTGGACCTTAACTTCTCCTCATCAAGCTCTAGAAGGCCATCTTTATTCCTGGTAATTCCTGTAAGGGCAAGAGATTTTTCAGATAGTGGTAAATTCAGCATATTATTCAGCTGTTTTTCAACTCCATAACCCCTATCTGCATTTCTCCCCAACATCTGAACTGTACTATTGTAGTTTTTTACCAGATCCTTAACTGCAGATACAACCTGATCTTTGTTCACACCAACACCAATTGTTGAATTTCCCTCTGACTTAAGTGTTGCATCAACTCTTCCATAATCAATAGATACTGTATTACTTGAAGCAGTATATTCCTTCCCTTCATGTCCATTTTTAGAGACAGTGTACACGGCATCCTGCGCTAACCGAGAAATATTTGTAAGTCCACTTTTCTCAGCAAAATCGCCCGTAACGCGAAATGCATTTTCCTCCCCTGTCTCCTTAGAGACCAAACTAAGCTGTGCTTGTCCATCTTTAGTCAGTACCTCTGCCTGAATCCCTATACCACTCTGATTCACAACGCTAGCAATCTCGTCAAGAATTTGTCCATTTGTTTTTAACCTACCATTCTCATCCTTATGACTCACTTGGAATGTAAAATCACCATAAGCATTGGATATAGAAACAGCCGCATCAGAGGATGCATAACTATTTTTATCGACCTGCTGCGAAATATTTTTTTGTGTTTGTGCAAGCTGTTTTACAGAAACATCATATGTATCCTTGGAGTTCATGCTATAGTTTTGTTTCACTTCTATTATCTTTGTATCTGATGAACTTGCAGAAAGCTTATTCCATACACTTGATTTATTGGTTGATTTTAAGGCATTCGCACTTGTCATAAGAGATGCCATACTACTATTGTAACTTTTTAAAAATCCGGCACTTGATTTCTCAACATACCGACGTAAATTGGAGTAGCTTGAATCAGACACCCTACTTACTTTTTGAGAAGCATTTTGTATCTGATGTCTGTACAACGAGGATATATTATTTACCCCATAGTAATTTCCATAATACCCAACACCGTTTACTGACATGGCTCTCAACTCCTTTCTAGACAGGGATAGCAGAAGTGGCGCCCCAACTGAAATCCCCTTAATACTATAATCGGTCATTGGCAGGTAAATCACACCAATGAACTAGATTATTCACTATCTAACGGACCAAAATTCCAATCATGATAAGGTTTTCCTTTTTCTAAAGAAGCATCGTTTTCCTTAACGCCATTCATTGTCATACTGCTATCGATGCCTTTGAAATATCCACTTTCCTGATCGAGTTTCTCAATCACCCCGTCGTTATCATATACATAAATATTTTTATCTTCCAAAGCCAAATAATACTTCTTTACAAAGTAACTTTCTCCCGAAATTCCTTTTGTATATACATTAATACCATAGCAGTCTTTGCCGTCGATATATGATCTTCCCATATCTAGCACAACATAATAGTTACTCAGCGGCTGATCAAGCCCCAAAGCTTTATAGTCTATACTTTCCATATAGTCCATTGCACTTTGTCTTGTCATTGCCTCAATTTTTTTTGGCTCGACTTTCTCTTGGATTGTAGCCTCAATTTTATATAATCCTGTTTCAGGATCATCCGCAAGGGGGAATTCAATTTCTATACAAAACAGGTATCCTTCCTCTTTTGCATCTCTTTGATACATGCCTGAAATATTACTTTTCTCTGGTTCCTGTTTTAGTTGCTGATTATTTTTTGTATCTTCTTTTTCTTGAGGCTCTTCTATTTCAGGTTCGATCTTTTCAAAATCATTTTCTATCAAAAATTCTGTATACTGCTGGATATCTTCTATGCTATCTACACTTATTTTGTAGTAGTATCTGCTCCATGGTCTTTGGTCCTGTGACTGTTGAGTCATCTCAGTATTTTCTGGCTGGAAATCCTTACTATCTTTTATATTCTGTTCATGATCTAACTTTTTCTCGTCATTCTCGGCAGTATCAGCATCGGACTTTGCGCCTGCATCCCCAGACTCATTCTTTTCTTCCTCTTCCTTATCCTCACTAGTCGAAATAGAAAGCAAAATCTCCTCTCCTACATTTTCTACCGCTTTAGTTATTGACTCAACACTTTCATCACCAGCAGTATAAAGATCCACAGGAGAAGGAAGCTTTTCACTTTTTTCTGCAAATATAAAATATCCTGCAACAGCCGATAGCACAGCCACAATTAGTCCAGTGATCAGTATTTTTTTCCTATTCATCCTCTTTTTACCGCCTTTTTGCTTCAATTTTACAATTTCTTTATATGGCGAAAACCCTGATTTCTATCGAATTCAGGGTTTTGCCAGCTCAAAACCATTACGTACTTAAATTTTAATTGATAAATTCATACTCCCATTCGGACTCTCCTCTTTTTCCGCCCGAATACTCTGCATCGTTAAATGTCATATAAAATCTACCAGATACATTACCGTTTACATCACATAATAGCAGATTAACAAAGGATGTCATTCCGTCCTCTGCTCCCTGGAAAGTCATTGTAATATAGTTAAGCGCTTTCTCTCCGCTTCCTGTTGCTACAGGGACACCACTCCAATCTTTTACTTGGAATGTAACGCCGCCACCTTTGAGATTATCAATAAAAGTCTTCCCATCTACAGGCTGAGGCTTTGAGCCTTCACTCTCTACATAATAAAGAGGCTCATTAAACGTTATTGTCAAAGTACCTTTATATGGCGTTCCCGGCGGATCAGCTGCACTTAAATTACCTATACTAGTACTTATATTTGTAATTTCAGGAGGTGTTACATCTCTAGGAGTAAAATCAGGCGCAACAGCAATAACGGAGTCGTCTCCTACTGTTTGTCCGTTAGACAAAACTGTTTTACCAACTGCGAAGAATGTATAATAAATATTTCTTTCAAGTTCTGTAACTGTGACTGTAGCCTGATACTCTTTTGCAGTTGTGTTGTATCTTGTTGTCACAGTACCATATCCTACTGGTCTTAATGTAGGATTTTCTTTTGCATTTCGTATGATATCTGCCAATACTTCTGCTAATTCAGGTTTTACAGTTTTTCCGTCAGCATCTAGATACTGTTTTGCCTCATTACTAGGAAGTACGATCCAGTCAATCTTAGCATTCTTATCTGATGTAAGATTAATAGCAGCAGAATTTTCTCCTGGATTTACAACTGCGTGAATTTTTGGTGGCGCAATTTTTGCCGTTGTAATTCTTTTATGCCATACATCTGAAGGTTCTGGTGGTGTACCTTTTAGCACAAAGAAAACATCATATTGTTTTTCTGGGGTAAGCCCTTCTATAACCGGCTGATACTCAACATTCCCGCTTTCAACAACATAGGTGCCCCATACAGCACCATTTGGCCGCAGCGTATTAGACATAATTGGCAGAGCAAGAGTATTCAGTTCTTCCTGGCTATACTGCCCATCTTTATTAGAATCAACATCAACCGTTCCTGCTGGTGCCACCAAATAATACATATCAGCTTTTCTGTCAGTCATAATAACCGGACGAATTAACGTATCGGCAATTTGTGCATCCTCCTCCGCCACACCGGAAGAAGGCAGTTCAAGCTTCGGATAATTTTCAAGGAAATAAGGAATCGCCGTGTCGGTAAAGGATGCAGACAGTACAAACTGTGTTGGAAAATTAACAAGAACCGCTCCCTCTTTAATTGCTGTATCATAGTTATTAATTGGATCGCCTGCAAGAGCACTTAATACAGTTTTAGATCCTGACATACATTTTATGTCAATTTTTACAGTCTTGTTCCACCCTTCTCGCACAGGATCTCCCTCTATCGCTTTAATTCTTATCCCAAACTCTCCATAAGCAAGCTTATTAAATGGCTCAAATTTGTATGTATTTAGACCTTTTATCTTCCTATCAATGATATAGTGAAGGGTCATAGCACTGTTTTTCATAATCAGAGGATCGTAATCAGTAAGTTTATCTGGATCATAATCAGGCTCATCACCAAAAGTATATTCATCGATAAACTCAATTAACTTCTTAAATTTGCCGTCTTTATCTTTTTTATATAATTCAAACTCGATTGTTGTATCTGATGTAAAAATCATATCAAAAAGTATCAAGTCAGATGTTTTATTTGACTGCGGGTCAATCGAAAATGTTAAATCCATATTTTCAGGAGACTCAGTTTTTACAAGCTGTACCAGAGGTGGGACAGTTGTGAACTCGTCAAGTAGATACCCATCTTTCATCTCATTAAACGATGTATCTACAATTTTGTTCAGTTCAAATTGGTATGTACTTCCACTATTTAAATTCAAGGATTCTGGCGGGAATATAAGGACAGTTTCTCCTTTTTCCCCTTCTGTCACTTTAACTTTTGTAAAATCAATATCAACTACCTCATTAGATTTCCCACTAGTTCTATCATAAAGTTTCACATTGTCTTTTAGATTCACAATGTCAAGAATCTTCATTGTAAGAGAACTCCAGACTTCCTCACTAAACACAATCTTAATATCTGACTCTACCTTTGGCTTCCCATCTATGCTATCGGTAAACTCCATTTTCGCAGTCGGCGCAATCACATCTCGAGTCTTAATTACAATTTTAGAAACATCAGAAATGTTGCCGGCTTTATCCATAACAACCATATAGAGGTCATAGCTTGTCTCAGCTTCAAGACCACTTATTTTAACTGTTGATTCAATATCCTGTTTTACAGTGCCCTTTCCACTTTTAAAAGCGTTGTTTCCTGTAACAACAGCCTGTTTTGCCTCTTCACTGTCAAGTGGAGGTGGGGTTGTAGCAGGCGGAACAGGTGCTGGAAATTTGTCCCCTCTCTCACATACAACATAATGGACCGTTCCATCCTCATTAGACGCAACTCTTACATCAACTGTCTTGTCTGTAATTTTATCCTGTTTTGGCGTATCTTTAATAAACTTTGGAGGTGTTGTGTCTTTGGTACTGCCTGTCAACTTGTGTATTTTAGAATCATTCTCTCCGTCAGAAGCCATCACATAAATATCATATTGTTCTTTTTCCTTCAGACCTTCTGCTGTAAATGAGTAAGATCGATTCTTTTTACACTTTTTCTTTGAACCGCTGTCGATTTCCTCATCATATTCTTCATTTCTCATTTCATATACTGTAGGGCCTTCCACCCCTTTTGGGAATACAGCCCAGTAAACCTTACAATCCTTTGTAGTTACAACTTCAATATCCAACGTTGTACTGCTGTCAGATGAAATTTTTGGATACCCAGAAACAAAGTCAGGCTTTGTATCATCTGCGGTACGGAATGTTTCTTCTTTGACTCTACTCCAGTCTCCTCTATCATCAACAAGGATTGCAGAAATTGTATATCCCACATCCGACTGAAGGCCTCCGATAGACACAGAAATATCTTTATTTGATTCATCAACAGACACTGAACCGTACTTTTTGATAGCACTTTTTGTTGTTGGTTTCATAATATCTTCTTTTGAAAGAGAGTCTGCATCGTCATAAGTCAACGCCCATCTGATTGTACCAGGTTTATTAGTCTCAAAAATCATTGTTGCTTTTGAAGGCTCAACAATATCCGCTTCTGGATACCCAGCGAGAATCCGTGGATAAGAAGAAGACTCATCGGCATCAAGACTTGTCATTTCATTGCCGTCAACTGTAGCAGAGCTTCCTGGCCGGATCTCAATCTCATCAGGGAGCATCTCCACAGTAGAACCATTGGATGAAACAATCAGCTTACTGATGTCTCCCCGTCCAGTAACCTCACACTTACCATCAAAGCGTGCATTTTTAACAACTGTTTGTCTGTCTAAGATCACTTTACTGTCCTGTGCATCTTCATCCACAATTAAATTCTCAATGGTACCCTTTCCAAGCCAAAGCACATTTTCTGGATTCTTAACAGTAACATTGTTAAAATTGCCAGACAAATGAAGTTCAGCCTCTTCCGGACCCATAAAATTTATATTTAAGAACCTGCCTGCATAATCATCATCATTTTCTATGAAGGCATCCGACTTTACATTTGTAAGGCTGATTGACGTGTTACCAGCAGAGCTGATTGATACAGGCCTGTCTTTAGGTCCATCAACTGTAAGTTTCGCGACAGTACAGTTATCAAATGTGACACTGCTTCCTCCCCAATTTCCTTCTCCACCTCCGCAGACGATAACTTCTCCGCGAACATTTACATTTCTCAGCGTGACATATCCTGTTCCCACGCCTTCTGTAATGTACAAATCACCGTTAATGGTCGTATCGGCAACCTCAACTTGGGAATTAGAAATCGTAACATTTCCATTAACTGTACCATATCTATATACACCTGGATCTGTGATAATTGTTCCCAAAGAATTTGACAGCATTGTAGCAGCCTCGGCTCTTGTGATATTGTTTAGAGGTCTAAAAGATCCGTCATTATAGCCATAAATATATCCTTTTTCAACTGCTGCTCCAATTGAGCCCTTACTCCACTCACTGATCTGCTTGCCGTCTGTAAAATCATCGATTTGTAGCGCTTTGCTCTCAATTTTTAAATTCCGGCAAATTAATGCAGCTGCCTGTTCTCTTGTAATCGACATTTCTGCTCCGGACTGTTTGTTGCTTATTCCAGAAAAATATCCCTGTCCATATGCTACTCGAATATTATCTGCATACCATTCTTTACCGTCAATATCCTGAAATGGCAAGTCTTTATCCTTATAGCCATTGTAGTTAAATGCTCTGTTTATCATAGATACAAATTCAGCCCTCGTAATTGGCCTGTCAGGATGCATATCTCCATCTGTATCTCCCTGCATAATTTTAAGATTCTCCATTTTATAAAGGGCTTCTGATGCCCAATGATTAGAGTAATCCTCTGCTAATGCGATTTCACTGTTATACAACGACACACTTGAAAATCCAATTGCAGCGCAAAGTGATAAAGAGATAAGCCTTTTCTTCAGTGATTGCTGCTTTTTCATTGTTTACCTCCCAATTTTCCGGCTTTTTTAGCCGCTATTTTAAACACTGTATTTCTTATCATATTTTCTTCTGTGCTAAGCAGATTAAAATATTTACAGCCATAATAATAAAAATTATCTTTCAGTATTTCTCTCAATAAAATTATATTTACAATAACGTAACTTGAATTCCATGGTACTGCTACTTCCAATACTCTTTCCAGCGGCGCTCTATATTTTGACTCAATATTCAATCCTCCTGCGCTGATATCCTTTATCGTTACATGCCAGCTATAAAGTCTTCCTACTGAATCCTTACAAAAGAGTTTTGTTTCTATATTAGTTTTAATGCGAATGTCCTCTTTTACACTATCAGCAATACTATTGATCTCTTCTATGATAATTTCACAGCCATTAACTTCAGTTACCTTGCCTTCAAAAATTCCTTTTCGTCTCTGCAGGAATACAAATCTTAGCCATTGGCCTCTTTCTATACTCTTTAAAGAATAAATACCATGCTCAACTTTGAAAACTGCTTCATCTCGCCAAAACTCTTTGACAAGGCCTTCGCATATCATTTTATTTGACATGTCTATCAACATAAACCTGTCATTCATAACTAATTCATCTCCCCCCTTAAATCTTTGTATTCTATAATTTTATTTTCAAGTATATTATGAGTTATTTGAAGCATTTTGTCCATTCTTAATCACAGTAGAACCATCAATCTGTTTTTGTATTTCTTCCTCATTATTCTTGTTATTTAAAGAAAATTTCAGAAAATACACATAAATATCAACAACCAGTTTATAAAGTTCAGGCGGTATTTGATCTCCTAACTCTAGCCTAGAAAGAAGAGTAGCAAGGGAGGTATCTTCATACACCGGAACGTCATGTTCAAGGGCTGACTGCACAATTCTCTCCGCTGTATATCCCATACCTGTCGCTACAATTACTGGAGCAATGTCACCCCCATCATATTTTAAGGCCACTGCCTTTTGATTTAATTTAGCATTTTCATAATCATATTTTGACATTGATTGCGTTTTTCCTTTCATAAATTTGAGGAAATACCTCGGAAACGGAAATTGGCATATTTGATTTGGCCAAATAAAGCTTTTGACAGACTAAACCATTCTTTTCCACGATATTGGTGATCCCTTTTTTTATTTCTTTTTCGATACTTTGATATTTTTCAGGATACCTCAGTTGTAAATCAATCTTATCTCCCTGGTTCAAAATAATAAGATCAAAAAAGCCAACATCCTTGATATCAAACTTAATCAACATCTTTCTAGCCTTTTCTTCCCCCTGCTTTCCTGTTGCCCCTTTACTGTTGGGATCAACCCAAATTTCAGAAAACAATAAGTTCCCAAAAATATCGGCTGGAAGGATATAGTGCTGAAGAGGCATATAAACACTTTCATTGAGAAGAAAAGAATTCATAATATTTTGGAAAACTGATTTCAGCTCATACCCACCTTCTCCATTTAAAGCACTCTGCATTGCCGCTAATAATTTATCAGAAAAATTACTTGCCTTAGATGCAGTCAATTCATTTAAAAAGGCATCAAAAGATCCTGCTCCATCCTCTCCAAAAACCTTCCTGAATTCCTGAAAAGAAAATAATCTTTGAAAATCTGCAAACAATTTCTCCATCGTGCCATTTTCATATCTAGCTGTATTCAAGGTAAGTAGTGTGATAAAGTCTCTCACCTTTCCCATATCATGCGACCTTTGTATATAAGCAGAAAGAAAGGGAATAATATCCCGTTTTAAAGCTAAAATATTCTCTTCTGACGACCCTGGAGCATTTGACGGGCTTAGATTTCCTGCTGCATCAAGAAGACTTTGTCGATAACTCTGAGGCATATATTTTGTCATTGACTTTAATATCGTTGTGATATTGTTTAATATATTTTTACTGGAAGAAGCATCATTATAAGACTTCATAAAATTAAGGATCGAGGCTTTAAGCTCCACAGATTTTGTATTTTCAAAAATGCTTTTCAGTGACTGGAACAGATCAGATGAAAACTTATTATTTTGACTCGACTGTTCCTGTAAAAACTTTACCATTTCCTGAGGAGACATCTTAGTCATCTCAAGAAATTCGGAAATTTCTTTTGCAAAATTTTCTCCAATTCCTGATGTGATAAGAGAACCCATCTGAAAAAATATCTGTGTAAATGATTCAATCAAATCAGGATTATTCTTCAATGCTGCAATAAACCCTTGGAAATTTGACTCATAGTTCATACCAAGGTTTTTATCAGGATTTGGCCTCTGTCCATCAGGTTTCACAACTTTTGATGGGTCAACAACATTTTGAATATTAGTATCATTTGTTGTAATCGGATTTGTGCGCGACGAGTTTTCAAGTCCCCCTGTCGGTACACTTACCTTAAGAATATCTGACATTAATTCACCTTCTGCTCTTTAAACTATTAATATTTTACGATTTCTGTCGATATAAAGCATGATAGATATAGTTCAAAAAATTGATAAGGTGGTGTATACCTATGGATAACGATATGGATAGCATGCTTGAAACATATCTTTTTGAAACTAATTCCCTTATGGATCAATTAGATGAAATTCTCCTTGAAGCAGAAAAATCCAAACGATTCACCGTAGATGATGTCAATGAAATTTTCCGTATCATGCATACAATTAAAGGCTCCTCCGCCATGATGGAGTTTGATTCTTTAATGACAACTTCCCATAAACTTGAGGACCTGTTCTTTTTAATCCGCGACAGGGGTGTAGATACGTTTGATGAAAAGTGCGACGAAGATCTTCATCACGGTATGTTTGACCTTCTTTTTAAAGTAATTGATTTTATGCGTTCCGAAATTGAAAAAATCGAAAACAGCGAACCCCTTACAAACAATATCGACAATTATATAGAAAATATTAATAGCTATGTAAACAAAATTAAGGTCTCCTTTGGAGAGGAAGCTGATCCAGTTACAGAAAAAACAGAACTATCGACTGAGAAAGTATCCGCAGATGATAAACTTGATTTTCCAGACCAATCTCCATACTTTGCCAAAGTAAAATTTGATGAAGGAATCGGGATGGAAAATCTCCGTGCATTTATGGTTGTAAATTCTCTTCAGGAAGAAGGCATAAAGTTTAAATTCTATCCAGAAGATATTGAGACGAATTCTGACTCCAGCAACATTATTATTGAAACTGGCCTCATCCTCTCATTCATGGATAAAAGTGCCTGTGAAAAAGCAATGTCTCTTGTGGAAAATATGAGTAATATTAATTCCTGTGACATGTATGAAAACCTTCCTAAATTGGAGGATGCATCAATACCAGAGACAAATGTTGCCAAAAGCACTTCATCTGCTGTAACATCTACAAGTGCTCAGACAACACAAAATGTATCTATGCCTTCCCATCACAACAATCAGCAGAAACAAAGTCTTATCAGTGTCAATCTTTCCAAGCTTGATAAACTAATGGCGATTGTGGGAGAAATCGTTATTACAGAGTCTATGGTAACTTCCTCTCCAGACATTCAAGGGGTGAAACTTGACAACTTCACAAAATCAGCAAGACAGCTGAGAAAACTTACCGACGAGCTCCAGGATATAGCGATGTCCATCCGTATGGTTCCAATTGCCGGCGTATTCAATAAAATGAATAGGATTGTCCGTGACATGGGGCAAAAACTTGGCAAGGAAGTTGAGCTTGAAATTGTTGGCGAAGAAACCGAAGTTGATAAGGCCATTGTAGACGGTATCGGCGATCCAATTATGCATATTGTACGAAACTCTATGGATCACGGTATTGAGGAAAATGTTCAGGATAGAATTAACGCAGGAAAGAGCCCAAAAGGACGTATTGTGCTCTCCGCTGAACATACTGGCAGTGAAGTTATTATATCTATAGAAGATGACGGTCAAGGCGTTAATACCGATGTAGTACTACAAAAGGCAGCAAACAACGGCCTTCTTGTAAAACCAGAAAGCGAATACACAAAGCGTGAGATATTGAATCTTCTTATGATGCCTGGATTTTCAACAAATACAGAAGTTACAGAATACTCTGGTCGTGGCGTAGGAATGGATGTAGTGAAAAAGAATGTAGAAAAAGTTGGAGGCGTAGTGAACATATCCAGTGAGGTTGGTGTAGGAACAAAAACTACATTAAAGATACCTCTTACAATGGCAATTGTAGATGGTATGGAAATCGCTGTCGGAAATTCCATCTTTACAATTCCGATCACAAATATTCGACAATCCTTTAAAGCAACGAATGATGAAATTATCAATGATGCTAGTGGCGGAGAAATTATCAAGCGTATGGATGAATTTTATCCTGTATTTAGACTCCATCAGCTTTACAATATCCCTACAGAAGTTACAAATATTGAAGATGGTATTTTGATCTGGGTGGAAGCTGCAGACAAATCCTATTGCCTCTTTGTGGACGAACTTTTGGGCGAACAGCAGGTTGTTGTAAAACCGCTTCCAACATATTTAAGCAGTTATAGTATAAAGGATTCCGGTATTTCTGGCTGTACAATACTTGGAAACGGCAGCATAAGCATCATTTTGGATATACCAAATCTTTACCAAATGGCTCAAAATTATTAAGTAAAGGGGGATAAGCAAAATGTCTATAGAAACAGCAACAGAGGTCTTAAATGATGATTTAGGACTAAAAGGAATATCAGATGAGATTTCACAAAAATATCTTATGTTCCTATCTGATGGTCTTGACTTTGCAGTGAAAGCCTCATATGTAATGGAAATAATTACTAATCACGATATTACAACACTGCCAATGGTACCTGACTTCATCAAAGGAATTATTAATCTTAGAGGGCAAATTATACCTATTATAGATATTCGTACCAAAATGGGGAAAATGGAAGGAGAAGCTACAAATTATTCCTGTATCATTGTGTTAAATATCAATAATATTTATCTTGGTATTTATGTTGATACTGTATCACAAGTAACTGATATTGATAAAAATAATATCTCTCCTCCATCGCCACATAATAGACAAGAATTAATCAATGGTATGGTATCCATGCCTGATGGAAAAACCCTCCTTTTGATTGATTGTGAAAAATTGATCGAAAACTGATACGTAAAATAGTGTTTAAGAGTTCTCTGTAATTGTTTTAGTACAGAGAGCTCTTTAAAACATAGGAGGATAGGAATAAGGCGGCATAAACTTGCCGCCTTTCATATATTCTCTAATTAAACTACATAAAAAGGTGGTATAAAATGCTTGAGATAAACCAGGCTGATTTTGTTAAACTAATAAATTTCGTTCACAAAAACTTTGGAATTGACCTTTCAAAAAAAAAGCAGCTGATACAAAGCCGCCTTCAATCGACTCTAGTATCAAAAGGATACACAAATTTCACTCAGTATGTGGATTATATTACAAAGACTAAAAATAAAGCTGATATTGAAATCATGATGAATAAACTTACCACAAACTACACCTATTTTTTGAGAGAAAAAGAACATTTTGATTTTTTTCAAAATACGATTCTTCCTTATCTGGTATCTACAAAAAAGAATAAAACCTTAAGTATCTGGAGTGCTGGCTGTTCTTCAGGAGAAGAACCATATACAATCTCAATGTACATTAAAGATTTTCTCGGATCTCAGGCATCTATGTGGGACACTAGAGTATTGGCAACTGATATATCAATGAACGTACTTTCTACGGCGCAAAAAGGCGAGTATGATATAGAAGCACTAAAAAATTTACCTGAACCTTGGAAAAAACGTTTTTTCACAAAATCACTCAGCGGAAATCCAGCAATGGTCAATGTTTCGAATGATCTAAAAAACAACGTGATATTCCGAACATTTAATTTAATGGAGCCAATTAAATTTAAAATACCATTTGATGTAATCTTCTGCCGTAATGTTATGATTTACTTTGACCAACCGACAAAAGATGCACTAATCAATCGATTTTTCAACGCAACGAACCCTGGAGGATATTTGCTTATCGGTCATTCGGAAAGTGTAAACCACAGCAGTGCAAAATACAAATATGTCATGCCTGCCATTTACAGAAAGTCTCTTTAAACAAGTAAGCTTATTTCATATCGTTTGGAAAGAGAGGTTTTGTTAATGCTTATCAACAAAATAAAAGTCCTTTGTGTAGACGACAGTATTCTATTTCGAAGGACTTTGATAGAAAACTTATCGCTTCATCCTGAAATAGAGGTTGTAGGCTATGCCATTAATGCCTTTGATGCTATGAAAAAAATTCCTCTTTTAAAACCAGATGTCATTACATTAGATGTAGAAATGCCTGGTTTAAGCGGGATTGACTTTTTAAAACAGTTATTGCCAAAGCACCCGATTCCAGTAATACTTGTCTCATCTTTGAATTTAAGTGTATTTGACGCGCTATCTGCTGGAGCCGTGGACTTTGTAAGAAAACCTGACTCAGAGAAAAACAAAATATCAGCTTTTATCACAAACCTTGCTATAAAAATAAAAATAGCCTCTACAGCAAAAGTAAAAACTCCATCCAGCATGATGAATCCTAATACAACTCGCCCCAACAGCATTTCACACCTAAATAAGGCTCCTCATATCATTACAAATAAGTCAATAAAGCTTAACTCATTTGTCATTGCAATTGGTGCGTCTACAGGTGGCACAGAAGCAACATTAAGTATTTTAAAGGACTTGCCAAAAGATACACCTGGCATTGTTGTTACCCAACATATGCCCGAAGGGTTTACTAAAATGTATGCTGAACGACTAAATCGTATCTGCCCAATGCGAGTAAAAGAAGCACAAAACGGTGATCAGGTCGAACGTGGTTTAGTGCTTATCGCTCCTGGGAATCATCAAATGCGAGTAGTAAAAAAAGGTACAAACTATGTCATCAACTGCACACAGGAAGGCAAGGTTAGCGGTCATATGCCTTCAGTAGATGTCTTATTCAATTCTATTGCAGACAACGTAACTAGCAGTATGGGAATCATTTTAACCGGTATGGGACAGGACGGTGCAAAAGGACTTTTAAATATGTACAAAAAGGGATTTTTTACAATCGGTCAATCAAAAGAATCCTGTGTTGTATATGGTATGCCAATGATGGCTTATAAAATGGGTGCAGTCACCGTGGAAGCACCTTGTGAAAAAATGCCTGGTATGATTATAAACTATATTAATGGTATTCAATAAAAAAATAGACGCCTTTAAAAAGCGTCTATTTTTTTATCGATCAAACATCTATTTTCTTTTTATCCTCATCTGATTTTATAGAAAATCTATATAATTACACTCATTAAATAAAGATTTGTTTCAAAATGCTAAAAATACTTTTGGAAAGTGTAATTTTTAAACACATTTATGACGATAGTATTATATAAGGGAAAATATTATTGGAACTCCTTATATGTGAGGTGATAGAATGAGAATAACAACCAACAGAAATTTTATGAACCGAACTGGTACAGTCAAAACCGAAAATCTTTCTCAGACAAACGGCTCAACAAAAAAATCCATTAAAAATTTTGATGAGATTACCATACGATCAAAAGAAATTTTTGATGAACAAAAATTTGCAAGACAATTGTCACAGAAAATACTAAAGGAAATATCTGCTCCAACAGATGACTATAAAATTGAAGAAATAAAAACACAAGTACAGTTAAATGACTATCCAATCATGATCGATGAAATAGCAAAAAAAATGCTTTTATCATAATTGAATAATTTAGTTGAACGAAAGGATTTCAAATCATGAGTAATCTAACAGATTTTGAAAAAATACTGACAGAGATAAATTTATTCATCCAAGACCTTACTGCCGTTGAAAAAGAAAAATTTGACGCTGCCGTTAAAAATAATATTCTTGTTTTGGAAGACTGTATTAGCAAAGAACAAGCACTTTTACTCCGCTCTCGTGGTCTTGAACAGAAACGTCTCAACGCACAAAAATCAATGAATATGGATGGGTTGAGCTTGAAACAAATGATTGACTCCTCTTCTGAGGAAGATAAAAAAAGATTAACTCCTCTTTACCATGAGATCAATAAAAACTTAACAGAATATAAGGATGTTTATTCAAATGCTAAAACTGCCATTGAGGTAAACCTTCACCGTATCAATACGCATCTTGAATCCCTGACCGGAAAACCTTTCCAAAATAGTGTAGCGTATACCGATCATGGCCAAAAAATTAATAAACCAAGAAGCTTTACAAGCCGTAGAGCATAATAAAAGCAATTTTTTATTTTAAATAAATTGAGGTGTTAAAATGATTAATTCTACATTCGGCGGATTTATGGTGGCACGATTAGGCCTTTCAGCAAGTCAAAAGGGACTTTACATAACAGGTCAAAACCTTACAAACTCTGGTACTGATGGATATACACGTCAAAGACTTGATCAAGTAAGTTTAAATATCAACGGATATGGTCGTTATGCCTCTCCAATGTCCACCAATATCGGAAACGGTGTTTTAGTTACAGGCACTTCCCAATTGAGAGATCCATTTCTTGATTTAAGATTTAGAAATGAAGTTGCTCATGTGGGGGAACAAGATGTAAAGCTAAGTGCCCTCAATGACCTGAAAAATATTTTAGACGAGGTAAAAAATCAAGGCGATGATCCTATTGATGGTGGTGGTATTTTTAATCAATTAGGTGATGTGTTGAACAAACTAGAACAGTTGAGCAACCAGGTAGGTAATAAAGAATTTGACAACATGGTGAAATCCTCCTGCCAGGTTTTAGTCACATTATTTAATAGCTATTCCGACCGTATCAATGAGGTACGCGAAAATATGGAATATGACTTACAAAATGTTGACGTACCTCGTGTTAATGAAATATTGAAAAGTATTCAAGAATTAAACAAAACAATTAAAAGTAGCGAAATGTTGGGAGACAGTGCTCTTGAATTAAAAGATCAGCGTAACATGCTTATTGACGAACTTTCCAGTTATATGAAAATAGATGTTACTTATGATCCAATTCAGGTTTCTGACTCCACATATGTTGATGAGCTTCACATTGCTATGGTCGGCAAAGATGGTAAAAAGTATGACATTATCGCTGATGATCAGTGCCGTGAGTTCCAGCTTTCAGAAGAAGATGGGAAATTGAATATCTCCCTCAGCGGTCTCTCGCCTCTTGATCCAGATCTAAAGACCGCTCTGGAATATGCCGATGCTACATTAAAGCAAATGCAAGAAGTATATAACAACCGTATCAACACATTTAATAACGCAAAAACAGCTTTGGAAACAGCAATGAAAGATTTGACAGCTCTGGAAAATCAAAATGCTGCGTTAAATGAAGAACTTTACGGACCTGATGCAGATAAGGATGGAAAACCTGACGGCGGCGGACTCCTCGATGCTTATAAAGCTGCCAATGCAGCTTATGTCAAAGGTAAGCAAGATAAACTCCCAGAAGCAGAATTAAATAAATTAGAAGCGGCACTCACCACTGCACGGGAAAATTATAACAATAAATTAAAAGAACTGGACCAAAATAAAACTGCAATTAACAATCAAAAAAATGCACAGAGCAAAGCGCAAAAAGATTATAATAATGCATTAGCCAATCTTGATAAAGCTGATGCCAACGGAACACTTCTTGGCATCGACGGTAAGCCAATTACCGCTGATGATGTACAGGGACTTGCGGCAAAAAATCTTGATAAAGCAAAAACAAAATATAATGATGCTTTAGCTGCTTTGCAACAGTCTGACATTAACGGCCAGCCAATCGATTCTGTCAATGATCTTTTTACAGACGGTATCCTAAAAGGCGCTCTTGAAATGCTCAATTACTCTGGTGACTTCGATAATCCTCCAAACGATATCAGAGGAATCGGATATTATCAAAATATGCTTGATTCCTTAGCAAACAAATTTGCCACAGAAATGAACAACGCCAATAACCCTGATGGAATCGTATTTAAGGACGAAAATGGTAATGTCATCCGACATGATTTATTCAAAAGTGAAGATGGCGGTAAAATTACAGCGTCAAACATCAATATTGCTGACGGCTGGACCAATAATTCCTATGGTATTACAGCTTCCGCAGATCCTAACGCTCCTGTTGGACAAAGCGATAATATCTCCCACATGATTACACTTTTTGGCGAGAAACTACAATATAAAGCAGATATCGATCTTATGGGTGATATTCAAATTGATACACAAACTCTTTCCATCGGCAATATGAAAGATGGAGATACCATCACAATCGATGGAAAGACTTATACATACAATTCTGGTTCGACAGGAAAAGTAGGCAATACATTTTCTGATTTTGATTCTCTCAAATTAGCTGCATCAAAAAATGGTGTCGCTTTAACAGGAGACAGCAAGACCGGCGTTATCACTGGTGCAACCTCCACAAATATAGATTTAAAGGATACTGTTTCATTTAATGGTAAATCTGTGGGAGATCTGTCTTCTCTAGATTTTAGCAAAATGACTTATGGTGATACCATTACCATTGACGGTAACACATTTACCTACAAACCAGATGCTACTGGTGCTGATAATACATTTAAAGACTTGGCTACCTTACAGACCGCAGCCTCAAAGAATAACATTGATATCACTGCTACAGGCAATAGCATCACAGGCGTGAACAAAAAAGCGGGCGTAGATCTGACAAACGATGTCAAAATTGATCAAGCTCCTTCCATCAAAAACATGCAAAATGGTGACACAATTACAATTGATGGTAACACATTTACCTTTGGTACAGACTTTACAGATATGGCTTCCTTGCAGGAAGCTGCAAAAGATAAGGGTATTACCATTTATGGCAACGCGACTACAGGCGA
This sequence comes from Clostridiales bacterium, assembly GCA_018364635.1. GTDB lineage: Bacteria > Bacillota > Clostridia > Lachnospirales > Anaerotignaceae > JAGZLR01. The sequence continues at coordinate 52,353 of JAGZLR010000002.1, read as the reverse complement.
AATTACTTCCGCTTCCAAAGTAGGAGAAAACATATTTAATGGTACCTTTGAAGAATCCTTTACAAATATTGGCGTTGTATTGGGTATTGACATTAAATCCACAACAGAAAAGCTTACAAACTACTCCAATCTCGCCTCAAGTATATCTGAGCAAAGAGAAGCTGTAACAGGTGTAAGCCTTGACGAAGAAGCAATGAATATTATGAAATATCAGCAATCCTATAATGCCTCAGCAAAACTTATGACAGCTCTTGATGAAATGCTTACAACACTAATCAATATTTAATAAAACCCTTTGATTTATTAAGGAGGACCTATTGATATGACACGTATCACAACCAAATCGATTATGCAGGGTTATAATCGCGGTTTGACAAATGCGCTCAATCGTTGGAACGCAGCACAGAACAAAGTTTTAACCCAAAAGAATTTCAGCGAAATCTGGGAAGACCCTGCAGGTGCAAATCGTTCTTTCCAATTACGCCGACAGTTCCGTAATAACGCCAATAGCTTGGAGCTCACATCCCAAACACAATCATTGATGGATCAAGTAACATCTGCAACAATGCAGATTACAGACATTTTGACAAAAGATGTAAACCATGATATCCTTGGTGCCATTAATGGTACTTCAAGCTCTGCTGATAGAGCTACTTATGCCCAGACATTAAGAGGTATGCAGCAGTCTATCATTCTTGCGGCAAACTCAAATGTTGGCGGCCGATTTATTTTCAGTGGCGCTTCGACTCAGGAAGTGCCTTTCGTACTGTCGGAGGATGGCAAAACTCTTACCTATAGAGGTATCGATGTTAGTTCTACAGACCCAGCAGATCAAGCAAAACTTTCTAGCCTTGCAAAGGAAACACTTTATGTAGACCTCGGCTTTGGTATGAAAGAGACAACAGATGGAAATGGCACGCTGACAAGTATAACAAACACCGCTGACGGCACTGACTTGATTGGCACTGTAAAACTAAATGGTCAGTCCATCACATCTATTACAGACATCAATTTTACCTCCATGAAAGATGGAGACACACTGGAAATCAATGGCACAACGTTTACATTTAAAACTGGCGCTGATGGTACAAACAATGAATTTGGAAATATGGATTCTTTAATCACAGCTGCAAAAGGTTCTGGCATTTCTATTGCTGGTTCTAAAACAGTAAGTACAAGCGCATTTAACACTTCTACACCTGGTATCAATCTTTTGGGTTATGGTGTTGACGGTGACGGCGATCCTAAAAATGTCGTTGCACTGCTAGGAAAAATGGCTGATGAGCTTGAAAAAGAACCATTTGATGAGACTACATTTAACAGATTATTCGGTAAATTTGAAAATTGCCTAAATACGGCAACTGATTATGAAGCAAGTCTTGGAACAAAATCAAAATTTTTGGAAACAACTGAGACCAGGCTTAAAGCATACAATGATACACTAAATGCACGTATTGCAGAAGTAGAAAACGTAGATATGCCTGAAGCTATCTCAACCTATTTATGGCAAGGCTATGCCTATAACGCCGCTTTAAAAGTAGGCACAAATATTATTTCAAATTCTTTAATCGACTTTATGAAATAATATAAACGGGTATTTGGATATTTATTAATTTGGGGGTGTACAAATGGAACAATTATTAAAAATAACCAATATCCCTATCGCCTTTGAAATGAATATACAGCACGCGCGGCTTGAATATAACAATGCGTCTGCAGATCTGGAGATTAGCAGACAACACGGTGGTGGGCTAAAAATTAAAAGTAGCCCAATCAGAGTCAAGCTCGATACATTTGAGGCTAGAAATTCTATTCGTCCGGCGACAGTTGGAAGTTCTATTGAACAGTATGCACAAAAAGGACGCACTGCGGCTTATAACGCAACTGCTACCTATACAAGCGAAGGGCACTTACTATTAAAAGCAAAGTTTGGTGATGACGTGCTTGGACAAATTATAAAAAATCATACAGATCAGTTTGCAACACCTGATGACTGTAATATTGCTTTCATTCCGCAAGGCGGCGCTGAGGTGTCTTTTACCGGCGGAGACTTGACAATTGATTATCAGATGGATAAACTAAATTTCGATTGGAAAACACAGCAGGGAACTCTTGAATTCATTCCAGGTGATATCGAAATTACGATTTCACAGCTCCCTGATGTTAAAATTGAGTATGTGGGTTCACCTATTTATGTGCCGCCAAGCAGCGCACCTGGTTATGAGCCTATAGACGTGAAAGCATAACAGGAGTATAACTATGGAAATTAACACAAAATATTTTGGTCTCATGCCATTTGAAGACGATGAAGTTATTACATTTGAAAGCGGTATCTTTGGATTTGAGCAAGATAAAAGGTATATCATCATACGTTTTGATGAGGATAACAATGGCATATTGTGTTTTCAAAGTATTGATGATGAAAGCTTAGCTTTTATTGTCATCAATCCTTTTTCCTTTATGCCGGAGTATCAGCCTGTACTGCCAAAAGCTGATTTGGAAAAACTGAATGCCAATTTCAGTGAAGAGCTTTTATTCTATAATATCTGTGTCATGAACGAAAAAATAGAGGAAAGCTCTGTTAACCTGCGGTGTCCTCTTGTTGTTAATCCAGAAAATAGAAAGGCAAGTCAGGTAATCCTTGAGGATAGTCGTTATAAATTTAGACAGCCTTTCAGCGAATTTATAAAGGAGAAACAATAATGCTGATACTTCAAAGAAAGGCCGGCGAATCCATCCGCATCGGCGATCATATAAGAATAAGCATCTCAGAAATTAGCTCTGATCGTGTAAAAATAGCCATTGACGCACCGCGGGATCTCTCTATTTTGCGTGAGGAACTAATTACCGCAGCTGAAACAAATAAACAGTCTGCTCAGTCAAAAATCAATATTGATACACTAAAAAATATGTTTAGTCAAACGAATACAAAACCAAGCAAATAAAAAAATAGCCGAGAGGCTATTTTTTTATTTGCTTTTGATATGTTTTGCAACCTTTACATCTTCTCTTTTAATATGGGTAATCAGCCAACTTGCAATCACAGAATTAACCTTGCTTACAAGAGCTACACTGCTGCCTGTTGTTGCGTATTCCGCTTCAATTGTCTTGACTGTCTTCTTAAACTCTTCATGATATCTTTTATGATTTTGATAATCTGGATAATTATACTTTAGCTGTAATGATTCTTCATCCCCAAAATGTTTGATAATATAGGAGTCGAGAAACTTTAATGTACTTCCAATCTGTTCTCGCCCTTTTCCTTTTGAACAGGCCTCCAATAAGCTGTTGATTGCTTCGATCAACTGCTTGTGCTGCAAATCTATCGCAGCATTTCCTGTTTCCAAATCTTTCGTCCATGCATACATTTTAAGAGAGCTCCTTTCAACATATAAATATAATCACTTTTAAATAATAATTGTTCTAATTTATTATACTACTTTTATCTTTTCATGAATAGTAAAAAAATAAATTTCTGTTCTTAATTTTTGCTGATTTTCCCATTGATAAATTGTCTATAATTTTAATTCTCTTTTATACACAACAAGCAAAAAAGGGATGGAACTCCATCCCTTTTTGAATACAAAATAAAGATTACTGTAATAACTGAAGAACACCCTGTGGCACCTGATTTGCCTGAGCAAGCATAGCCTGAGCTGCCTGAACAAGAATGTTATTCTTTGTGTAAGACATCATTTCTTCAGCCATATCTGTATCACGGATACGTGATTCAGCAGCTGTCAGGTTTTCTGTTGTTACACCAAGGTTATTGATTGTGTGGTCAAGTCTGTTCTGGATCGCACCCAAGTCACCACGTGTAGCAGATACAGTGTTGATTGCATCTTTGATCTTCTTGATTGCATCAGAAGCACCTGTCTGTGTAGAAATATCAACATCTTCAATTCCTAAAGAGTATGTATCCATAGAGCCAACTTCAACTCTAACCTTCTGATAATCATCATTGGTATCACCTACCTGAAGGTTGATACCAATGTTGTCAAATTTCAGTCTTGGTGCTTTGTTTGCTCCGTCAGCACCAGCTGTTAACTTAACAATTGTGTTCTTTCCGTCAGTGTTCTTCTCTGTTGTTCCAGTCCAGCCAACATTCTGATGATCATTGTCATCAGTTGTTGTAATACCAGCGCCATTTAATGCATCATTGACAGCTGTTGCAATTTCTTCAGCAGTTGCATCTTTGTCAATAAAGATTGCTTTCGCATTAGGATCATTTGCAGCCTTACCTGTCTCAACAAATTCAAACTTAACAGCACCGTCGCCTTCTCCAACTGTCATTGTACCGCCGATTAAATCCTGGCCAACACGTCCGTCGAAGTCCAGTGACATTGTAGATGCTTCGCCTGGTTTTGCGTCGATTTTGTCTCTTGTGAAAGTAACAGCTGTATTCACGTCTGTTTTAACTGTGATGCCATTCTTTGCTGCTGCTGCTTTCAAAGAATTTAAATCGTGGAATGTAGCGCCGTCAGAACCGTCAGCGTTATCTGCATATGTGTAAGTTGTTCCGTCGATTGTTACGGAATCACCTTTCTGGAACTGTCCGCTTAAATCTAAGCTTGCTGGTACATCTGCAACACCTTTCGTTACGGTTGCACCACTTACAACAGTCTGATCGTTTTTGATTCCATTATTAATCGCAGTAGCCTCTTCACCCACAGCGTTATCTACAGATGTCAATGTCAGTGTTCCATTGTCAGCTAACTTAGCAGTATATTTTGTACCACCAATAGTAACTTCGTTGCCCTTCTTTAATTCATCCTGGATTGCTTTGATTGCAGCTTCTTTTGTATTTGTAGTAGTAGTACCTGCGATTGTCTTATCGCCGATTGTAAAGTTTTTACTATTGGCAATACCAGCATTTAAAGATGTGCTCAGGTCAACTGTTGCTGTTGCTTTCTTACCATCAACAGCGTCTACCTTTCCAGCAGGTTTTCCGCCGATTACAGCAGAAATATTCTTAATTGGAGTAGGTGGGATTTCAGCAGAACCGTTGCCTACTGTTGTAGAAACCTTTGGTCCGCCTAAAGTACCATCCAAAAGATTCAGGCCGTTGAAGTTTGTGCTCTCAGAAATTCTGTTGATTTCCTCTTTCAGGGAAGCAACTTCTTTCTGAAGGTTTGCACGGTCTACAGAGTCATCAAATGTACCGTTTGAAGACTGAGTAGCAAGCTCTACCATACGGTTCAGCATGGAATGTACTTCTGTTAAAGCACCTTCTGCTGTCTGTACAAGAGAGATACCATCGTTTGCATTGTCCTGTGCTTTTTCAAGACCTGTGATCTGAGCTCTCATTTTTTCAGAAATAGCAAGACCAGCAGCATCGTCACCGGCACGGTTAATCTTGTATCCAGAAGAAAGTTTTTCAAGGTTTTTTGCAAGAGCGTTGTTGTTTCCGCCAAGCTGTCTGTAAGAGTTTAAAGCTGAAATGTTGTGTTGAATTCTCATAATTTTACCTCCATGTAAATAAGGGAAAGTCCATTTTCCCTAAAATATAATATAAAAAATTTGAACTTGCAGGAAATTTACACCGCCGGCAGGTGTCTAAATTTCTGCTGCTATTATATACATCGGCACAAAATAAAAATATATGATAGAAATTTTTAAAAATTTCCAAATATTTTTTGTCACAAAAATTTTCTATTCCATACATTAAACCTTATACAAGATCACCATACCGGCCGCCTTTGACATCTCCCAAAAGCTTTCCATAAGCAAATGTTAATACCCGCTTGCGCATAATATTTACAACATCCTTATCATGGGTTGCAATAATAACCGTAACACCCATCCGATTAATTTCATCAAAGACCCCCATAATATCCCAAGAGAGACCTCCATCTAAATTCGCTGTTGGTTCATCGGCAATAATCATTTTTGGATGATTGATAATAGAACGAGCGATCTCTACCCGCTTTCTCTCACCTATAGACAGTTCCGTTATATTACAATCTGCTTTACTTGACATACCTACAACCGTCAAGGCGCTTCTAGCTCTGTCTTTGATTGTTTTTTCTGGATGACCTGTCGCCCGCATAGCAAACTCAATATTTTCTGCCACTGTTTTTTTCTCCAGAAAAAGTCCATTTCCTTGACGTACAACCCCTATCTTGCGTCGTATAAAGGGCAGTTCATTTTTTTTGATACAGGCAAGATCTGTATTCTCAAACTTAATCGAACCCTGTGTCGGTTCTAGCTCTTTTGTAATCAGACGCAGAAACGTACTTTTACCTGAGCCTGTCCTGCCACATACAAAAATGAACTCTCCATACGCTATAGACAGACTGACGTCAATCAGAGAATGGGCGTTATTTTCGAACACTTTATATACATTCATAAATTCAAGTATTGGAAATGATTTCTGTAATTCTACAGGTTTTTGCATTTGATTCCAACCCTTCTTTTTTCATAGAAACTTTAGACTTTCATACTGTACTAGAATCACGTTTATGGTATAATGAGCTTTATTAAGCAGAAAGGAGGCGGGTAAAAGTGAAAAAAATCATATTTTGTCTTGTATTGATTTACTGTTCCTGTTTTCAGTTTCTTGAAGTGGTACCGCTTTTTGAGCCCACCCCCAGGTTTTATTTAGAAAACAGTACCTTGACAAAAGCAGATCCATCAGAAGATATTTTATTGATAGATGAGGATGTCTACTTACCTGGAACTTCTCACTATCTAACATATTATAACCAAAACGATGAGCGCTGGGCACAGAAAGACTACGGCCCACAAAATGCCATTTCAATCTATGGCTGTGGGCCGACAGTTCTATCTATTCTTGTTTCCAGCTTAACCCAACAATCTGTGCTTCCTGATGAGATGGCACAGTGGTGTTATGAAAACGGCTTTTTTTTACAAAACAGCGGTTCCTATCACTCAATTATACCACAAGGTGCCTCTGCATGGGGTTTGAAGGCTGAAAGTCTAACGGATCTTTCCTATGAATCCTTCGTTCGGGAGCTTCATGCTGGAAAACTGATTGTTATGCTTATGGGAAAAGGACACTTTACATCTTCAGGACATTTTATTATCATCCGAGGTGTTACATTAGATGGCGATCTTTTGATTATGGACCCCAACAGCACCGAAAATACAATGTCCCAATGGGATTATGATTTGATTGTAAGCGAAATTAAACATAGTTATGATGCTGGGGGGCCTGTGTGGACTATAGAAAAGGCTCAATGATAGTATGATTTGTCCCCTGCTAATCTCCTATTTACAAATTTATCCTGTTCAATCAATTTTTCCAAAACTCTATGATTTTTATGCTCAATCTCTGCAATTTTTTTTACTAAATCTTCGTTTTCAGCTAAAAAAGGGGAAGGATCCCCTTTTTTTAGCGCTCTTTTTTTGCTTTCAGACAGTGTATTCAAAATACGAGTCCTTTTTAAATCAATCTGATCAATTTGGTCCATTTCTTCCTGGCGCATTTTGATAAGCATGCGAATAGTCACACGGTCGCCATAACTTAAAGCATCCTGCAACTGTTTTGTTAAATTCTCTATCTCATTGAGACCGTTATATTTCTTCTGTAGATAAACGGCTATATTTTGCAGTATTTCTTTTTCCTCCATACCCAATAACCTCACTTCGCAGCAGTCGCCTGGTTTGACGCGATTTTATCAGCCTCTTTAAATGTATTTCTTAAATCAAACAACATTGTTTTTAACTCTTTGGCAATCTCCCTATTTCGCCCTGCTTTCAGCCGAGTCAGCTGATAAAGGAAATAATCATAAAGCCGGTAAAGATCACGGCTGATACTGTACTTCATATCAAGGGTGTTGCTTAAATACCTAATGATTTTTTCCGTTTTTTCAATAGATATATTCATCTGTTCATAATCCTGTTTATCAATTGCTATATCCGCAGCTGTAATATTACGGATAGCGCCGTCAAACAGAAGTATCAGCATTTCACCACTTGTCATTGTGCCAACAGACTGTTGTTTGTATTGTTGATAGCCATTCATATTCATAAATATTCTCTCCCAGAATTGTTTCCATTAGCCACCGAACTGCTGACTTAACCAGCTGCTCTGTGAGTTCATATTGTTGATATATACTTCTAAGCTTGAGAACTGCTGGTAATACCTTTCTGTTTCATCCTTGAGTTTATCATTCAAAGTATCAATTAAGTCATCGATGTCATCCATTTGATCTTGCAGAGAGTTATTCAGCATAGAAAGAGGGGATTCCTCAGCACCTGCTGCCTGTACAAAAATTCCCTTTGTCGCAGTATCTGTCGCCGCATACTTATCAAATATCTCTTTCATGTTAGCCATAACGCCTGCCTTTTGTGTAACGACCTTCTTACCATTTTCATCAATGTAGCTTTCCTCAAGAGCAGTAAACATATCGCAGACATTATCAACATCGCTTTCCAAAGCCGCTCTAAATTTTGTCTCATCAAATGTAATCTTACCATTATCACCACTTGTGGATGATGTTTTGATACCAATAGCCTCAAAAGCAGCCATTGAAGCTGAATCTTGTGAAAAGAGAAATCTAATCTCATTTGTAAAGCCACGAACTTCTGAATTATTAAAGAGCATTCCAGCTTTTGCTTTCTCGTTCCACGATTTAATTTCATCCTCGCTCATTTCTTCTTTTTGCTCATCTGTCAAAGGAGGATAATCTCTATTCGGTTTTTCTCCCACTAATTTATTGGAAAGCTCAACAATTTCGTTATAGGCTTCCACCATTTCTTTTACTGTGTCAGTAATTTTATCATAATCTGGTTTTGCATTAAATGTAACCTGATCCTGTAAATTCTCAATTTTTGATTGGCCGGTAGTTTCATCTTTTGTTACGTTGAATGTTCCAGTTACTGTAACCGACATACCATTTAAATCAAATGTATTGGACCCTCTTTTAATTTGAGTAGGGCCTTCTCCGCCTTCCCCATCGAAGTCTACCCAAATAATAGCGTCTTGACCTTCTGTCACAGTATAGTCGTTAGCGCTTGTGCTGGCGCTTCCGTCACTTGGATTGATGCCGTTAAGATTTTTGCCAAAGAGCGCTTGACCAAGATTTGTATCTTTTCCATCTGTACCTACAATAGCAAAATCACCACTGGCACCTTCCTGTGTAGATTGGATGCTTAGTTTATCACTTGTAGAAAGATATGTAACATTAACATTGGCATCGCTTTCATTGATTGCCCTTATAATTTCATCAATGCTGGTATTTTCATCAAAAGCCTTACCGTCTGTTGTCTTATCAATGACATATTCCTTTCCTGAAATATTATCGCGGATTCTTACAGCATAGTCATTGATACCTTTTGATGTGCCATCATCTGTTTTAAATTTAAAACCTGATTTATCAAGACTTGATCCAGTGTTAAGTCTATTGGAAGCACCTGCCTCAAAACCAAGTGTCTTTAAAGCCTTTGAGTCTCCACCTGAAAGTACTAATGTAGAAGTGTTGTCATCTTTTCCGTCAGGTGTTGTAGTTTTAAAAGTAAGCTTGCTTACTGTTTGTCCATCGTAATTCTGTTTTGATTCCAGACCTACTTTAATTCTTCCAGAGCCAAACGCCTCATCAAGTTCTGACTGAAATGTTTGTTTTAATTTATCCATATCCACATTGCCGTCTTTATCCGTAAATTCCTCTTTTCCAGGAAGAGTAATTGTTTTGGATTTTCCATTGTAAGAGAATGTGAACTCTTTCTTTTCAAGAATTTCGCCAAGGGTTGTTTTTGTTATGGCCTTATCAAGATCAGCTTCTGTCACCATTTTTCCTGTAATTACATTTTTGCCGGAAGCTGTCAGGCCCTCTGTCAGACCAAGTGTACTTGAAATCTCTTTGCTTGCTCCTGTAATTTTGATAGTGTTACCAACTGCTGCCACGTCATCAGAAGCAAAGCCAATTTCCAGTCTTTTGGAACCATTGCCCCCGTCAAATGTACTCACTTTAATATGGTCACTTAATTTTTGATCCGTGCCATAATCGATTTTGGAAAGCTGTGTATTGATTTCTTCAGCTACCTCATCCATTGTCTTATAAGTCTTTGAAGAGTCAAGGGTAATAGAATAATCTTTATTATTATAACTAAATGTAAATGATTTTCCTGCAAGACTGCTTACTTCTTCTACCTCAGTCCCTGTAAGTTCTTTTCCAGAAAGGGTAGAAGTAGAGACTCTATCACTTGACACATAACTGGTTTGTTTTGCAAGTTGTTCTACCCCTGCAATGGATACCTTATCTGCATTTTTTCCATTACCACTTACTTTGATATATTTGCTATACTCCCCTGCTGCCTCAATAATGTTTTTGCTGAAAATTGCTGTACCTCTTAAGTTTGTTGCGGATGTGTACGATGTAAATTTATTTTGGAACGCAATAATTTTTGAGCTTATAGAACGGTATGCCTCCATTTTCCATTGTAAAAGCTGTTTATTCTGATACTGCTTTGCTATTTTCGTTCGTGTAGCCAAAGTCATATTTTCAATCAAAGATTCTGTGTCAAGACCACTGGCTAAACCTGTAAGCCTTTTACCGCTTAAAGAATTTAAAATTGAAGAAGAACTTGTACCTGATACTGATGCCATGTAATCACCTTTACTTCCATAAAATAATCAATTCAAAAACGCACGATGCATGTTAGTCCTGCCACTTGACTTATCGTAAGATTAGGAACTAACATCGCAAATTTAACACATTTAAAATTTTACCGCTATACTTATTTATCGACATATAGTATACTTTTATTAATAGTTTTACGATACTTATTTCGATTGGAGGAATTTGTTTGGCTATAGTAATAACTGTTACAAACCAAAAAGGTGGCATTGGCAAAACAACAACCTCAAGTGCCCTTATTAGTGGCCTGACCTCAAGAGGAAAAAAGGTACTTGGGATTGACCTTGATCCTCAGGGAAATCTTGGCTTTAGCCTTGGTATAGAGATAGAAGATTGTGCTACCATTTATGATGTATTTAAAGAAAAAATAAGTATTACAAGAGCCATCGCTCGTACTGATTTTGGGGATGTTATACCATCGAATATCCTTCTTAGTGGTTCTGAGCTTGAATTTAATCGACCTGGAAGGGAGTTTATGTTGCGAGATGCAATTTCAGACATCAAACACCTTTACGACTATATTATTATTGATACACCCCCTGCGCTAAACATACTGACAGTAAATGCCTACGTAGCCTCTGACGGACTTATCATCCCAATGGTACCTGAAATATTAAGTCTCCTTGGCGTATCCCAGCTGAAAGAAACAGTAAATACTGTCATTAAATTTTATAATAAAAACCTAAAAGTATTGGGTATTCTGCTTACGAAATACAATAAGCACCTGAATCTTTCAAAGGAAGTTCTTGAGATGGCCCAAACAATAGCAACGCAGTTGAGTACAAATGTTTTTCAAGCAAAAATCCGCCAGAGTGTATCTGTTGCAGAGGCCCCAGCACACTGTATGAGTGTATTAGATTATGCACCAAAATCAAACCCCTCTATCGACTATTTAGAATTTGTTGATGAAATAATTGATGTAACAACAGTTTAAAGACCTTTTTAGGGAGGAACACGAAAATGTCTAAAAAAAGTAGTAAGACAGCTCATGTTCTGAATCTAATCTCACCAAAAATGGAAGATTCAGAGTTAAATACTGAGGGGATTCAAAATGAATCGCACGCTCAAAAGTCAGATACCGAACGTTTATCACAGGCATCTCAATCAGAAAAAGAGGAATCTAAAAAATATAAGCCTGATTCTATTGGAGAAATCCTTCATCTCTCAGAAAGCACCGAGTCTCTATCTGAACTAATTAAAGATAATTTAGAAAAAGAATTTATTCATAACACTGTTTCAGCTTCTAAAATTAAAGCGCCTGTAAACAACTCATCAGCTTCTCATGAAGAAGCTTTCGATACAATAGATAATATGGTTAGCGAACTTGAAACAGCTGTTCTTGATGATATTCATGTAACTGATACATCTCTTTCTATAGAAGAACAAGTTATTGAACAACAACCAAATAGTTGCAATCAAAACGACCTAGCAGAAAATCATAAAGTAGATCTACTTCCTTTGGATGAAGATATTTGTCTTTTAAATGAATCTGAGCAATCTTCCATAGAAACTTTAGAGAATAAAAAATCAACCGAACCAGAAGCAGACCTGACATCCATAGACTCAGATCAACAGTCTTACAATGCCATTTCAAACTTAAAGCCGTTTTTACCTGAGCTTGATATATCCGCTGAACCGGCTGAAAATCTAAAGTTTTATTATACAAATGTCTTTGAACGAATTGTTAAAGGTTGTGTTGTGGATTATCTTAAAAGATTTGGTGTTTGTACCTGTAGTAGGTGTGTAGCAGATACTATAGCGCTAGCCCTTACCAACTTACCATCCAAGTATATTGTTACGGATTACGATAATGTAGAGCCTTTAATCAGCCTATATGAACATAAATATCAAGTTTCAATTATGACTGAACTTACAAAAGCATGTTTTGAAGTTGATGGCAATCCACACCATAAACTATAAAAGAATACAAAAAAAGACGGTTTCATTCTAGTTTAAAACCGTCTCTTTTTATGCTCCTATAGATCGCTTACATCCCAGATGCTTTGATATGGGCAGCTACCTTTTTATCCTCATTTTTAATATGGTTAATAAACCAATCACCAAGAGCCACATTCAACTCCTTCACAAACATAGGTGTGACTCCCTCTTTTAATAATTTTTGATTCAGCTCTTTCATCTTGTCTTTAAAATATTTATGGTACTTAATATGATTGCTATAATCTGGATATTTGCTTTTTACCTGTAATGATTCTTCATCAGAAAAGTGCTTATTTGTATAATCACTCAAAAACTTCATTGTCTTTGTCACTTCACTTGTAGCCTTACCAGCAGATGTAGCTTTAATTAGCTCATTAAGAGCGTTGATTAACTGCTCATGCTCAGAATCAATCAAATTATTCCCTGTCCTTAAATCATTTGTAAAATAGAATGCCATTTTTCTTCTCCTCCTACATTATAATTTATCAATTGCTTTTTCTGCATTTTCTTCATCTTTAAATTTAGATTCAGAAAGTCCTTTCCAAATCTCATTCACATTTTCGACACAATCAAAATAAACTTGTGCCAAACAATTTGCTGGTATACCTAACTCTTCTGCATATTTATTGATATTATCCCATTCTGCACGCTCATAACTTAATACCAAATCATACAATATACCGCATCTTCCTTCATGTTTTACCAACGCATTCTTAATAATATCTGTGACAGGAAGAGCATCCATAATCTCACTCATTGGTGCATCAACCATTAATTCTAGTGCCGAAAGCATGCCCATTAAATAAGCCTCTGATTTGGTAATCGGCATTTCTTTACAGTAATGAACAAGCTCTGAACTGAACGTAGCTCGAAGAAAAGAGATTCTTAAAAGATCTTCTGTTCCAGTTTCTAAGTCCTTGTCAAAACTTAAAAGATAAACCCAACGTTTAAGCTGCTCAATACCTAATACAACAATCGCCTGCTTTACTGAATCTGTTCTATGGCGCAAAGCAAAATGTACTGAGTTAACAATACGTAAAAGTTCATATGTAAGAGAGGCGTCTCTTTCTATAATCTGATCAATTTCGTCTACATCTGGCTCATCTTTTGTAATTGCAACAACAAGTTGGAAGAAATTGCTCTGCATATACTGAATTTTATTTGCCTTAATAATTGCAGCTTCCGCAACATAGTGTCCCTCAAATAAATCAAAATCAAATTGCTTGGCAAAATTATATAATTCCTTAGAGTCAATATTGGTGGCAATACACTTTTTACCAAACCCTTTTGCTGTACGCAAAATGTTATCCACAGCACTATGAGGTGTATCTTTCACATTTATTTTAATAAAATCTGTATAATCCATAAACGCAAAGTATCGAGGCGCAAATTGAAAATCATTGATGGCGATCTGATACCCTGCTTCCTTATATCTCTGCACAATCTTTTGTGCTAATGGATGAACAATTACGTTATCTTCAATTTGTATAACTAGCTCATCAACTTTAAACATTTTAGGCATATTTTTAAATAGCAGATTTGGTGTAAATGTCATAAAGTTACGGGTAGATCTATCAATTTTATCATTATTTAGTGTTAAAAAAGTTGAAATAGTGTCAGCCGCATTATAATCATTACTATTTTGATTGTACAGCTCATTTTCCACATTAAATAAAAGTTCATAGCCAATTAACTTATTGTCAGACGTTTTTATCGGCTGTTTCACTACAAACTTATGCACAGTAACAACTCCTCCTTAAAGATCAGATCAATCTTTTATTTATCTAAAAGTTGGTCCATTACAGCGACCAAATGTCCAATTTCCGGCTTCGATAACTGCTCATCAGCACCAACTTCTTTTCCTTTAATCTCCATCTCTGGAGTAATTAAAGAAGAAAATATAATAACAGGTACTACTTTCAGCCTATCATGTGTCTTCACAAGTTTTGTAAGTCTGTGTCCATCCATTTCCGGCATTTCGATATCTGTTATAATCAATGATACTTTGCTTCTTATGTCGCCTTGTGTCTCATCTGCAAGCTTGGAAAGGTAATCCCATGCCTCTTGGCCATTATCAAATTTCTCTATATTTTCATATCCAGCTTTCACCAGTGCCTCTCTTATAATTTTTGATAAAAGTATAGAGTCTTCTGCAAGAACAATCGGTCGACGGTCCCTTTCCCTATGCCCCATTTTATCTATTTCAGAAAGCTGAATAGATGTCTCAGGGGCTATTTCAGCAACGATTTTTTCAAAGTCCAGTACTGTAACAAGATCCTTGCCACATTGCGCAATTCCCGTAGCAATTCCATCTTCCCCACCAGTAACAGTTTTATCAGGTTTTAAGATATCTTTCCATGATATACGACTGATGCCAACCACAGTATGTACACGAAAAGCTACATGCAAGTTATTGAAATTTGTAATAATGAATAAATCTTTTTCATGTTTTGGGACATCTTCTTTCATCACATATTGAGGGAGATCAACCACAGTAATCAACAGGTCGCGGGGTTTAAAAACACCTTCGACAGCCGGATGCACATGTGGCATTGGCTTAACCTCTCCTGACATAATGATTTCTCTAACTTTAGCAACATTGATGCCATAAAGGTTGCCATTGATTGTAAACTGCATAATCTCTATTTCATTTGTGCCTGTCTCAAGCAGGATACCACTTTTGTCTAAGTTATCCATAACCCTTAACTCCTCCTCTATATCTAGGCCAACAAAGGCAAAAATTCAGCTGTCACAGCATTATAACTTATATTCTGGTTTACCAAAAGCTTTTACTGTTCCGATTCCTGTAGAAGAATCAAAATATAATGTTCTTGCATAGTTTGATCCTACATCTTCTTTTAAAAGCTTGATCCCTTCACGTCTCAAAACTTCTCTCACGCTTTTAGCATTTCTTTCCCCAATATTTCCCCACTCAGAATTATTAAAAGTCTCAAACATTTTCGCGCCACCAGCTATTTTGCAGGTAATACGGCTTTTGACAGCTCCAAAAGCTATCATTTTCTTTATTGCCTCAGGAATACCTGTGTCAGCAAATTTATAAACATTATTATCTTTAGTTGTGATTTGTGCTGCTGGAAGCATAATATGGACCATAGCAGCAAGCTTTATTACATTATCATATAAGCAAATACCTATGCATGATCCCAAGGCATATGTCACCAGCACACCAGGCGCTCTGCATAATTTCATGTCAGCTATTCCAACAATATACTGCTTATTCAATTTTCAACACCCAATTTCCCCATAATATAGTCCAATGATTCTACATCTGGAAGAAGAAGCAATCTACTGTAAACTTCTTCCTCATCACATTTAAACGTACCATTAATTGTCATTAACTTATCCATCTGATAGCCATAAATCGCGATTGGCACATTCATAATTCCACCAAGCATATTGATAGATACCGATGGTACTGATAAATTCATTGTAATACCTGTCAACGACGATAAAGCATTTACGTAGGATGATATAATAATATTCCCCACTTCCGTTAAAGCAGATACTTCAAGCGAATCTATTTGGTCAAAACTATCTATCTTTTTTCCCAGAACCCCTTCCAATATAATATTAATGAATTCTAAATTCTGTAAAAATAGCATAATACCATGTACATCACCTGATAATTCTACAAGTACACCGGCTACTAGCTTCTCAGGTCCACCAAGTTCCTTAATTGCTTGATTAAACTCAACCCAATCTACATCTGGAAGACTCATTTCGATTTTTCGATGTAAAACAGTAGAAAGCGCAGTAGCGGCATTCCCAGTGCCAATACTCCCAATCTCTTTTAAAACATCAAAACCAATACTGTTAGAATCTTCAAAATTTTTTAAATTCATGAAACATCTCTCCTATTAGCCCCTTAAGCTATTGATGGTACTCTCAACTTCATCAGACGTTTGAACCATTTTGAGGGCATACTGATAAGCTCTTTGCGATTCAACCAATCTTGTCATTTCCTCTGCAAAATCGACATTGGAATTTTCAAGATAGCCCTGAAGCAAAACTTTATCACGTTCTTCCACTGACACTGGCACACCATTTTTTACGTCTGGTATAAACTCATTATTTCCAAGATGGATAAATCCATTTTGGTGCTTAAATCTAAAAACACCGACCGGAAGCTGCTCCTCTTTGTTTTCATCTGTTATCTCAATTGGCATATTTTGAGCATCCAAAACACTCTTGCCTTCCTGAGATGTAAGCAAAAAACGTCCGTCTGCCTGTAAGGACATCCTAAAAGAACCGTCTCTGGTATATGTAATTTCTCCTGTTTCAGGATTTCTAAGGGCAAAAAAACCATCGCCCATGATTGCATAATCAAAAGGCAGTTCTGTAGGAATAAAATCTCCCTCCGAAAAGTCTGTTGTAGTTTTATCTATTTTTGAACCACTGGACGCTGTCATTTGCACTCCTGTTAACGCAGGTGGATTAAGTTCATTGTAAATTAAATCTGAAAAAATTGCATCTTCACTTTTAAAACCAGTTGTCTCCGTATTGGATAAGTTGCTTGCAATAACGTTCAGACGATTCTGATGTGCTGCCGCTCCCGCTGCAGCTGTATAAAAAGATAAATCCATGTTTTTACTTCACTCTCCTAATCCATAACATCCTTGACTATCAAATATTGGCAATATCTGTTGTAGCTTTTGCCAACATCTGATCATACATCTTCAATACTTGAGAAGCACTTTGTAAATTTCTTTCACTTTCAATCATCAACACCATTTCTTTGAGCGGATCCACATTAGATTCCTCTGTCCAACCTTGATGGATAGTTGCAACAACCTGCTGCCCCTGACCGCCGCCAATAAAATACCCATCCTGTTTTACAAGCTGTGCAGGATCGTCAAATTCAATAATATTAAACCTATCAACATATTGCCCTTCTGAATTATAAATCCGGCCTGATGCATCCACAGTAATCTTCTCTGCATTTAACTGGTTCACATTTGCTGGATCAGCTATCAAAATAGGGCCATTGTCTCCCATAACAATATCTCCATCTTGGGTGCATAGATAACCATCTGCATTGATATTAAAAGAACCGTTTCTGGTATATCTCTGTTGACCATCCCCGCTTTGAACAACAAAAAAGCCTACTCCATCAATAGCAAAATCAAGGCTTTGATTTGTCTGACGAAATGAACCCTGTGTAAAATCTGTAACCGTCTCTCTAGGTAATCGCGCCATAGTCACATCACCCAATGCTTCTGGATTCGATTTTTCCATGTTTCCAGTTCTAGACATAAGCTCCTGTTGGAATGTTGATGTAATCAGCCGATCGGACTTAAACCCAATTGTTGCAGCGTTTGACATATTAGAACTGATAACATCAAGATTTTTCTTTTGTGTTAACATTCCAGATGTTAAATTATAAAATCCTTTTACCATTTTAAAGCCATTCCCTTCGCTAGTTTAAGTTATTCTGCATATATATCCTTAATTTTCTCAAAGCGTTTGTATGGATCTGTGAAATTCTCGACTCACTTAATTCCATTACCCTGGCAATTTCTTTCATATTCAACTCTTTCCTATAATGAAGAGATAAAACTGTTTGTTCATTCATTCTCAGTGTACTGATTCCTTTTTTAAGAATCTCTTCCATTTCCTTATCTTCTAAAAACTGTTCTGGTAAAATCCCATTATCAGCTACATCATAAATACCTGATGTCTGTCCTGTATTCGAATTTTCAAAAAATGAATCCAAAGAAATAAGGTTATGGAGATTAGTTTTACTAAGCATTTTATTCTGATATTTATCCAGAGGAACTTTCAGATAGTCTGCCATTTCTTGATCTGTTGGGAAACGTCCCAGTTTATTATACAAAACATTGGTGGCATCATCTATCAAACGTGCGTTTTTACGTACATTACGAGGAATCCAGTCTTGTTTTCGTGCCATATCTATAATAAGACCACGCAATCTTTTTGATATGTAAGCCTCAAATTTTACATTCATTTCCGGTTCAAACTTATCAATAGAATTCATCAGCACAATAACGCTTTCATTTATTATATCGTCCATTTGCGCAAAACTCGTATACACGCCTTTCATTTTTAGCGCAATATTTTTTATAATATATACATATCTTAAAACCAGTTCCTGTTTAATTCGATTGTTTTTTGTAACTTTATATTCTTTAAACAGTTCTTCATTTGTCTTGTCCTCAAGCTGAACCTGCTCAATCATATGTTTCCGCTCCTATTTCCTTACGAAAGGGTAATGTTGCCAATTGCTTGAATCTGTACATTATTGGCTATTTCATTAAACGACAATACATAAATATCTGGATAAAACTGTTCAATCAAACGGTAAAAATAAAGCCTGATCACATGACTTGTCAATATAATCGGCGGCTGACCAAGCTCATTAAACTTTTTAATAATATCAGCCATTTGGGTAATAATCTTTTGCATGGCTTCAGGATTTAACGCTAAGTAAAGTCCATTTTCATTTTTTGAAAGACTTGATGCAATTAACTTTTCTACTTCTGAATCTAATGTCATTACCCTCATTTGTCCATCTATACAGAATCTTCTTGTGATTGTTCTCTTTAAAGCCACTCTCACATTTTCTGTTATCGTGTCAAGGTCATGTGTTGTATTTGATGAATCTATAATTGTTTCAAGTATTGTACCAAGATCTTTAATTGGCACACCTTCTTTTAGAAGCGAGCACAAAACCTTTTGGAATCCGCCATAGGTAATAACATTAGGGAAGGCATCGTTGACAAGATCAGGTACCTGTTTCTTCAAATTTTCAACAAGTTGTGTTGTTTCTGTTCTGTTCATAAGCTCTGAAACATGTTTTTTGATGGTTTCAGATAAATGTGTGACAATAACCGACAGCGGATCAATTACTGTATATCCATAAATCTCGGCCATCTCTTTCAAGTCAGGCGTAATCCATTTACTTGGTATGCCATATGCAGGCTCAATGGTCTCAATCCCTTCCACCTCTCCTGTAGGAT
Source organism: Clostridiales bacterium (assembly GCA_018364635.1). Classification (GTDB taxonomy): domain Bacteria; phylum Bacillota; class Clostridia; order Lachnospirales; family Anaerotignaceae; genus JAGZLR01. The sequence goes on along the minus strand of JAGZLR010000002.1, from coordinate 32,816 downwards.
TTGGTGGTTCAAGGGCCAAATAATAATCTGTTAATATTTCACCTTTGGCAACCTCTTCACCTTTAATTTTAATAACATACTGATTTGTATTTAAAGCAGAACTGTCTCGCAGCCTAACTGACGGTATGACAAACCCCATTTCTTGGGCATACTGCCTTCGGAAAATAACAATACGGTTAATGAGCTTTCCACCACTGGACTCATCCACCAGAGGGATCAAACTATAACCAAACTCCATTTCAATTGGCTCCACATTTAAAAGAGAATAGATATTATTGATATCTTTATAATAATCCTCTTCACTAACTGCTGGTTCTGGTAACTCCTCCTTTGGTACTGTCAAGTCTTCTGTTGACGAAGTTCCTTCCAGCGCACCAGCCATCTTGATACGTCTTGATACGGTAAAACCTAAGGAGAAAAGTACCGAAGCCACCACAATCAACTGTATATGTGGCATACCTGGAACTAAACTCACAATAAAAAGAACAATTCCGCCAATCATAAATGCCTGAGGCTGTGCTAAAAATTGTGACGAAACATCTGTATTTAGGCTACCCTCCGATACAGATCTTGTAACAATCATACCTGTAGAAGTTGAGATTAACAAAGCTGGAAGCTGAGATACAAGTCCATCACCTATTGTTGCAATGGAATACATTTGAAGCACAGAACCAATATCCATTCCTGACTGCACGATACCTATGATTGTACCGGCGACAAAGTTAATGCTAGTGATAATAATACTCATAATAGCATCGCCTTTTACAATCTTTGTCGCACCATCCATAGCGCCGTAAAAGTCTGCCTCTTTTTGTATCTTGTATCTTCTCATCCTTGCCTGTTCCTCATTAATGAGCCCTGAACTTAAATCTGCATCAATAGCCATCTGTTTTCCAGGCATAGCATCAAGAGTAAACCTGGCAGCAACCTCAGCGACTCTTTCAGCGCCTTTTGTAATAACGATAAATTGAACGAGTACAATAATCAAGAAGATAATGACACCTACAATAACATTTCCTTGTAGCACAAATGTACCGAAAGCTTCAATTACCTGACCGGCCTGTCCCTGTTTTGTAAGAATCAGCCTTGTTGATGATATATTCAACCCTATACGAAATAGGGTTGTAATTAAAAGCAGCGACGGGAAGATAGAAAATTCCAGAGGCTCTTTTATATTCATTGTAATTAATAATATAATCAGAGAAACTGATATATTTAAGATAAAAAATATGTCTAGAATAAAAGGATCTAAAGGTATAACAAGTAATAAAACAATTACAATTACAAATAATGAAATTGAATTGCTGAGAATTTTTTTCATATCCATTTCCCCGTTAAAAATTTATGTCTATGAAACGCAACATTTATAGCTTGTGATTAAGCTTGTAAACATGTACAAGAATCTCAGCCACAGCTCCATAAAAATCTGGCGGTAAATATTGATTCAAATCTGTAGCTGCAAAAATCGCCCTTGCAAGAGGTTTATTTTCTATTACAAACACGTTGTTTTCTTCTGCAACCTTAACGATTCTTAACGCCAACTCGTCTTGCCCTTTTGCAACTAGCACTGGGGCAGTATCTTTATCAGGATTATATTTTAACGCAACTGCAAAATGCGTTGGATTTCTAATTACTACATCCGCGTCCGGCACTTGCTGCATCATTCTTGACATAGCCATTTTACGTTGTAACTCTTTAATTTTTCCTTTGACCTTAGGATCACCTTCAAGTTGTTTATATTCTTCCTTAATTTCTTGTTTTGACATTCTAATTTGTCTTTCATATTCCCATTTCTGATAAAATAGGTCGAAAACAGAAATCACCGCAAAAGCAATTGATATCTTTATAACCATATCAAATATCGTTGTAAATACATAATAACTTGATGTGACTATATCTAACGAAAGTAATCGTGGCAGTTGAATAATCTGACCTTCTATAAAATCATATACAATATAAAAAAGTATTGATATTTTAATAATCCCTTTGATTACCTCCACAAGACTCCTAGCAGAAATAATTCTTTTTATCCCTTGAAGCGGACTTAGCCTGCTAAATTTAGGTTTTAAACTATCAATTACAAAAAGTGGCTTTGTTTGAAAAATTGTTGCAGCAATTGCTAATACAACGACAATTACCATAACAGGCATTACAATTTTAGCTGTTAAGATTAGAGAATCATAGACCACATTTATGATAAAATCATTATTTAAGTCACTAACCGACTTAGCATATCCTATATATCGAATTACAAACTCCTTGAGAGCAGCATATGACGAAGCAAATACAAATTTCAGTGTGTAAAAACTGCCTATAAGAGTAAATACTGTGACAATATCTTTACTTAAAAATACATTACCTTTTTTACGTTCATCCCGGCGTCTTTTCGGGGTGGCTTGTTCGGTCTTATCTCCAGCCACTCTCGTCTCACTCCTTTATGTCCCCATAACAGATAGCATACTTCTAAGCGATTCAATCAATACATCAATGGAGCCTTTTAAAAAGTCTGCCATTGGGAAGAACAATATCAGCAGTATAATCAAACCAATCAATATTTTGGCTTGAATATTTACAACAAATATATTGATTTGCGGAACTGCCTTCATTAAGATGCCCACACCTATCTCAACAAACAATTGAACAGCAAGCATTGGCATAGCTAGTCTCATACCAAGGGACATAAACTGTACAAATAAATCAAGAGCCGCAGCACTCATATTTTGTCCTAGACCAATACTTCCATATGGCACAATTTCAGCAGATGAAATAAAAATCCTCAAAATAACCAGATGAGCATCTGTCGTTAAAAAACATAGCATAAAAATAATATTAAAAAGATTTGCTGAAAGTGAGATAGAGGAATTGCTTTGTGAGTCATAGATAGTAGACATAGAAAGCCCCATCTGAAAGTCCACCACAGATCCTGCAAAAAGAATCGCACCAATAAAAAAATTAAAAATAGCGCCAAGCACATAACCTGCTACAAATTCTTTTAAAAGTAACGCCGAGTAACCAATAGCACTCTCTACAGATAGATCCACTGCGTTTGTGACACTATAAACAAGAACAGATAGGACCATAATCAATCCGCTTTTCACAGACATAGGTACATCTGTTCTTCCAAGCAGAGGATTAAAAAGTATACAGCCGCTTATTCGCATAAAAATAAGTGAAAATAAAATTATACCAGAATCATCCATAGCGACAATCCCCTTACGCTACATCATACCAAAAAGTTCTATGGTATATTGCTGCAACACTGTAAGCATCCATGAACCTGTAAGCAGAAAAATAGCTACAATCACCAACAATTTGGGTACAAAAGTTATTGTCTGCTCATGGATTTGTGTTGCTGCCTGAATAATTGAAATTACAATGCCAACACCCATACTTAATAAAAGTACAGGAGAGCTTAACTTGACAGCAATCAAAATACCACTTCTTAAAATATCTAAAGCTTGTGCATTATCCATTTATGATACCTCCGTCAGTTAAAACTTTGTACCAAAGTCGAGAATAACAGCTGCCAGCCATTGACTGTAATAAACAACAAAAGCTTAAATGGCAACGAAATCATAGCCGGAGGAAGCATAATCATACCCATTGACATCAATGTGCTTGATACGATAATGTCAATAATCACAAATGGTATATAGATGAAAAAACCCATGATAAGCGCTCTTTTTAACTCACTTGTAATAAAAGCTGGTACAACTACTTTTAAAGACAATTCCTGGATATTCTCTGGCTGATCCACCTTAGCAAAATCCAGGTACATGTCTAAAGAACTCTGTTCCGTATTTTTCAACATAAATTCTTTTAATGGCTGGGAGGCTCTTTCTATCGCTTCCGTCTGCGTAATCTGTTCATTTTTATAGGGTATATACGCATTTTCAGTAATTTGGTCCACAACCGGAGACATAATAAACAGTGTTAAAAATAGAGCGATTCCAATCAGCACTGAGTTTGGTGGAGTTGATTGAACTCCCATTGCATTTCTTGTAAAAGACAACACTATAATTATTCTTGTAAATGATGTCATCATCAATACAATAAACGGCAAAAGTGATATTGTTGTCATCAGGAATATCAATTCCAACGTCTGTATAGAGTTGCCATTTATGTTTACCACTGCGTCTTGCATTGATTACACTCCCAACAATCCATCAAATTCTTTTACTGAAAAATGTCTATTGTATACCTAAATGAACAATAAACTATGGTAAAGCAAATTACATTTTGCCTCTTCCCGTTTTATTTTTCAGTATTTCTAGAAAATCTCCAGGCTTTCTTTTTGCTGTATCATTCCCATTCATACCTATACTTACCTGGCCTTCCTCCAGCTCTTTTAATAAGCTTATATTTTCCTGAGAGACACCTAAAAGATAATCTTTTTGGCCTATCCTTACTATGACAGCACTCTTATCTCGTCCCAAAAATACAGTATCTATCACATGAATATTTTTAGACATTGAATGATTCATCACTGTGCCGCCAAGCTTACGGCTTACGACATAACTTAAGTACAGAATAACAATAACAGCAAAAATCATTGATATAAAACTTAATATGTCACTAAAAATAAAAATCACTCATTTCTTTTCATGATATGTATTTTTATCAGCCCAAAATTGTTTTCACTGTTTTTAAAATTCTATCTGGTTTAAATGGTTTCACAATAAAATCCTTAGCACCTGATTTAATAGCATCAATAACCATCGCTTCCTGCCCCATTGCAGAACACATAACAACTGTTGCATTAGAATCTTTCGCTTTAATTGCCTTTAATGCTTCCAATCCATCCATATTTGGCATAGTAATATCCATAATAACAAGATCTGGTTTTAGCTCCATATATCTTTCCACAGCTTGTGCGCCATCAGCTGCCTCATAAATATCATCTCCGCTATAACCATTTTTAGTCAGAACATCTTTAACCATCATTCTCATAAAAGCTGCGTCATCCACTAATAATATTTTTGCCATGTTATTTAACCTCACTTTTTCGTTTAATAGTTTTATGTTAGATCATTTATAAATCTGATTAATAAAAATTTGCAGGGCCAAAACTAAATTGACACCAATAATCTTTATTTCATCTTCTTACTCCTTACCTGTTCCTTCAAGTTTAAAATCAGAGTTTTTAATTATCTCAGTTATCCTTACGCCAAAATTATCATCAACAACAACTACATCGCCTTTAGCGATGCACTGGCCATTGGCATAAATATCTACCTGCTCACCTGCTAGTTTATCAAGCACCACTAGAGAACCACTGGTAAGTTCCAAAATATCTTTGACACTTTTCTTCGCCCTTCCAATCTCCACAGATACTTCAAGAGGCACATCCATAATCAGAGCAAGATTTTCTGTCTGTTCCTCCCCAATGCTATCTCCATCTTTTTGCTCAAACTGTGGCGACTGAACTGGTTTCACATTAATCATCTTTGGTGCTTTCTCTTTCTTCTCAGGCTGCGGCTGACCATAACCTGGAGGCATCATGCCTGGGTACATACCATATGGAGGATACATTGGCATTTGATTTGGATACATGCCATATGGGGGATACATTGGCATCTGGTTTGGATACATGCTCATATTAGGTACGGAAGATGATTGTGGTGGCACAGTAGTATTTGCAGCTCCACCATTTCCCATGCCACTCATCAACTTTTCGATTTCTTCCTGACTCATTGTCCCACTGCTTGCAGGCGTTGGTGTCGGTGCCCCACTAGGTACTCCATTTCCCATGCCACTCATCAGTTTTTCAATCTCTTCTTGGCTCATCACACCGCTGCTTGCAGCTGATGGTGTTGATGTTCCATCTGCAGCTCCAGTTCCCATACCACTCATCAACTTCTCTATCTCTTCCTGGCTCATTACACCACCACTTGCAGCTGATGGTGTCTCTGGCATACTGGATAGTGATGAGGTCGTTGCTGCTGGTTCCTCAGATTTTGTTGTGTCATCTCTAAGGATAGAATCATCCATTCCAATACTGAAAGCTGACAGCAACTTTTTCGCAAGTGATATTGACATCAAATTCATAAACTGACTTTCTATTGCGCCTTCAATTTTCAGTTTAAAGTATGCTACAACCTTCTCATCTTCGTCACCAAAATACTTTTTTTTAAAGGATTCTAAATCCGGTATTTCAAAGGAAACTGGAGTAGAAATATTTACTACCTCTCCTAAAAACTCAGAAAGTGCTGTTGAAGATGCTCCCATCATTTGATTCATAACTTCACAGACAGCACTCAAATTCATTTCATTCAGTTCAAATTCTTCATCGGATACTTCCATCCCCATCAGTATTTCACAGATAACTTTTACATCATGCCTTTTCAAAAGCATAATATTGCTCCCACTAAGACCTGATACATACGTTATCTCAACACCAATTGCCGGTTCAATTTCTGCAAACTCAAACTCATCATAAGATACAACGCTGACATTTGGAGTTGTAATGTCAACTCGTTTGCTTAACATAGTTGAAACGGCTGTCGCCGACGCACCAAGGCTGATGTTAAGTATTTCGCCAATGGCGTCTATTTCTAAAGAGTTAAAATTTTTTGAATCCATTTTTCCTATTCTCCCTTTTGCGATGAAACCGGCGCATCGTTATAAATATCGCTTATTTTTATTGCCATGTTCTTATTATTTGTCCCTAAATATCCTTTAAACCAAGTCTTATCAGCAATCGTAAGGTACACCTCTGAGTCCTTCGTCTTATTTAAATTGATAACATCTCCAACCTGAAGACCATAGACGTCTTTTAAAAGCAACCTAGATTTTCCAAGCTCAGCCTTAATTTCCAAAGAGGATTTTTTAATATGATCAAATATCATCTTTGACGTTTCTTCCTTCTCATCTTCTGTAAGATTGTCATGAGAAGTTTTGCTATCCATAATTCTGAATGCTGATGAAAGTACACTGTCAGGAAGACATATCGTTATGTTGCCATGGATTGCATCAATACTAATATTAAGAATTATAATAGCAACCGACTCATCACGACTAATCTCCTGCATCATTGTTGGATTAGTCTCAATTCGATTGAGAGAAAAATCAATATCTAGATAATTCACCCATCCATCTGCCATTACGTCAATAATATATTTAACAATGATATTGTAGATTCTTAATTCTATATCGGTATAGGTGTAGGAAGAGACATCCTCTTCCTCATCTTCTGAAGACCCTCCAAGCATATGATCGATCATAGCTAACATAACAGCTGTATCTACTTTCATCACAGCAGGCTCAACAGATTCACCTTCTTGGTTTTTTACAGTGATAAGCGTCAGTACATCATTATCATTCAGGGAGTTAGCAAACTCATAGTATCGTTGTTCCTCAACCCCTAATATCTCAATGAGACAACTAGCCCTAAGAATGCTGTTGATTCTAGATGAAACAACTCTAGCATAGTTTTCATAAATTCCACGTAAAATTTTAAGTTTATCTCGTGTGAATTTTTTCGGGCTATAGAAGTCATACTTCTTATACTTTTTCTCTTCTTTCTTAGCCTCAGCCACATCAAGTGTTTCTTCCGCGGTGCCGCCTTGCATTGAGTTAAGCAACGCATCAATCTGGCTCTGCGTCAATACCTCAGACATCTTTCATATTTTCCTCCCTTCTTACATATATTATTTATAAATTCATCTACTCTACTACAGCTTCATCATAATATTGTTCAAGCGTTTTTGCTTCACTGTTATTTTGTGTTATCAATATCTCAACTCTTCTATTACGAGCTCTGTCTTCTTTGGTGTCAAAAGGACTGATTGGCCGAAACTGCCCATAGGAACATGCTACCAATTTTGCAGGATCCAATATATTTTTTTGTTGTATGTAAAGCAGAACCTCTGTAGCTCTATTTGATGACAAAAATCTATCACTTGTAGGTTCATTTGCTTTTTCTGGTGATGCCTGAGATGTATGCCCCAGTACTCTAACCTCTTCGATGGCATCGCTTGCTTCAGCCATTGCCCCTGCAATCTGATCCAAAACCACTTTTCCTTCTTCTTTCAAATAATAGCTGTTACCATCAAAAAATATATTATTTCTGAAAGTTATAAATGTAAATCCGTCACCTTTCGATAGCTCAATATCGCCCTCTAGGTGATTATTACTTACATATTCTGACAGTTGCCTATATAACTCATCAAATTCCATTTGCTCTTTTGCAGGATCATGTGTTCCCTCAACCGGATCATCTAAGTTATCATTAGGAGCAGTAGTTGTTACAATCTGACTGGTCTCAATAGCATCCGGATTAAAGCTTTTCACAATGATTTTCCATTTTTCCTCACTTATCGAAGACATAGAATACAAGAGTACAAAAAAACATAACAAAAGTGTAACCATATCTCCATATGTATCCATCCAGTTGGCTCCACCTGGTGGTTTTTTATTTCTTCTTGCCATATAAAACACATCCTGTAAATAATCTGTACTATGTATTTAACAAAACAATTACTTCTTTTTTCTTTTTCCCTTTTTTTTGCCTTCTTCGCCTTCTGAATCAGTAGGTGTATTCCTCTCACTTTGCTCCAGGAACGAAATCAATTTTTCTTCCATAAACTTAGGCGTCTCACCTGACTGAATGGAAAGTACGCCCTCGATAATAATTTCTTTACATAAATATTCCTCATCGCTTCTAATTCTTAACTTATTTGCTATGGAATTAAAGATTAAATTTGCAAGGATACAACCATAGAATGTTGTAATAAGTGCTGTACCCATATCCTGTCCTATATTAGCTCCGCCATCTGTCATATTCATATTTTTAAGCATGTTAATCAGCCCTACTAATGTACCAATCATACCGTAAGCCGGAGCCATAGAAGAAGCCTTCTCATAAATTCCAACAGCATCCTCATGTCTAGCTGCAATTTTATCTAGATCATTTTCTAACATTGCCTTAACTTTTTCAGGGTCCGTAGCATCAACGATTAACATGATACTTTGCTTAAAAAAAGGATCTGTCTGTTCATTTGCTTTTTCTTCCAAAGCTAAAAGTCCATTTTTTCTTGCTATCTGAGAAAATTCAACCAATGTCTGTATATAAGTCATCGGCTCATATTGGTTTCCAGATATTATAATTTTTAGATGCTTCGGTATTTTTTTAATTGTACTCATTGGGTAGCTAGCAAATATTGTCGCCAACACACCACCTACAACAATAAGTATACTTGGTATATCTATAAAATTTCCTATCTTTAAAAAATCAATTGTAATTCCTGTTGTTGGGTCTATACCAAATACAATAGAAAAAACTATTAATACGACTCCAATTAAAATACCAACAATAGTCATTATATCCATAATAATAACTCCTTTTGCGCGTTTGTACGAAATGCTTCCTTGCTCATCATAACTGCATTTATGTAAAAGGTAGATTATTAAACTTCTTTATCTTCAACACAAAGAATCTTTTAGTTTAAAGTTAATCATCAACTACCTGTATTTTTCTATTTAGATCACATATTTTTGCATTAAACTCAATTATTTTATCTATAATTTCATCAATACTTTCTTTTACAATATAAAAATCCTTATTCATCAATACGATCTTTGTTTCAGGGATCAGCTCTATACATTCAATCTGATTACTATTTATGACAAATACTTCATTATTCAATTTTGTTAACTTAATCATAACTCTCTCTCCCTAGATTTCTTTAATGGGTCCAGGGAAAAATTTTTTCCTGGACCATAAGTTAATTATCTTTTCATGTTAATAAGATCTTGAAGCATCTCATCAGATACGGTCATCATTTTTGTATTAGCCTGGAATCCTCTTTGAGCGATAATCATATTCGAAAGCTCTGTTGAAAGATCTGTTCTTGACATCTCAAGACCACCTGTTAGCAACATACTTGTACTTCCCTCACCTGGAACATAAGCTCTCAAATCACCAGTATTATTTACAGCCTGATAATAGGAATCTCCCATTTTTTCAAGGGCATTTGGGTTTGGCACATTACATAATGCAATCTGTGCAATTTTATAAGTTCCATCTGGACCTTTACCAGTTAAAATACCGTTAGAGTCAATAGAAATTTGACCAAGAGTCATCATTTCTTCGTCAATTGCTCCATCTGCACCTCCTGTTCCATCAGCTAAAGGAAGTCTGATTGGTTTTAAATTGTCCTCATTTGGAACAAACTCACCAGTACCCAGCACAGGATTGCCATCATCAGTATAAAAACCATAAACGACATTTCTATTTTCATCTACAAGGTAACCGTCACCATCAATGGAAAAGGCTCCAACCCTTGTAAGCTTCAGTGTAGAAAGATTGTTTGTATCGTCGTCAGAGTTTATAATTCCATTGCCAGCATTAGCGTCTAGCTTAGGACCTACCAAGAAGAAACCATTACCGCTAATCATAACATCTGTGCCGTATCCTGTAGGTTCATAAGAGCCTGGGTTAAAATCTAATGTAATACCACCAATCTGCGCTCCATAACCAATCTGGCTTGGATTCTGTCCACCATATACATCATTACCCTCTGCTGAGTTATATGTTGTCTGATAGATTGATTCTTTAAATGTCACTCTACCTGGTTTGTAGCCATATGTATTTACGTTAGCAATATTATTTCCTATTACGTCCATTTTACTCTGATGTGCACGCAGTCCAGAAACTGCGGAAAACATTGATCTAATCATAAAAAATATTCTCTCCTCTTTATGCGCCTAAATAGTATGTAGCTTCAGACATACTAATTAGCCTCCCTTTCGGGTCCGGCTTATAATATGACAGCGCTATCAATATTTGTAAATATATTATCTTTCATTTCTTCACTACTGATTGCAGTAACAACAACATTGTTTGGGACATTAACTATGAAAGCTGCATCCTTGCCAATCATAACCACATCCTTCGCACCTTTTAATCTCGCCTTGCCAATCGCAGCATTCATGTCCTCCATCAACTGGTCCGTCAAAGAAATACCTCTTTCTTCAATACGTTCTTTTGAATGTTTAGAAAACTGTAACTGCTCTGCCTTTTTAACTTCTTGTTTAAATAGGGCATCAAACCCATTACTTGACTTTTTGGCGGCAATATTTCTTAGTGCATTGTCATTACTTATTCTATATATTTCATTACTTCTTATAAAATCACTCACAGGCCCTTCACCTCTCGCTTCCCTGCTGCAAATATTATCGGGGTCTGCTTAAGCTTGCTCAGCATCTCCGCTGTTATCTTCTGTACCGTTGGTTTCTCCGTTACCTTCTGTGCCGCCGCCTTCTACTCCGCCGGTTTCTCCATCACCTTCTGAACCATCTGGGTTTTCTGGCTTCTCTGGTTTTTCCGGCATTTTTCCAATAACCATTACCTGACTTAACGCATAATCCTTACCGTTAATATGAAGAATAGGTTCACTTCCATAAATACTAACGCCAGTCACTACGCCTTCCACTTTTTCTACATTACTACCATTAACCTCGGCCACAACTACTTCTTTTCCAATCATGGAAGATGCATAAGTTGTTAAACTCATAAGCATCATGTCATTGACAGCCTGCACCATTGACATTTGCGCCATTTGGTTCATATAATCTGTATTTGAGTTTGGATTGAGTATATCCTGGTTCGAAATTTGTGCAGCTAAAAGCTGGAGGAAAGAGTCCATATCCAATGCATTTGTGCCTGTATTTCTCGGCTGTGCGATCGGTTGGTTATTTGAATCTTTATATACAGGAGCTTCCTGCGAGATTGAAAAACTCATTTCGATCCTTCTTTCTTTAACTAATATCAGCAAGGCCAAGCCTTATCTGCTGAATAAAATCTGTAATATCATCTTTGTTATTTTTATCTTTGCCTTGCCTAGAGTTTCCTTCATTACCATGGTTATTTTGTCTTTGTCCCCCGTCATCAAAAAGCTGTTGTTGTCTTTCGTGCTGAACAAAAACATTCGTTTCATTTCCAGTACGATTTTCTATCAACGCACCTAATTTTGAGCTAGTTGCAGATAATAAATCAGCTGCTTTCTGATTCTCACAGAACATTGTCACATTAACTTTACCATCGTCGAACACTAACTTTATTTTTATTTTTCCAAGCTCTTCTGGCTTTAACTGAATCTCGAATTCATTATTTTTGCTCATATCCTTTAAAAGAATAATATCAGCTAAATCCTTCTCTGCCTTTTGACTTAAAATGTCTATAGAATCCCCCACTTTAACATTGATAACTTCATCATTATTAAAGTTTGTCTTAGACGTATTCTCAAAAACTACAGTACTTTCCGTGGCTGTTGCACCATTAGTGTTCTGACTTAATTGCTGTTCAACAGTAACTTTCTTTTCGGAAATCACACTATTCTGTGTGTTTTCACCTTTCACAGCACTTTGGACAAAATTACTGTCTATTCCTGACCTATCTTTTTGTGCTTTTAAATCCCCAGTGGAATTTGTTGCTTGATCATGTTTGTCCACTTTTGGCTGTTCAGGTATTATTTGGTCCTTGTTTCCCACTTCAGACTGTTGAGCAGCTAATGAATTTTGAATTTGTGCATTGGTATTTTGAAATCCATTTGTTGACGAAGAATCCATCACAATATGATCAGTTCCTACCTGCTGCACGGTAGCAAAGCCCTCTGTTGCCTCAGTAGAAATTTGAGGGTTAGCCAACTCATCTGTCAAAACTCCCCAGTTAATTGAGGCTCTCTCCTGCTGACTTACTGCTACATACTGCGCGAGTGCCTGGGCTACCTTGGTTTGTTCTTCTTGCATGTCCTCGTTCTTGGACGCAGTTGATTCATTCATCTCATCCAAAGTATGTTCTACAGACTCCTTATCGGTCTTTGTATCTTTTGTATTTTTTTCAAACATCGATTTAAAACTGCTTTCTTTTTTTTCACTTGTTTTCATTGTGTTTGAATTATTTCTGACCAATAAAGCACCACTGTTGTTAGAAATACCGTTTGCTGTCACACTACTCACCTCCTTTATATAAAAATCAATATATCAATACATTTCAAGAAATGTAATGACCAATAGAAAGTATTTCCAAAATATGGGTAATCTCACTCCATAAAAATCACTGTAACAAAATACATATGTACAAATACTTTAAAAACTTCTAACAGACGCTCTGCTGTTAGAAACAAACTCTTCAATAAACAGCTCATTTTCACGATTTACGTCTTTTCTATATTGCTCCATATTGATTTCCTTCAGTTTTTCTATAGAAAGGGACTCTTTTTTTGCCTCAAGAATTTGATCTTTCTTTTCTGACTCTTCATCCCTAATTTTTTTTAAAACTGTATATTCCCTTTTTATGATATAGTTCTGCCTGTCCAAATAGTTCTGATAATTGATTGCTTCAATAGGAAGAATCCCCTGAAGTTTTTTTTGATTAAAAGCGACTTCATACTGCCTTCTGCTATTTTCCAGTTCTTTTATTTTCTCTTCTTGCTTCATAATTTTGTTAACTATTTTGGCATGTTCATTTTTTAGAACTTCAAGCCTATCATTTTTATATTTAAGGACTGGTTCTAATCGAAAAGAGAACTTTTTCAATTTTCTCACTTCCCATATATATTATCAAAACCCAAAACCTGAATTTTAGTTAGTTGCAAGGATCTTTTTTAAAGAATCCATAATTTGCTCATAAGTAAATTTTTCATTAATACCCTGTTTTAAAAATGCATTTACCATATCTATTTTAGAAATAGCATAGTCAACATTAGCATTGGTTCCTGCTTTATAGGCACCTATAGAAATCAAGTCTGCATTTTTATCATATACACTAAGAATATCTCTTAGTCGTGAGGCAAGCTGTTTGTGTTCAAGCGATACAATCGCATTCATAAGCCTTGATATACTAGCATTGATATCAATCGCCGGAAAATGATTGGCGTTTGCCAGCTTTCTTGTAAGGACAATATGACCATCCAAAATACCTCTTACTGTATCAGCAATCGGCTCATTTGTATCGTCACCCTCTACAAGAACTGTATAAATTCCTGTAATAGAACCTTGCTCAAAATTTCCGCTTCGTTCCAAAAGTTTTGGTAATTCCGCATAAATAGAAGGCGTATATCCTCTCGCAATTGGAGGCTCTCCAACTGCTAATCCAATCTCTCTTTGGGCCATAGAAAATCTTGTAAGAGAATCCATCATCAATAAAACATCTTTACCTTGATTTTTAAAATACTCAGCTATAGCCGTTGCCACAATTGGGCACTTGCTCCTTAACATTGCCGGCTGATCACTTGTTGCGACTACCAAAACCGACCTAGCAAGACCCTCTTTTCCAAGATCATTTTGTACGAATTCTAAAACTTCACGCCCACGTTCTCCAACAAGGGCTATCACATTGATATCTGCTTTTACATTTTTAGCAATCATTCCTAGTAATGTACTTTTTCCTACACCACTACCAGCAAAAATCCCAACCCTCTGTCCTTTTCCTATGCTCAATAACCCATCAATGGCCTTAATACCAAAGTCCATTCTATCACTGATAGGCGGTCTTGTTAGAGGATTGATATATGGATTTTGCACAGAAAAAAAATGTTCTGCCTTAAAAGGACTAAGCCCATCAATTGGACGGCCTAAAGCATCAATAATTCTGCCTTTTAAAAAATCGCCTACAGGAATTTTTAACTGCTGCCTTGTATTACGGACAAAGTTACCCGCAGATATCCCTGCCATATTATCGTAAGGCATTAAAAGAATCCGGTCATCTTTAAAACCAACGACTTCCGCAAGCATCTGCCCCTTCGCATTCTCACTATAGATATCACAAATATCACCAATACCTGCCTTGCCACCTGATGCCTCTATTGTCATTCCTACTATGTTTTCAATTTTTCCAATATGGCTGATTGTCTCAGCATTATAAATCATATCAGGCATATTTTTAAACATAGGAAATTCCTCCGTTTTACACTAAATACCGGTGCTGTTCAGTATTTCCTTAATATTTTCAACTTGTGTAGACGCACTAGCATCTATAATTTCATCTGGAAGTTCAATAATACATGTACCAGGTTTCTCATTTTCCATCGCAATGACTTTCAAATTATCAGACAATCTAGAAATCGCCTTTAAAAGATCATTATCCCCCTCCAGCATTAAGTCTGCATCAAATTTTGAAATATAAATTTTAGCCCACTCTCTTGCTTTCAACTTTTCTGTGGCAGAAATAATCATTTTTTCTATAACACTTCCACTTGACTTCAAACTGACCTGAATCACTTTTTCACCAATTGCAATCGCTATATTTTTTAAGTCTGTCTTGTATTTTTTTAATATTTCGTCTTTTAAAGGGGATACTTCTTCTATAATTGCTTTTATTTCCTCAAGATACTCAGAACATCTTTTTTCTGCAGTATCTTTTACATCAGCGATACTTTTTGCATAACCTTCGTCATAACCTGTTTGATAGCCCTCATGATAACCTGCTTCTTTTGCACTCAGCCTAATATTTTCTGCTTCCTGCTGCGCTGCTGCTATAATCTGGTCCGCTTCTTTTTTTGCCTGTGCTAAATATGCTTCACTTCGAATGCGGGCTAAACTATCTTTTTTAGGAACATTTTCTTCCTCTACTTCACTTTTACTATCTCCCGACGATGGTGGAGCCACAACATCTTCTTCCAAGTCTGTATCGATTTGAGATTCTTCCTCTACCTCATCTATCTTTTTTGTTTTTAAACTTTTTGCCTCTTCAAAATATTCATTAAAACTATATTTTTGAATGTTGTTATGCTTTTTATAGAACTTAAGGAGATTAGGCAATGATATCACCCTTTCCACCCTTAATGATTACAACCTCACCTTTTTCCTCAAGCGTTCTTATGACATTAACAATTCTCTGCTGAGCTTCTTCAACATCCTTTAACCTTACGTTAACTGTAATCTCAAGGTCAGACTTAATATTTTCTGCCATACGTGATGAAACATTAGAGAATATAAGATTCTGAACTTCTGTCGTAGAACCTTTAAGCGCAAGAACAATATCTTTCTGATCGCATTCGCGTAAAAACCGCTGGATAGACCGAGAGTCCATGGTAATAATATCCTCGAAGACAAACATTTTTTTTCGAATTTCCGCAGAAAGAGCCTCGTCCTTCTGATTGAGCCCCTCGAAAATATTCTTTTCGTTGCTTCTGTCCATATTGTTAATAACTTCCGCAATATAATCCACGCCACCAACATGAGTAAAGTCTGTGGTAAGTATTGTAGAAAATTTTTTCTGCATCTCTGCTTCAACCAGTTTAATAGCCTCTGGAGAAGCGCTATCCATTTTCGCGATACATGTTACTACTCTCAATCGTTTTTTCTCAGGCAATGACACAATAACATCAGCTGCCTGCGCTGGATCAACATAAGAAAGAACCAATGCTATTGTCTGAGGCCTTTCATGTTGTAAGATAGAATACAAATTTTTACTGTTGGTTTTACTTAAAAATGCAAACGGCATCGTTTTTAGAGACTTTGAAACCTTTTGCAGCAATGTATTTGCCGTTTCCTCACCAAAAGCTTTTTCAAGGACAGTACGGGCATATTCAATACCTCCATCTGTCACAACTTTTTGTGTAAGACACTCTTTATAAAACTCATCAAGAATATCTTCTGTGACCTCTGCTTTCAAGTGACCTAATTTAGCAACCTCAATTGTTAAATGTTCCAAATCATCTTGGCCTAAAAATTTATATATCTGCGATGCCTTATCAACGCCCAGAGACACAATCACAGCCGCAGCCTTTTGCTCCGAAGTTAACTTTTCGCCATCAACCATTGTTGTCTCCTCCTTTCAGCCACTGTTTTAAAAGTTGAGCCGAAATTTCTGGATTCTCTTCTGTAAACGTTCTGATCTTATTTTTAAGCTCCATACCTCGTTCATTTTTCAAGTTCAACAGATCGTCACTTAAGTTATCATCAGATTCGTTGGCAGATTCTATAGCACTTGCTAATGGCGCTGCATAGCCATACTCTTCCTCTCTTTCCCGCTCAAGAGCACGCTTTCTTCTTCTTAACAATAATACTACAATCAATATAATAATTAATAATAAAGCAATACCTGCAATCGCTGCTATTATTACAATTTGTTGTTTTGTCAGAGGTAACCTATTGGATGAACTATCATCTGGTTCCTCCTCGGGCTTATCACTATAAAACGGAACATTGACAATCTCAATTTTATCGTCCTCAACAGCTGGATCTATGCCCGCCGCTTTTGCAATCAACGATACCAGATTATCTCTCTCCACTCCGCCTAAATCATTTCCATCAATAATTACTGCTACTGTCAAATCAGTAATGTCTCCCGCTCGAATTTCCGTTTGTTCTTTTAGCTGATCTACTAAATAATTAATATCTCCGTCAGCTCCAACATAATTCTCGCTTCCATCCGTTGTTATTTGTGTATAGACTGGAATATCGGCATTTGTCTCAGTACCTGGTACCCCCCCCTCTCCAGTATTGTCTCTGTCTATTTCCCATCCAGAGCTTTCTGAAGAGATGACACCTGTATTTTTTTCTGGATCTTCCGCTGAATAATTTGTTATCTCACGCAGTTTTTTATCAATATCAACTTCACTTTTAACAGAAATTTGATAGTGTCCATTACCATAAATTGGCAAAAGTACATCTGATATCTTTTTTCGTACCCTGTCTTCTACTTCCTTTTCAAAAGCAAGTTTTAGTTTATTTGCAGCCGACTGCGATTCACTTTCTTCCTCTACAGTGACATCCTGACCATTACATATAACTGCAACATTACTAAATTGAACTCCTGGGATACTATTTGATACAAGACGCTGTATTGCTTTTACACCTTCATTATCTATTGCTTCTCCGTCATCGGTTAAAACCGTTACTGATGCAGACGCCTCTGTTTTATTTTTATCATCCAAAACATATCTCTTATCTTCGCCTAAAGCAATGGTCACCTTCGCATCCTTTACATTAGGGAATAAAGAAATAGTAGCTCCCATTTTCTCCTGTAAATCTAAAAGTTCATAATGCTCTTTCTCAGATTCCGTAGAAGTCAAGCTCACATTATCCAAGTACATTCGATATGTAAATCCACTGTCAGGATATCCTTCATAAACCAACTGCGCTTTCAAAGCCTCTTCCTGATCCGCTGGAACTAAGATCGTTCCGTCATTTTGATACTTGTACTCGATGCCTTCTTCCTGAAGCTTTCCTATTACCTCGCTGGCCTCTTCGCTGTTCATCTTTTCAAACAATACCTCATAAGGTTTGTTGTTCAGCCAAACGGCAATGCCAACCGAGATTAGTATACAAAACACAATACCGCCAATAATTAGCTTTTTCATTTTAGAGCTTAAGGCAGAAGTTTTTTCCTTTATTGTATTCCATACATTTAATAGACGTTCTTTCAATTTAATCCCTCTTAATATAATGTCAGTTTATTTAGATATTCATCCGCATAAGCTCATTGTAAGCATCAAGCGCTTTGTTTCTCAAATTTACAAGAAGATCTATGGAAGTCTGAGCTTTTGTCGATGCAATGGTAACTGTGTGAGGATCTGAGATCTGACCAGTTGCAAGTAGATACTCTGCCTGTGCCAATCTTTGTTCAGAGTCCCTCGCCTCATTTATTGCAGAAGTAAATATATCCTTAAAAACACTTGTATTTTTTTGTTCTGTGGTTTCAAAAAAAGTTCTTTGCCCCTTTGAGACTTCACTTATTCCCTTCATAGGCTCAATAAACATAAAAACCCTCCCGACAAATCATTATTTACCAATTTCCAGCGCTCTTGACGCCATTGTTTTAAAAACATTAAAGGCAGTTAAGGAAGCATCATAAGCTCTGCTTGCTGCCATCGAGTCAATCGTTTCCTTTAATATATCGACATTCGGCATCTCTACATATCCGTTTTCATCCGCATCTGGATGCGTAGGATCGTATACCCTCTCAAAAGGTCTTTCATCTTCGACAATTTGCGTCACTTTTACTCCCTTTCCAATATCCTCTTGACGCAAAGAAGCATCACGCAAATATTTTCTAAAATTGTTATTTTCGCTTACTGGCTCAAAAACGACCATTTTTCTTCGATAAGGCCCACCATTTTCTGTTCTGGTCGTTGTTGCATTTGTAATATTCTCAGCCGCCACATCCATCCTCATCCATTGCGCTGTCATACCAGAAGCGCATACATCAAGCGCATTCAAAAATCCCATACAAAAATCCTCCTCAAATCTTTATGCTTAAATAAACACAAATCCCCAGTTTGCATCAGCATGACATCTCCAACACTCAAAGATAATTATTTTTTTGGAGTCGTTTTACCTGTCAATATCAGCTTCCTCTGATTGCTGTACGTAACCTAGCAAAATCGTCACTGATTGCTCTAGCAGCATACTGATATTGAATGCCACTTTTTGCCATCTCAGCATTTTCCGCAATAATATCTACATTATTTCCGTCAAGACGATTTGTCTCATTATAATTTGTATGTATTCTTGGGTTGACACCTAAAATTTTTCTTTTAATGTCTTTTGCGTTTTGATTTCTTCTATTACCAATTTGTTGACGCATTTCCTCTTCAAAAGTAACATAACTGCTTTTAAAATTCGGAGTTTCATTATTAGCCAAATTATTGGCTGTAACCTCTTGTTTTTTCCACAGATAATCAATTGATTTTTCTGTGAGCAGCATTGAGTTACTTGACCATAAACTCATGGGTTCCCCTCCATTTTGCTAATTAAATTCTTTAAAATATTACATTAAAATTGTCTTTCTCTTTCTTTCCATACGTCTTAAATTTATCATACAATTTTCTTTATTAAATTCTATATCCTTTATTTAAAAAAATCAACACAAAATCCAGAAAAATGTCGAAATTCCAAGTAAAATCTCCTATTTTTTGTTTTTAAATAGCAACTTTCACAGATGATAAACAAAACTTATTGAATCCATTCTTCAAATTATACAATCCAGATATTACCAATGTAGTACTTTGTTATGTTTTGTGGAATAAATATGACATTTTAACCAATTATTCGGCAATCTATAAGAATTTTTAAAATAGCTATTGTCATTTCGCATTTTTTGTCGATATAATAATTAACAGAGTTTATGGGAAGGGTTCTGCTATTTTAGCTTCTCATTCTTCATTCTAATTTGGCGAATTTAAGGAGGAAAAAAAATGTTTAAAAGGCTAAAAATCAAAAAGAAACTAATCATTTCATTTATTTTAGTTTCTATCATTGCCAGTATATCCGGTGTAGTTGGTGTCGCTGTGGTTAAAAACATGGACGCCCAATATACAGGCGCTTTAGAAAACTATGGATTTGCTCAAGGAGATATCGGTATCCTTGCAACCTCAGTTTCCGAAGCTGATACAGCGTTAAAGTCTGCAGCAGGATATGTGGAATCATCTAATATCCAACAGTGTATCAATGACTTCAATACGAATATCAATGAGACAGGGCAATATTTTACAAAAATAGAGCCTACTCTTGTTTCTGATAAAGCCCAAAATCAGTACAACCAAATGAAATCTGCTTATGACCAATATGTAAATACAGCGAAATCCATTTTAAGCGAAATTTCAACAACAATGTCAGATTCCAAAAGAGCTGCTATACAAAAAGAGATTAAAGAAACTCTTGATCCAATCTATAAAGATTTCTTCAACTCTATTATAGGTCTTCTTGATATTAAAGACTCCATGGGTAATGAAGTGAATGATAACCTCGGAAAAAGTACAACAAAGACGGTCTATTTAACAATCGCCCTTATCATCATTGTATTAGTTTTATCAACATTTTTTGGTATCTCTATTGCAAACAGCATTGCCAAACCAATGAAGGCTTGTGTGGATAGGCTAATGCTCTTTAAAAATGGCGATATGACGACACCAGCTCCTCATATCAATTCTCAGGACGAATTAAAAGAACTGGCAGATATGACTGAACTTATTGTTAATCACTTAAAAGAAGTTATTACTGATGAAAACGAAATATTTAACCAAATGGCTCAAGGCAACTTTAATGTTGAATCCAGGAAAAGAGAACTCTATATTGGCGATCTTGCCCCTCTTCTTGCATCCATGAAAAATTTAAAAGATAATGTGAGTGATACACTTTTACAGATCAATCACAGTGCAGAACAAGTTGCAAGTGGATCTGACCAGGTTGCTAATGGTGCACAGGCTTTAAGCCAAGGTGCTACAGAGCAAGCAAGTTCTGTGGAAGAGTTGGCAGCTACAATTAATGAAATTTCTACACGCGTTGAAGAAAACGCCGAACATGCTAACGATGCAACAAATAAGGCAAAAGATGTTGGAAACAGCATGGAAGAATGTAATCTTCAGATGCAACAGCTTATTTCAGCTATGGGTGATATTAGCTCAAGTTCCAATGAGATTGGTAAGATTATTAAAACAATTGAAGATATCGCTTTCCAGACAAATATTCTTGCACTTAACGCTGCTGTTGAAGCTGCTAGAGCTGGTTCAGCTGGAAAAGGCTTTGCTGTCGTTGCTGATGAGGTAAGAAACCTTGCTTCTAAAAGTGCAGAGGCTTCTAAAAATACAGCGTCCTTAATTGAAAACTCCATTAAAGCGGTTGAGATTGGGTCTAATATCGCAAATTCTACTGCTGCGTCTTTGGAAGTAGCTGTTGCAGGTGTTGAAGAAGCTGTACAAATTATTGAAAAGATTAATGAGGCTTCCACAGAACAGGCAAACTCCATATCACAAGTTTCTGTTGGTATCGACCAAATCTCTTCTGTAGTTCAAACAAACTCTGCTACTGCGGAAGAAAGTGCTGCTGCAAGTGAGGAACTTTCAGGTCAATCCCATATTCTGAAATCACTTGTTGCTCGTTTTAAACTCAATGATTCTTTGACTTCATCTTCAACTCCAGTCCCTGGATTTGAATCGGAATTCTCTTCCGATCAGAGTTCATATGATACGCATCCATCTTTTACTAATGATAAATATTGATTCTAAATCCCGCCTAATAGGCGGGATTTTTTCATTTCAAAATAAAAAAGACACCTTAAAGGTGTCCAAATCTCTTATTTTATTTCAAAAGCTCTTTTAATATAATTTAGGGAATAAAATTTTATATTATCCATTCTGTTCTTTTTTTTCAAAAATTAATATCTCATCGCCTTCCTTTAAAGGTTGCTGGAAATATCCGTTAAGTCCATTTACTTTAAGGACAACTTCATTTTTTAAATTATCAAAATCCAAACCAGAATATTCAAGAATATCCATCAAAAAATAAGGAGTATCTTTTCCTTTTCTAGGCAGCGTTAAATTCTCTCCATTAAGCATAAATGTAATCTCCATAGGTTGGACTTTACTAGAGGCTGATATCTCTTCTTTCTCCTTCCCTTCTAAAAAATTCTCTATATTGTTTTTATCCTCTCTTACAACAGAATATTCAGTTTTGATATTATAGTTAGGCTCAATAGCACCAGTTTCTCTCTGATTCTTTTCAGATAAATCATTATTTGTGTCCTTTTCTAAGTCACTTTTTTCTGATTGATCATTCATAATTTCTTTGTGTTCATATCCGATAGATTCCTCACCACGATTTTTAAATTCCACCGAATCTCCAGATGCTACAGAAGTAAATAGATCCGCGAAACATCCATTTAAATAAATCTTTTCTGCCTCTTTTGCCCCCTCAAGATCCTTGATAAAAATCTTTGGGGTGCTGCCACTTACTGCCGGAATAAATGTTATACTATCCCCAGCATGGATAATATCTGACAACTTTCCATCATGATTATTGATTCGTAACACTGCTGGCTCTGCATGTGTTCCATAGAATACAACTCTTTGTCCATTTACAGAAAGAATGATATTCTTTCCCGATTTTCCAATTAAGTCCTGATAGCTATAACCATTCATCATAAGCAGATCTCTTGCATTAAATGCACCACTTCTAAAAAGCTTTGCAGGTTTATCATTTAAAGTAATTTGGAAACTATCATTGATTAGATTGAAACCAGAAGAAATCAATATTCCAATTGCCGTAGCATACTCAGGATTATTTAATTCATATTGTTCAGAAAAAGCATACATTTGGAAGTTATTTCCTGCAATTGCCACTCGGTTTGGGCTCATTTGAAGTCGATCAATAATTCCTTCCCTCAATCCTTTTAAACGACTTCCGCCGCCAGACAAAAATACGGCTGATGGGGTACTGCCACCATTGATCTCAACAATCTTGTCCGCTATCTCATCACAGAGTCTTTCGGATGCCTGATCAATACATTTTATGACTTCCTCACATTGTATTTTCTGTTCAAATCCTAAAACATCAGTAAAAACTATATCTTCTTGTTCTTCTAACTGCAATTTTATTTTCTCTGCAGTGTGAAAGTCCACTAAATATTCCTTCATGATGACTTCTGTAATTTCGTCCCCTGCCACTGTAGCCATAGTATAGCCAATGACGCTGCCATCACGGCAAGCTGCAATATCACTTGTACCTGCACCGATATCCGCCAAAGCAAGGTTCAGTAGCCTTAAATTCTCTGGTATTGCGGCATTAATAGCTGCGATTGGTTCCAAAGTAACACTTGCTACCTCAAGACCGATTTTATTCATCGTTGTATAGAGACTTTCAACTACCTCACCAGGAAGAAATGTTGCTATAATATCTACTTTAATATTTTTTCCATGATGATCTTTTAAGCTTGACATCATATAATTATCAAGATAATACTGAATTGTAGAATATCCTACTAAATAAAATCTTCTCTGTATATCCTCTTCTGTACTGGAGGACGAAAAACTCTCTTCAGCTGCACTGATAGCACCAGCTTCTAGCCTGCTTATCGTCTCTTCAGTGATAAGCTGAACTGAATCAAGTTCAAGATCAAATGATACCTTCTCAGTCTTTAACGCCCTTCCTGCCGCCGCTATACAGACTCTCTCAAGCTTTTCACCTGTTTTCTCTTCCAATCTGCACTTAACGCTATTTGCCAAGTCCGCCACTTGATCTATATTTTCAATCTGTCCATCTATCATTGCCCTGCCTGTATGCTCTGCTTTTTCAATTGCTATTACATCTACTTTTTCATTTTCTAATTTTCCAACCATACCTATAATACTTCTGGTGCCTATATCAAGAGCGAAAATTGTGTTATTAGATCGTTTCTGGTTTCCTTTGTCAACGATATTTTCATTAGCCCCCATTTTTTCTCCTCTTTCTTTTGTCTATTTTAACTTTATTTTATCAAAACCGCCGAAAATGTAAATACTATAGCCCGAGAAATAAGCACTTGGAATGATATATCTTTCTATAGACTTAAGTATAGTTTGTAGCATGATTTTTGCTATGCTCCAACAATATCTATTCTTCATTCTTATCATTTTTCTCAAAAAACTGTATTCTATGCCCAAAAATAACATAAAATTTCTATCTAAAGGAAATCTTTTCGAAAGTCTAAACACCCTCTGACAATAAAAAAGCTGAACCCTAGTTCAGCTTTTTTATCATTCTTTTGCTAAATCAAATAATAAAATTTTAGTTTTATTTTTAGAAACGTGTTTCAATTTTTGTCAACATTGTACCTGACTCGTCAAATTCCAACGAAAATGGTTCTCCTTCTATTTCAATTGTATTATTATTTTCTGCTTCCGGAATCATCGCCTCCGAAATCAAAATGTTTTCGATTTCCAGGGAATTATTCATTATAATAATTCTTGGAGACTCATAATCAATATTTAAACAAGATGCTACCGCTGCTTTCATCACTTCTTCATCGCTATCTACAATGATTGGGATTAAATACCCATTAGGAGAGTATCCCGTTATAAAATTAGGATAAGTTTCGTCAAAACTAATTTTATCAAAAAAACGTCTTGTGGCCAAATCAGCTCTGCCCATGCCTGTAGCATTGCCATGGGACTCTTCACTAAGATCAAAAATTCCTAGTCTTTGAGAAACAATTCCCATATTCAACTTAGGATTCGCACATCTTCCTACAATGTTGGGATCCATACCAGCACCACTGAAATTTTTTCCCAATACTTTAACAATTAGGACATCACAAGAATCAAACCAAATCCGGCCCATATTCGATTTTGCTTCTTTTAATAGCCTTGGTTCTTCTTTGGCAATTTCCTCAGCAGGTAAAACTGCCAAATCACAAGTTTTATCAAAAGCATTTTCGATCAAACCTATTCCCAAAAGGATATTCGCCTTCTCAATCATTTCTTTTCCGATACAAAAAATACGGTGCGACATGAGATCATCGCCTTTAGAATGACAAATATGGGCTCCATACTGCTTACCTAACCCAATAGCCATCATCTTCATAAGGCCACTTTCTACAGGTCCCTGAAAACTGGTATGTGCCTTAATCCGGTTTAATAAAATAATACCATCTGCCTCATAGGCATTTTTATCCATGTGAACATCAAAGTCCTCCACATGGCCAATCCTTATCGTTTCCATGGAAGATAGAATTGGACAGCACATCGTTTCTTCTGTTATCCCTAAACTTTCCAATACTTTGAGCTGCCCTTGTGCAGTAGCTCCGCCATGACTGCCCATAGCTGGCACAAGAAACGGTTTTGCTTCTAAATCTTTCAGTTGGTCCACCAACCACTTTGTAACAAAAGTCATATTGGATACTCCACGACTTCCGCAAGTAATACAAATCCGTGCGCCGGGCTTAATAAGTTTTCTAATCTCCGGCTTTTTAAACTCTTCTTCCAATCGATACGTCAAGTCCTCTTTGCTCAACTCATTATGCGGAAAAATTTGATGTACTCGAACAAAGCGAGGCAGGTGAATGTGTTCGACAAGGTTTGTAATTCCTGACATAAACAATTCCCCTTGCTGTAATTAAATTTTTATACTTTCAGCATTCTACATATCTGACATCCACAATATCAGAAACATTGTAAACCTTTCCATCAATAACACCTGGAAGGATTTCATCTGCTTTTGCAATCACTTCTTCTTTAGTCATTTTGGGAGAAGGTGCTTCCAGCATTTCTCTAGTAATGCCAATACTCTCCAACTCAATCCATGCATTTTCTGTAATATTATCTAACGCCATTGGAAATCCCATAGCTTTCGCCACACTCAAAACTACCGGAGAGGAACCAATATCTTTTGCCGGAACCATCCCAGCCTCTAACGCACGGATTGTATAATCAGCTACCATAGATTTCGTTCCAACCATCACCGGAATATCACTCTTCACCGTTTTGGCAAAAACACCTGATCTGTGTGCAGTCATGCCAGCACCATAGGACTGATGGAAAATACGGCCGTAACGTTCCCGCACAACCATACCGATACCTACAGAAATTTCTGGACCACAAATACCAACTAAAACATCTTTATCCTGCATCACAGAAAGCATACCAAAGATTGGTGTAAGAACTTCTGTCATCGTAATCATATTCATCATTTCGGAGCCTGTGTTATTATTTCCGATGCGGCCTGTGATTGTCATATTTTCATTATGAGAATCTCTCGGTTTTTTATCCTGCGCTGTCGGTCCTCTGTATAGTCTTCTGCCGCGGAAATTTACATCCCATTGTTTCAGATGGGTTTCATCCTCTATCAAGTCATAAGAATATGGCTGTTCACTGACAGTTATAAATCCAAAATCCTTGTTAATTTTTCCATGATCTGCGGAAGCAAAGGCGATAACTGCCATAGGTGCCATAATGCCGTCGCTTGTAACTGTAGTTGCTTCCATGTCAATGATATCAATAGCTGCTGCCTCTGGATAATCTTTTGCCACCAATTCACAGGCTTCACGAGCTGTCAACCCTGCTGCGTCTACATCTTTTTTATCAATAAAAATCAGGTTAATCTGTATCATCCCATCCGCAGCGCCTTCAGGTATTAATTTATATTTTAACTGAGCCATGAGAAAACCCCCTTATAGTCATAGTCGATTGTTTTAAGAAAGCGGTATACGACGGTCATCAATTTCTTCCACATCGTACAGTTCACAGTCTTCCGGCGGAGTAGTAATAAACATACTTTCTAGAATAGCCTTTTTACAGCTTCCATCCTTTTGAATGCCTTTAATGATAACAGTATTCATTGTTTCTGGATTTCTAGGCAAAACAATGACTTCTACTTTTGCCACTCTTGGATCCTGCGTGATCTCCAAAATTTCATCTTCAACTCTTCCCACACGCAAAGAAGCTAACTTTGCACTTTTCAAATTTTCCATCCCTCTTACAGTAACCTCTGTTTCGCTGCGGAGTTTTTTGCCTGCTGCAACAGCTTTTTTATAAAAGTCCGGTAGTTTTGTGTGCATCAATTTCATAAAAACATCTCCTTCCGTCTCATGAAAAACCGCTAATTTTTTTGTCCGCTTCTAATCGGTCTTTTAGATTAAAATCTGTAAGACCAATTTAATTATACCGCTTTTTTCCAAAATTACAATCCCTTTTAATAAATTTTATAATTCCCCGAAAAAAGAAAGCCGATCAATGATCGGCTTTCCTCTGGTCCCTTCTAAATCTATTTAATCTCTGTAAATGGTACGCAGTATATGCCGTCGAATCAACGTTCTCGCTTTCTGCGCATCCCGATTAATCACAGCATCTAAAATCTCTTCATGCTGCTTTAAACCAGAAACAGGCATACCATCCACTGCAAACGACAAATTGATAGTGTACCCATACAATCCCTCGCTCATCCTTACTAAATTAATCAGCACATTGTTATTTGTAGCTTTTGCCAAAAGGAAATGAAACTCTTTATCAAGTTTCTCATAATCCTCCATTCCTGTACCATTATTAATACTTTCTCGTAATCTATCTACATTATCCTGCAATGCCTGCAGCTGCTCCATACTACGCCTCGCAGCTGCTAATGCTCCTACCTCACAATCAATAATTGTACGAAACTCTAAAACATCGCAGTTCATTACATCTCCCTGCAACAGCTCACTAGAGAAATCATCAGCGATTTGTGCCGTATCCGGTGTTTTCACGTAAGAACCAGCTCCCACCTTGGTTTCCACACATCCAATGGACTCCAAATGTCGGATAGCTTCCCGTATCGTTGTACGGCTAACGTCAAATCGCTCAGCTAATTCTCTTTCAGAAGGCATCCTGGAACCTACCGGATAAACTCTGCTTGTAATATCCTGCAAAAGCTGTTCACATACTTGTTTATATCGATTGGTCCTACTGTTTTTTGATGTTTTCACTTTTCTACCTTTTTCTTTAACCTTTCCGCTATTTTTTCATGGTATAATTCTTGGCTATTTATCAAATTTTATCTTAAAATCCTGCATAAATCAAGGGATTTTTTGGTATTTTACAATAAATACAACACTTGTTTTTTACAATCTTTTAAAACAGTATTCATTAGTTATTAATATCGCCAAATTTATGAAATTTAATTGACTTTTTGCTTCTCTATACTTAAAATAACATTATAACTGGTCTGATAAGTTTGTGCATATTATTGAAATCTATTATTCCAATTTCTTTTTTTCTTTATAATTTATATTTTCTTGTACGTCCGCTTTACAGAAAAATCGAAGCCATATTTTTGTAAAGCTCGTTTATAAAATTTTTATTTAAAGGAGTGATGTGTAATGAAAGAAGAAAAGAAAAGGACAATTCGTAAGCCTACCATGTTGGAAGCGCAGATCTCTTTTTGGAGCATGGTAATCCTGATTGCCGGCGGTATGATATTAAAAATGAGAATCGAACTTATGATGATACTTGCCGCAATCGTTTCCTTCCTGCTAGCAATGAGGCTGGGATACACTTGGGAAGAGATGGAAAAAGCCATCGGACATCGTATCGGTTCCCTAACTTCTACAATCCTCATCATGTGGGTTATTGGGCTAATGTTAGGAGGAATGATGTACAGTGGAACTCTTCCAATGATTATCTATTACGGTTTTGAACTTATTAACCCCAAATTTCTTTATGTCAGCACTTTTTTGGTCTGTTGTGTTATGTCCGTTATTACCGGGTCCTCCTGGAGTTCTGCTGGAACAGCCGGTGTCGCCTGTATGGCCTTAGCAGGCGGTCTAGGCCTATCTCTCCCAATCACGGCTGGCGCTGTTATCGCTGGAGCAATTTTTGGCGACAAAATCTCTCCAATGTCTGAAACAACTAATTTAGCCCCTGCCTGTGCTGGAACTGATTTGTATGCTCATATTAAATCTCAACTTTGGACTACAATTCCTGCTTGGATTTTTGCAGTAATTTTCTTTACTATCCTTGGTCTCGGTCATTCAGTTAATAGTACAGATCTTCCTGAAAATGCTGTTGTTATGATGCAGCAATTGGATGAAATTTATCATTGGAATATTTTTCTTCTTCTTCCCCTTCTTGTAATTCTTATTGGCGCTTTAACAAAAAAACCTGTCGTACCAACTTTAGTCATCTCCGGTATTTTGGCTGCTATTTTGGGTGTTATCTTTCAAGGATTCTCCCCTGCCACAGCCACTATCGCTATGATTAATGGTTTTACTGTTGAATCGGTAGCACCAGCCGAATTAGAAATCGCTCCAATTGTCACCTCGCTGCTTAACCGAGGTAGTATGAAATCTATGGCCTCTATTGTTATGATCTGTTACTGCGGTTTCTCCCTCACCACTATTATGATTCACGCCGGTTTCCTTGATAAAGCCATTGAGCCTTTGATGGCAAATCTAAATTCCAGGGCCAAAACTATGATTACAGCAGAAATCGCGATCTTCTTTATCCACGCTATCGCAGGAAATTCTTATGTCAGCTCCGTATTTGTTGGTCAGACTTGGAGAAGACCTTTTATCTTAAATGGTATGGGACGCCCATGCCTATCCCGCACTTTGGAAGATGTTGGTACCTGCGTATCCTGTCTCTTCCCTTGGGGAAATTCAGGAGCTTTCTATTACACTACCCTTGGTATAGCGGCTTATGGGGCTGGTGGTTATGCTTTATACACTGTTATGCCATTCATATGCCCACTGATGGCCTTTATCCTTGCCATTGCCGGTGTGGGTATCAGTAAATTAAACGACCAGCAGATTAAAGAGGAGCTAGCTTTGCTTGACGCTGAGGAAGAAGAAATTTCTATCTCTGGTGCCAGCCATATTGCAACAGAAAATCCTCAAGAGTGAAAGAATAGTGAAAGAATTTTGTAAAAGAAAAAACGCCTAGAGGCGCTTTTTCTTTTTTATTGTCGGTTTTAGATGAGAAGAGATAGCATCTAATCATATGATATTACTTGATCATCTCCTTTATTCCCATCTTCTCCCAATGCTATTTATCAGGAACTTATAAAAGAAAAGTTGCTGTATAACTTTAAATTACACCAAACCATATAACAGCTTCTCATTTAACTTTAACAATTATGTTGAATTTTTATTTAGCACACTTCACTTATACAGCAACTGCCGTCGGGAAGTTACTGTATTCTGGTCAAGATACCCTCAAAACAATCTATACGATTACTCTTTGGTTCTCTATACATCTGGATGTAACTTTCAAGCCAATCATACTTCTGATTAATATTTTGGCTTTTTGTATTCCGTTTCAGTTCTTTTCTATTTTTCTTGATTATCTGATCGATTTTTTGAATCAAAGTTTCTCTTTGGGATATAAGACTTACTAAAAAATCTACATAGTAAATTCCATCAAAATCTTGTTTTAAGAGGCAGGGTTTCAGAAAAAGTATTTGATTCACTGTTTCATCACTAAATACAACTCGGGGATAAATAGCAACCTTTTCTTCTAACCAATGTGCACTAACCAATGCTGAACCCCATACCATTAAGCTATTAATATACAGTTTCCCAATAGAAATACCACCTCGAAACATTAATTGATGCTCCAGTGCAATGGCTTGAAACATCCCTATAAAAGAAAGGAAGTTTAGTATTTGTGAAATTCTATGGCATGTTAATGTCTTGTTTTCAATAGGCTCAAGTTCCCGTGCAATTAAAATATTATCTGAAAATACAGATATTTTTAATTCGCCAAATGAGTTAAATATCTGATCTTTTGACCAATGCTCTATAGATAGTTGATATACATCATATATCTTATTTAAAATGATTTCACTTTTTCCCCCTTGTATAACTTCAGAGGCACCAAGTAAATCTAAAAAGGCAACAATATGTTCCGTTTCTTTTTTTACTTCACCTGCTCCACTCAATGACCATTTCACATCCTTCTATCTTCCCTTTTAACCTCTCTTCACAGCTGTGCCAATTGCATATCTTTTCTTTTACCCATCTAAACGTCTCTTCAATATACTATTTCGTATTAGATTTTGATAATAAACATACCGTCTCTACATGATGTACATTGTCCAAACTAATATTCATATCTTCCTCGATAATCGGCAGCCGAAACTTGATGGATTTCAACCACTGGCCATTGGGCTGACGCTCCGGGTAAATCTGAATTTCAGAAATCAGTTCCTCAATCAGCTGCCGTTTCTCTCTGTCATTCATCTTTCCATAGAGTTGATCGAAGTAGATTAAAACCTTGTAGATATTATCGCCGGTCAGCTTTTCTGCCTCAATAGCCTGTTTCTTGGCTCTGGCTGCAATCAGCAGAGATTCCAATTCTTCAATCTTATCATACATCCCATAGAGCCGATCATCAAGGTCTGATTTCCGCCTGCTGTAATGCCGGTCATCCGGGTCAAGAGAGTCGATTTCATCAATTAGCTTGGATTTGGTGGAATAAACCTGACGAAGCTGCTTTTCATAGTTGCTGATTTCCTGCTCAATCGCCGTGGTATCGACTTTCATGTTGATCTTTTCCTGCATCATCGCCGCAAATTTGGGATTGCTGACTAGCTTACAGATTACCTCCGCCACAGCATCGTCCAGCAGCTCTTTCCGAATTTGCTTCTTGTAATCGCATTTATGCCCACGGGTCATAGAGCGATGTTTGCAGCCATAGTAGTAGAAATCCTTGTATTTGCTGCCGTCTGCTTTCCGTTTCACGCACTTATTACCGTACATTCCAACACCGCATACGGGACATTTTACGATGCCGGACAACAGGTGAGTGCATTCGTTTTTCCCTTTGTTGACGTGTTCATACCGTTTGGCTTTAGCAGCCAACTTGACCTGCGCTGCCTGCCATACATCCTCCAGGATAATGGCCTCATGCAGACCATCCACCAACAAAAAGTTTTCTTGTTCTACCAAACGGTGCTCGTTTCTGGTTCCATGCACCTTTTCGGTTTTTCGCCTGCCATACGCAATCTTGCCGCAGTAAACCGGATTTTTCAGAATCATGCGGATCAGACGAGCATCAAAAAGAGGATTTTTCCCGTTCTGGCGCTGGACTTTGCTGATTCCATGATTTTCAAGATATTTTGCGATCCCATTTGCGCCGGAATCGGTTGTAACATACTGCTCATAGATGGTGCGAATCGCCGGAGCTTCCTCCTCGTTGATTTCCAGCTTGCCATCCACCAGGTTATGGCTAATTAGATGTAAATAAAAGCGGAAAGGAAAAGCACAATCCAGACGGAACCGGCGAGCCGTCAAGAAATATTGCGAGTTAGCAAGAAAACTGCTATAATGGGAAGCACGAACCCCAGCACTGGGAGAAAGGCAGGACGATAAATGCACATAAGCTATCAACCGCTTTGGAATACATTGAAAGAGCGGAACATGAGAAAAGAGGACTTGCGGCTTGCCGCAGGACTCACCACAAACCAGATTGCCAATATGGGAAAGGGATTGCATATCAGCATGGAAACCCTGCTTCGTATCTGCGGGGCGTTGGATTGTGATATTTCAGATGTGATTGAACTGGAACGAGAAAAATCTTCTTCTGGTGAAGCAGAAGATAGAATCAAAAAGTCGAAAATTCCTTGCTGAAGAATAGCAATATTCCAAC
>JAGZLR010000110.1 GCA_018364635.1 Clostridiales bacterium | reverse complement strand
ACTCTTTTTCTCATAGGGAACTTTAAAAATCCGTGCCGTAATGACACCGATACCAAGTCCCACAAAATAGGTAGCACTTGATAATAGAAAAAGAGCAGAACCGCTTAAAAAAAGTTCTTTTGATGAATCAATTTGCAATGCCATAATTGCCATCATAGGAATTGCAATTTTTAATAAATAGTCCACAATATTTTTAGAAAACTCTGGCCCTATGATTTTAAACTTTGCAATGTAGTAACCTCCAAAAATCATAAGCCCTAACGTACCTAAACGATTGAAAAGCGTAAAAAGAGCATCCATATATTTTCATCCCCCAGAAATTTTCTTTAAACCCCTCTTGCAGATAAAAAGACAGACATCACTGCCTGCCTTTCTTTTCTTATTTCTTATTCTTGATACTCTCAGAACCTTTCTGTAAAGCAACAAGTCCGGTACGCGCCATTTCAACAATACCAAATGGAGAAACAAGGCTCAGTAAAAGATCAATATTTTCAGGAGTATCTCCTGTTTCAATTGTCAACGTTGTATGGGTGATATCTACAATTTTCACATTTAAAATATGGCAGATATCAAGAATTTCACTTCTTGTTGATTGTTGACAGTATAATTTAATCATAATAAATTCTTTGCGAATACTTTCCATTGGTTCCATAGACTGAACTTTAATTACATCAATTAATTTATTCAGCTGTTTTTCTATCTGCTCCATAATGTTTTTATCTCCATCAGAGCTGATCGTCATACGGGAAACTGTGGGATCATCAGTCTCACCAACTGATAAACTATTGATATTAAAGCCTCTACGGGCAAATAAGCCTGATATTCTAGAGAGAGCGCCGGCTTTATTTTCAACTAATATAGAAAAAATCTTTGTCATATCCCTTACCTCCTATCTCGTTTCTTTGGAGCTTTCCATTGGATCAACGCTGCATTCCAAAAGACATGGTCCGTTATCCTTTAAGAATTCATCAATACCATCCTTTACCTCAGACATATCCTTAATCCGAACAAAGCCAAAACCGTAGGCTTTTGCAATGTATTCCAAATTAGGGCTGCCATCCAGATCCACGCCTACAAAATGACTTTGATATACGTCTGACTGGTATTGTCTAACAAGACCGAGATAACCATTTTTGAATACGACAATTTTTATTGGTATATTATGCTGACGCATTGTTGCAAGTTCCATCAGTGACATTTGAAAAGAGCCGTCACCACACACAGCAACCACTTGACGATTTGGAAATGCTGCCTTTGCCCCCATTGCTGCTGGAACAGAATACCCCATCGTCCCCATTCCACCAGAGGTCAAAAATCTTCCCTTTCTTACAATATGATTGCCTGCGGACCACATTTGGTTCTGTCCAACATCCGCTACATAAATTACATCATCATCCAGTTTCTTAGAAAGTTCCTGTAAAAAGGTTGCTGGATTTACATATCCTTCCCTGTCTTCTTTAATTGACGCTAATTCTATTTTCCATCTGCGGATGTCATCAATCCACTCTTTTCTGTCTCCTGATGGGTTCTGTTCCATCAGCTGATTCAAAATATGTGACACATCCCCTACTAATGGAATGGTTGTTTCAAGATTTTTACCGATTTCAGCTGGATCAATGTCGATATGTATAATAGAAGTACGTTTTTCTAAAAGCTTGGGATTTACAATTGCACGATCTGCAACCCTAGCGCCTACCAAAATCAAAAGGTCACATTCTCCGACAGCTTTATTCGCATATAATTTTCCGTTTGATCCAATCATTCCTAAATAATTGGGATGTTCTGTTGGAACTGCACCAATCCCCATCATTGTAGATACAACCGGAATATCATATTCTTCACTTAACTTGATTATTTCTTTTTCTGCATGGCTTAGAACAACGCCGCCGCCAATACAAAGCACAGGCTTTTTGGATTCACTGATCGCATTTGCGACTTTTTTTACTTGCACAACATGACCTTTAATTGTTGGTTTATACCCTCTGATGTTCACAGTATCAGGATAACTAAAATTAAGTAATTTTTTCTGTATATCACAAGGAACATCAATTAACACAGGACCAGGCCGGCCTGTATTTGCAATATAAAACGCTTCCTTAAATATCTTTGGAATTTCATTGACATCTTTAATCAAATAGCTGTATTTTGTAAAAGGCTCTGCTGAACCTGTAATATCTGCTTCCTGAAAAACATCTTTTCCCAATAATTCACTGGATACCTGGCCTGTAATAGCAATTAAAGGAATACTGTCCATATTAGCTGTAGCTAAAGCAGTAATTAAGTTTGTAGCACCTGGGCCGCTTGTAGCAACACATACCCCTGGTTTGCCTGTAACTCTGGCATAGCCGTTTGCTGCATGGCCTGCATTTTGTTCTGCTCGTACAAGAATATGTCGAATACCGGATTCCCCTAAACAATCATAAAACGGACAAATAGCTACTCCAGGATAGCCAAAAATATCTTTTACACCTTCTGCTTTTAGGCATTCCACCATTGCCTGTGCACCTGTCATCATAAATCTTCACATCCTTATCCCTTGAAATAAATACAATCCCCACATAAACTGTTATAAAATATAAATTAACATCTTTTTAATAGGCTGTCAATACTTCCAATTTATATAATATATTACCAAAATAGGCTGCCATTTTTGCGCATGTTCCTAATCGCCAACAAAAAATTTTCTATCTTTTTCCATAAGAAAATTTGTGAGAAAACTCCCTTGGCGTTCTACTTTTTGCTCTTTTATAATCCTATACCCTCTTTTTTTAAAGAAAGGAACTGCCGTGATAGACGCATTGGTAACAATATTTCCTTGAACCGCTTCCTCTAACTGATTACAAATAGCTGTAGCAATCCCTCTGCCTTGATAATCAGCATGAACATATAGGCGATCAAGATAGCCTGTTTTATCCATATCTCCGAAACCTATCATAAGTTCACCATCAAAAACTACAAAACTATTGTGTTCTTGAAACGATTGGTTCCACTGGTCTATATCGATATTTTTCGGCGCCCATGCATCTAATTGTTCTTTCGTATAATCGTGGGCGTTGACTGTATGCACTGTATGAGAAAATAATTTAATTATTTTTTCACAGTCATTTGGCTGATATTTTCTAATATACATTTCCCTTCCTCCTCATCTCATTAAAAAAATTATAATAGTTATAGGTTACTGCTGCAAACTATTTTTAAACTCATAGTAGCAAATGCAAAAGAATACAATAAGATAGAGGGGTGATAAATTATGTTACATTTTAAAAAAGCAGCGGCGAAATATTTTCCAACACTTACGCTCATTGCTATCTGTTTTTGTTTTATCTACGTTTTCTTCCCACCTGCCTTTTTACCGGCAGCTGCGCAAAGCCGCAAATTACCTATTTACTGTGTAGAAAATAACAAAAATCAAATCGCAATTAGTTTTGACGCAGCCTGGGGGGCAGATGATACAGATGAATTATTACGAATTCTTAAAGAAAACGATGTAAAAGCCACATTTTTTATGTGTGGTTATTGGGTAGATAAATACCCAGAAGAAGTATTAAAAATTGCTGCTGATGGCCATGACCTTGGAAATCATTCAGCGACTCATCCACATATGAGTAAACTTTCTCAGGAGGAAATCCGCCAAGAGTTACAAAAGGCTCATGAAAAAGTAAAAACATTAACTGGTATTGATATGGAACTATTTAGACCTCCTTTTGGAGAATATGACAACAAAGTTATCGATGCAGCAAAATCGGAGAATTATTATACAATCCAGTGGGATGTGGATACATATATAACAAATTAGAAAGTATTTGTCTTAAATCACTTTATCGCTCCTTTGTTTTATTAGAATTAGCGCACGCAAAAGTTTTCGCAAAGCCTTTCTCTGTTTCTTTTGATTCCGCTATACCCTTTTACAAAAGTGTACAAACTTTCGGCATATTCGTTTTATTTTTATCCTTGCGTAAGACTCTGCTTTTCTATGATAAGGCAGCAATAAAAAAAGACCAGAGGTTTTCCCCTGGTCTTTTAGTCATACAGCCCAGCCCTGTCGTTAATGACAAGCAGTTTCAGCATAGCATAGGTCAATTCTAACTCGCCTTTTTCATTGCCTTGTAAATATCCTTTGTCCAGCAGCTTCTGCACCGTT
>JAGZLR010000109.1 GCA_018364635.1 Clostridiales bacterium | reverse complement strand
CCCATACCAGTCAATTTTACTTAGTTCCTTCTTTGACAAAGGAATTTTTGTTTCTACATTAAATACAATATTTTCCGCAAGAATATCAATGTAAGTTCCCAATTCATTATTTGATACAGTATCAGAAGTCACTTGATAAACCGTCCCATTACAAAGAAGCTGCGTTGCATTTTGAGGATTGATTTCAAACTTGCCACTCATAGATTGTTCTATAGCCTTAAAGTCA
Source organism: Clostridiales bacterium (assembly GCA_018364635.1). Taxonomy (GTDB): domain Bacteria; phylum Bacillota; class Clostridia; order Lachnospirales; family Anaerotignaceae; genus JAGZLR01. Next base: position 4,034 of record JAGZLR010000109.1, on the reverse strand, counting down.
AAAACAGTATCTGTGTCTTTGATATTTTCATCTATAACAGCTTTGTGATACCCTCCATTTACATCCACAATCAGATAATCGTCAGTGTTAGGAGCTGCGTACACATTTAAGAATGGAATAATATAGGCGGCATTAGGGGCTTTATCCACTAAATCTCCCAATGTCTTAAAGGTAGCAGTTTCGATATTTTCTTGAAATAATATTTTTCCTGCTTCGTCTACAGCCGCAAGTTGTCGAATGTATCCAATCCACTCCCCAAGTCCACCATTCGAAACCGTATCCGCTAAAATCGTGTAGTTGTTTCCTTTATAGGAAAATTTCGTCACATTTTCCTCATTCAGATAACATTCCTCTTTATCACTGGAATAGTCCTCGATTTTTTCCCGTAAAGAACAGCCTGCAAAAGATAAACATACAATAACAGCAAACAGTAACATCATCACTTTTCTACACTTATTCATAATCTTTCCGTCCTTTCTTTTGATTGATTATGACAAAAAGGATAAACTTCGAATTTGAAGATTTTATAAAGAAAAAGAAATTTTTCTGTATGATATTATCATGGAGGTAGTCGGTTATGAAAATTCGAGAAGAATTTACCTGCCCTTTAGATCTTGTTCCTGACCTTGCTTCGCAGGCAACCATTCAATAAACCCAAACAAAGCACACTTGCTATAATCATTAATACGATTTTTTATATCGCATAATCGCCATCTCAATGTGATTTTATGATTTAACCTTTCCCCATCGAAAAATGAAGAAAATCTTTTATTCCCGTTCCCGTCTACTCCGCTTTTTCTTCCGGGGGTCTGGCGGTGGGGAGAAGGTCTGAATATAGTCCTGCCGAATCTGCGTCACATCCTGAGAAAGAAAAGTAGCGACACGATCCTGTTCGGAAGTCTGCTCCGGGAAAAAGGACGTAAATTTCTGTGCCAGCTGTTCTTCTTTTTCATCCAGTTTAAGTGTGCCTTCGTATCCAATCAATTCTCTCAGCACAGCAGTAAACTCCTTGTACCGGTCCCCTCGAATATCCAGATCGACTTTCGCTTTGGCAGTCATACCGTTGAGGTAAAGTACCTTCAAGGACGCATAGTCTCCTGACCGATTCATTGTGACCCATAAAGCCAGCTTTTTTGAGAGCAGCTTCCCGCCAATCAGCATCCAGTTCTGGCTTCGGTAAATTTCCAGGTACTTTTCCATGGCCTCATCTTCAAACTCTATTGGTTCAAAGTGTTCTCCATCCAACAGCTGCTCCAACTGTTTTTTGTTGAGAATCTGATTCAGCACCGATATATTCCGGTAAGGCGCACATACATAGCGTCCCATTTTCTGAAACAGAGCCACAACCAGAACCGCTGTGCCAAGTAAAAACAGGAAAAACTCTCCGTCCATCTCGATTTTTCCGGTTGCCGTTCCCCAAATGCCACACAGAACCAGCACGACACCAAAGCCCCACAGCCCGAAAATCAGCAACTTTTTCAGCGGATGAAAATGAATCCACTCAATGATCTGCACCTGTTGTTTGCCGCTCATAGGTTCATCACGCAAAAGTCGGCGGGCGATCCACTGATTCAAAAGTTGTGGAAGCCATGCAACTCCAAACAGGAAAACTGCAATACCGGCATAAAGGGCAATCCCGATCCATCCAATATCCAAATAAGACTCCAAAAGCAGTAAAAGGATAATTGGCAGAATCATGGTGAGAAAAAGTGGTAAAAATGATTTTTTGCGTCCCTTCTGGATATTTAAGTCATTTAGAGCAGAAGTGATACAAAAGGCAAAAATCATCACAGCCGACATCCCGCCGGACACCCAGTTTTTCAAGTCACCGAAACGCATCACATGCTCGGCTCTGTGCATACTCGGAAATTTCCCGGTAATACCCGCATAGATGCAAAATCCCAAATAAGCCAGAGCCAAAAGCGCCCCTATCAGCTTCAAAATTGTTTTTCCTGAAAGTTTTCGTTTCTCCATCTTCGTTGTACTCCTATAAAATTACTATTCCTGTGTCAATTTATTATTGCGTGGTTACAATATCGCCCTCGTCGATGGTAAAGATATACAACAAATCTCCCTGCTCGGTATAGGTTCCATCCCCATTCAGTTGTGCTTTAATTCCATCCAGCTGCATCAAAACCTGTTGGACAATCGCCTCCCAGAACTGCTCATGCTCATCCAGACTATATTGGTTCTTTCCTACATGGATAGAGATATTGTCCGGTTTTTCGTCATTTTCGTGACCTTCCTCTATGTAGAAAATCTGCGAATCAGTAGAATGCTTCTCAGATTTCTCCCATCCCTCCGGGACGGTATAGCTTCCGGGAATCGCATAATCTTCAGATGATATTTCGGTTTCTGAAGAAGAATCTTCCTGATGATCCGCCACAAATTCATCAGGCGGAGATTGTGGCAATGAACCCTCGTTTTTTCCGCATCCAGCAAGGAGCAGCACTATAGTTAATAACACAATTAAGATTTTTTTCATACTCTGATTCCTCTCGTTTTATCATACTGGTTATATCCGTCTTCCAGTATTCGTGTCGATAAAATATCTTCCTGTATTGTCAAAACAAAATTCCAAATCCGTACCAACTGGCATATCATATACAGTCAAAACTGCCGGTTCAATAAAACCGCTCAAAATCTTCACTCACATAGTCTTTTAATTCCTTATATGAAAAAACCATAGAAACCTGCCTCCGCTATAATTTGTGTTTAGTCTACCACAATCACTGTTTCATTTTTACCTCTAATAGTAACATAACATAGATTTACAAATTTGCTATTTGCTGGCTAAACATAATACTTGACATATGATTGCTCCAAAAATTCTTTTACTGCAAATATATCTGCAAATTCCTCATACCGAGGAAATTCGTCCGAATTATGTTTTGAGTAAGTCAAATGGAAAATATAATAGACATCTTCACCCAGTCCGTTTTCAGTGACATATAACACATCATCATTAGATTCACACTTTGCTACCACCTCAATTTTTTTGTCATATAAGAAGTGGTCTTTCCCGATTTCTTTTTTCAATTCAGCAACAAATGCGCCACCTGCCTGTGTGAACGGAATCATATACCAGTTAAAATCTTCACCGTATTTATTGTATAAATTACTAAACATCTCTTTTGAGGTCATTTTTAATTCTCCCTTACAACTTCAAATTGATTATTTATTTCCATATTTAACTGCATGTATTAGTCCCCCAGTACATCTTACTCTATTTTTCCAATGAATTTCGTTATGAGTTCTATCTGTACTTTGATTCTTGATATAAAGGAATGTCAAAATATTTCTTTCTGAAACTTGCGTCCTCTAACAAGCGAAGAAACAAGGAAATTTTCTTGCCAATAATAGCACTGTCATGTTTTTGATATTGAATCATTCCAATGTATCCGTCTTTTTTATAAATGATAATATCGCCAAATGCTGTAAGCATGAATGGAATCGAATGTTCTGCATCAAAATAAGTATCCTTTATGACTTCTTGATATTCAAAAGGATGAATCAACCGTAAATACCCCTGAAGAAAGTTTCCACAGCCATATTGGCATAGGATTTCACTTAATTCTGCAGGAAACATCTTTGAAATCCTTGCTTTTGTTTCACTGTCAAATGGAGCAGTCATTTTAAAATCGTCAAAAATAGACATCTATTTTATCTCCTCTCATAAAGTTCTTTCTTCTGTTTTTTATTACTTCACAATGCTTTATCCCATAATCGCCTCACTCAAAAAACGATTAAACATTTCGTAAAAATTACGGAATCGATGGATTTCTCTTCCAGATGGCTGTTCCAATTCCATATAACATTGATTTTTATATTGGTAGACATACCAGCTAATATTGCTTTCACCTAAAAATAAATATTATCCTTGAAAGAACATCCAGATATTGTTGCGGAATTTCCATGTTCCATTTCTCTTTTGCAGCTGTTACCAATTCAGAAATTTCTTTCTCGGATGCACCGGAATTTAGTTCCTCATCATATAGCTCTTTCTCTTCTCTTATCTGTTGTAAGTAAATTTC